>JACQTJ010000088.1 GCA_016210855.1 Acidobacteriota bacterium | reverse complement strand
GGGTCGAGGCACAGCGCAATCTGCTCACCGGGCTTGTAGCCCGCGGCGGCGATGGCCTCAAGAATCACCTCCACCGCCACCACGTTCGACTTCAGATTGGGGGCAAAGCCGCCCTCGTCGCCCACGCCAGTGGCGTGACCACGCTTCTTCAAGACACTCTTCAGGTTGTGGAACACCTCGACGCCCCAGCGAATGGCCTCTTTGAAAGAACTCGCCCCGAAGGGGAAGACCATGAACTCCTGGAAGTCCACGCTGTTATCGGCGTGGGCGCCGCCGTTGATGATGTTCATCATCGGGACGGGCAGCAGGTTCCCCCGCCCAGCGGGGGCCAGGTATTTGTAGAGCGGTACACCCTTGGCCGCAGCCGCGGCGCGGGCCGCGGCCATCGAGACCGCCAGGATGGCGTTGGCCCCCAGCTTCGACTTCGTCGGGGTGCCGTCGAGCTCGCAGAGGAAGCGGTCGAGTCCCGCCTGGTCGGCAGCGTCCCGGCCCTTCACTTTCGGGGCGATGAGCGTATTGGCGTTCTCGACCGCTTTGCGCACGCCTTTGCCCAGGTAGCGCGACTTCTCGCCGTCGCGCAGCTCCAGGGCTTCGTGCTCGCCGGTCGAGGCTCCCGAGGGCACGGCGGCGCGGCCAAAAGCACCGCCCTCCAGGCGCACGTCAGCTTCCACGGTGGGATTGCCCCGGGAGTCGAGGATTTCGCGGGCGTGAACGGAAGCGATTTTGGTCATGGGTGCCTCCCCGGTGTTAAGTCCAGCGCAGCGGGATGTCGTGCCGGGCTGCCAGCTGCTCGGCGTCGGTGGCCACCCGCCTCAGGTTGATGGAGGCGACGTTCAGGTTGGCCAGGGCCACTTTCCAGCCCTTCTCTTCCCCCCGCCAGTTCCACTCGTAGAGCTTCAGCTCCTTGCCGAACTTGCTCTTCAGGGCGCAGAGCGCCACCCAGCGCTTGGCGGTGCGGGCATAGGTGCGGGAATCGAGCAGCTCGTAGTATTCGCTGAGGGGAAGTTTCTCTAGTTCGTTACTCATGGGTACCGCCTCGGGGCAGGAGTCAGGTCCCGCGGAGTCGGCCACTCGGAACGAGGGCGACCAGGGCAACCCATTATAGCAAGGAGAGGTCCGGGAAGGGGGAAAATCCCCTTCTCGCCGGCCCGGGCTGCTGGGGACGGCGGAGGGGAGGCAGACCGGGGCTCCGCGGGCAGCGGGGAAGAGAAACTTCTTGACTTGAGAGCGCGCTTTTCGGTAAGTGTAACGCGCCTTTACTGTCTACAAGCGACCCAAGGGGAGGCAAGTCGGTTGGCGGAAGTCCGGGTGCAAGAGGCGGAGTCTCTGGAAAGTGCTCTTCGGCGGTTCAAGCGGAAGGTGCAGCAGGAAGACATCATCAAAGAGATCAAGAAACACTCCTTCTACCTGAAGCCCGGGGAGAAACGCAGGATCAAGCAGGCACTGGCTCGCAAGAGGGCACGAAAAAAACAGAGGCGCGAACTCAGCTAGGTCCGCCCGCAATCCCTCCGGGGAAGAGGGAGGCCGGGCCGGGGTTGAGCCCGCGTGCGTGGGGAGTCAGGGATGGAGTTCCAGGACAAGATCCTTGTTTGTGTCGACTGCAGCGCCGAGTTCGTCTTCACCGCCGGCGAGCAGATGTTCTTCGCCGACAAAGGTTTCAAGCACGAACCCAAGCGCTGCAAACCCTGTAAGGCCAAGCGCAACCAGAACCTGAGCGGAGGGGGCCACTACCAGCGGGTAGAGACCGTCACCGTTTGTTCGCAATGCGGTAAGGAAACCACCGTGCCCTTCAAGCCCACCCAGGGGCGACCGGTGTACTGCCGCGAGTGCTATCAGCAAAGGCGAACGGCCGGGGCTGCCGCCCTCTAGGGTCCAGGCTCAACAACCTTCTCCCCGCCGGCCAAGCCGGCGGGGGTTTTCCCTCCTCCCGTTGCCCGCCCGAGCCCCGGCCGCGTAGAATTCTTCCCGTGCCACGGCTTGACTCCCGCGGTTCCCGGGTCCGGGAGCGGTCATTGACCCTCCGCCCCCAAAGCGCGTACGATTCTCTGCGGGGTCGGAGAAAGGGACTCCACTTCATGAGAGGCCCTAAGCTTCTGCCAGTTTTGGAGCTAGTTCTGGGGGTTTGGGGTACGGGGTTGGTGGCGAGCGCCGGAGTTGTCATCGAGCAGGAGCAGCGCGAGCCGGGCAACCCCACTCCCCTCCGACGCACCACCTTCTACCTCGACGCCGGGCGGCTGCGGATCGAGTCGAAAAGCGCCGAAGGCGAGGACACCGTCACCATCTTCGATGAAGCCAAGCAGGTGGTGTGGGTCGTCGACCGCGCCGCCGGCACGTACACCGAATTGACCGCCGCCAAAGTCCGCGAAATGCAGCAGCGCATGGAGGAGGCCCGCAAGCAGATGGACGCCCAGCTCGCCCAGATGCCCCCCGAGCGCCGCCGGATGATCGAAGAGATGATGAAGCTGCAGATGGGCAGCGGGGCGGCGACGACCGTGCGCGAAGTAGGCCGGGAAGAAAAAGTCGGGCCCTACACCTGCATCCGCTACGAGCAGATCAGCCAGGGCCAGCGCGTGGGCGAGTTCTGGGCTGCTCCCCTAGACCAGCTACAACTGGGCGAGCCCGAATACAAGACCTTCCAGACCCTGACCCGCTTTCTTGAGCCGTTGGGGGGGGCCGGGGCCCGTCTGGTCTCCGGCGGCCGCGAGATCCAGGGCTTTCCGGTCCGCTCCCTCACCTACGAAGGCCAGCAGGTGGTGGCGGAAGAGACGGTGGCGAAGGCGGAACGGCGGAGGCTGGACGCCGGGCTGTTCCAGTTGCCCCCGGGGCTTACCAAGAGCGAATTCGAGCTGGAATAATAGCCGGCGTTGCCAGTCCGCATGAGCAGAAAAAGAGGGAAGGCGGGACGGTAACGGGAGCACCAACCCGCCCCGCCTTCCTGGCGATAGTTGTGTCGCACCGCTCCGGCCTTATGGCCGTGCCCGCAGCCTAGCGGACGAACACAACCACCAAGCTGTTCAACCGGATTTCCCGGATGCTGCCGTCTGCGGCCCGCAGCACCGAGCCGGGCTGATCCGTTCCCTTCGTTGGCCGGGTCTCGACCCGGGCCTTCACCACCACCTCGCCCCCACGGGAAATGACGGCTTCGTTCTGGCCGTTCAATTCCAATTTGTAGGTGCCGGGCCCGAGCTCGGTCCCATTGATCGTGGCGTCGTTGAAGAGCTTGAAGCTGTGGGTCTTAGCCCACAGGGAGCTGGCAGCCAGGACGGCTACCAGCGCGACGAGCAACGCTGCAGTGAAGAGTCTGCGCATGTACCCTCCCTGGGTTCGGTCTGGTCTCTTCACGGTTCAGCATCGCGTGGCGGGCTCCGCGCCCTGAATTCCGTGTCCGACTTCTTAGACGCCCGGGGGCAGCCGCAGTTAGCAGGCCGGGGGAAAATACTCTTCGCCGCCGGACCCGCCCCACGCCATGCGTCCTGGCGTCCATAGGGTAACTACGAGGCCGCCAGCAAAAAGTTCTGAACTTTTTCAGGGGTGTGTCGAGGGCGGGGGCCGACCCAGTGCCTATTTCTCGAAGATCACCTGAGCGAGGACGAACTGCTCCGCGTGGGTAATGGAGAGGGAAATGTGGCGGACTCGGTGCCGGGAGGCGAATCTCTTGGCCTGGCCAGCAAGCTGCAGGGTGGGGCGTCCGCTCGGGAGGTTCGTCACCTCGACGTCCCGCCAGCGCACCCCCCGCCGCCAGCCGATCCCCAGGGCTTTGAAGGCCGCCTCCTTGGCGGCGAAGCGGGCGGCGTAGCGCTCCCACTTGTTGCGCTTGCGCTCGCAGTAAGCGATCTCCTTGGGCGTGAAGATGCGCTCGAGAAAGCGCCGGCCATAGCGCTCCGCGGCCGCCCGCACCCGGGCCGGCTCGGCGAGGTCAATCCCGGTGCCGACAATCATGGGAAGCGCTAGTGTATCATCGGACTCCGACCAACAGGTTCGCGCATGACCACCCGGCCCAACATCGAGTTGCTGCGCGCCCCCAACCTGGCGCGCTACCGCTGGCTGCGGCACGGGTTTTCGACCCGCGCCCCCGGCGAGTTCAACCTCGACTACTCGGTGGCCGAGACCCCGGCGTCGGTAGAAAGGAACCGCCGCGGCCTGCTCCGCGCCGTGTCTCCCCCGGGGGGTTGGCAACTTGTGACTTTGCGGCAGCGGCACACCGACATCATCAGGGTCGTTCGCGGCCGGCACGAAGGCTCGGACGGCTGGGGGAAACCGACACGCGAGCGCGACGGAGCGCTCGAGTTCGCCGGCGATGCCGCCATCACCGATCAGCCGGGCTTGCTGCTGGCCGTGCAAGTGGCCGACTGCCTGCCCATCCTGCTGGCCGATCCTGTGCGGCGGGTGGTGGGGGCCGTGCACGCTGGCTGGCGCGGGACGCTGGCCGGCATCGCCGCCAAGACCGTGGGGCGGATGCGGCAGGAGTTCGGCTCGAAGCCCGAGGAGATAGTCGCCGCCTTCGGCCCCGGCATCCACCGCTGCTGCTACGAAGTGGGCCCGGAAGTGGTTCAGGCCTTCGAGGCCAGGTTCCCCTATTGGCACAAGCTCGTGCGCCGCACCGAGCCCTCGCCCAGCCAGGTGCACTGGCAGCAGCCGCTGCTCGATTCAGCGCCGGGTCAAACTCGCCCCCGTCCAGCCCTCACCTCCCCCCACGGGGAGAAGTTCCGCCTGGACCTAGTGGAAGCAAACCGCCGCCAGCTCGTGGCCGCCGGCCTCAAGGCCCGCCGCCCTTGGGTTTTGCCCCACTGCACCGCCTGCCGCACGGACTTGTTTTTTTCGCATCGGGCTGAACAAGGAAGAACAGGAAGAATGATGGGGGTAGTGGGAATCGTGCAGCGCCGAGATTCCTCGCTTCGCTCGGAATGACAAGATACGGAAGGGCCGAACAGGGGCGTACCGGAAGGATGATGGGGCTGGTCGGGCTGCTGCGGGGCTAGTCGGCGGGGGCCGGCTCAGGTTCGGAGGTGGCGGGCTCCGGTTGGGGCGTGCGGGGAGCGAAGATTTCCCAGAGGGCGCGGCGGTAGCTCCACACTGCGCTCAGCCAGGCGCGCGCGGTCATCTGGCGGAAGTAGACCCCACGGAAGGCTAGAGTGGCGAACAAATAGATGAGCTTGTGAATCCAGCGGCGCCCGCGCAGGCGGCGCATGCGCTCGAACACACTGGAGGCGCTGTAGGCCAGCTGCCAGGCGGTGCGGATTTCGGCTTCCAGTTCGGCCGGAGTCATATGCTTGGGCTGGAAGGCGGCGCCGTAGGGGCGGTAGTTGAGCCAGTGCCGGTGCTCCAGGCGGTTCTGTTGGAGGAGCATTTTGTAGAGGGGGGTGCCGGGGAGCGGGGTGAGCTGGCTGAAGACGGGGAAGAAGCCCGGGGTCCAGGAGCGCAACACTTCCCAGGTCTTGGTGGCCCCGCCCGGGCGGTCGGCGTCGATGCCAAAGATGAAGCCCGTGACCGAGTACATGCCGCGGTGGTGGAGCTCGGCGATGATGCGGGCGTACTCCTCGGGCTTGTTGAAGCTCTTGCTGACCTGGGCCAGGCTTTCGGGTAGCACCGACTCGAGTCCGATGAAGACCCCGATGCAGCCGGAGCGCTTCATCAAGTCGAGCAGCTCCGGGTCGCGCAACAGGTTCATGGAAATCTGCGCCGCCCAAGGCATCCGTACTCCGGCCTCGATCATGGCCTGCAGCAGGGACTTGGTGCGGGGGGGGTTGATGGCGAAGTTATCGTCCACAAAAAAGACGAAGGTGCGCCCCAGGCGCTCGAGCAGCCGCAGCTCCTCGATCACATTCTCGTTGGTGCGGAAGCGCACTTTTTCCCCGAAGAAGGGGCTGACGGTGCAAAAGTCGCAGCGGTACGGGCAGCCGCGACCGGACTCCATCGGGGTGATGTTGATGTCATAGCGGTCATAGCCGCTCCAGCGCAGCCAGCGATAGAGCCAGCGGGGCAGCAGGGTGAACTGCTTGAAGTCCATCTCCTCCCAGCCGAGGATGGGGTAGTTCTCCAGGCTGGGCTTTTCGTGAGCCCGGTAGATCGGCTGGAGCGTGCCGGCTTCGAAGTCGGCCAGCATCTTCGGCCAGAGCTCGTCGGCCTCCCCGCAGGCCACAGCGTCAGCGTGCTCGAGAGCTTCCTCGGACTCCTCGGTGACGTGGGGGCCGCCCATCACTACCGGCACGCCCAACGCCCGCAGGCTATCAGCGACGGCGTAGGAGCGGTGGATGGTGCGGGTCATGCCCCCGATGCCGACCAGGTCTACGCGCTCGCGCCGCACGTAGTCGGCCAGCTCCTCCGGGGCCAGGCGGATGACGTTGCCGTCAACGGTGGTGACCTGGTGGCCGGGCGGCGTGAGCGCCTTCAGCAGGTGCGGCCACAGCGTGGGCATGAAGCTGTGGGTGATGGCGTTATCAGGAACGTAGAAAAGAATACGCAATAGCCGCCTGCTCCCACGCAGGCAGGAGAACCCACCCAATTGGTGCGAGGAGTCTATGCTCGTGCGGGAGGGGTGTCAACCGCTTTTTGCCCGGCCCGCCCCTGGTGGGAAAGCGCTCCTTCTGGCGCTAAACCGATGCGAAACGGTTGTAGAGCCAGGCGAAGATGGCTCCGCAAACGCACCCGTCCACGAGGCCGTACAGAGCCCCGATCACCACCTGCCCGATGCTAGCCGTGGCGTGGTAGCCAGGGTACACCGAGGCCATCAGTTCCAAGAACGCCTGCCCGTAGCCGGGCCAGATCAAGTTCGCCAGCCCGGTCAAGAACATGGCTAGAACACCCCAGACCAGGGCGAGCGAGACGGCCATTCCCTTCAGGCTGAGTTTCATTGACGCCACCTCCTACGCGCCGGGCTGCTCTGGCCGGATTGTACCCCTGCGGGGGCAGGGGCACAAAAGTTCCCTTGCCGAGGCGGACTCAGAGAGAGGCAAGGATGGAGGCGATCTCGGTGACGACCCGGTCCACTTCTTCCTCGCTGTTGTAGAAGTGGGGCGAGACGCGGATGCCGGCGCTCGGCCGGTAGTCCACCAGGATGTCGCGACGGAGAAGCTCTTGGAGGACCTCCGGGGCGCGGGGAACGTCGAGCGTGACCGTGCCGCCGCGTTCGCGGTCGGCCTCGGGAGTGTGGACGCGCCAGCCGCGCTCCCGGGCGCGCTCCATCAAGCGCCGGGTCAAGTGCAGGGACCGCTGGCGGATGTCTTTGACGCCCGCTTGCCCGATGATTTTCAAGCCCGGTTTGGCGGCATAGAATGCGGGGATGTGCGGGGTGCCGTTCAGGAAGCGGAAGGCGTCGTCGCGGTAAGCGGTCGGGCCCACCTCGAAGTCAAAGGGACGGCGATGAGCCAGCCAGCCGGTGATGGTCGGTTCCAGTTTTGCGCGCAGGTCGGGGCGGACGTAGAGATAGGCGACGCCCGGGCCGCCGCAGAGCCACTTCAGGGTACCGCCCACCGCAAAGTCCGCATTCCATTTCTTCACCTCCACGGGCAGTACCCCGGCCGACTGGTAGGCGTCGAGGATGACGTAAGCGCCCACGCGGTGGGCCTTCTCGACGATGGCCTCGGCGTCCTGCACGTAGGCGCTGCGGAAGAGCACGTGCGAGAAGGGCACGAGCAGGGTGCGGTCGTCAATCGCGGCCAGCAGCTTCTCCGTGGGAACGCGCAGGGGGTCCTCTTCGGTCCGCACCAGTTCAATCTCTGCGCCCCGGGCGCGCTGGGCGTGCCAGAAATAGATGACCGAGGGAAACTCCTTGTCGGTGAGCACCACCTTGCGGCGGGGGCCATCGAAGCGGAAGCAAGAGGCGATGACCGCCTGGGTGAGGGTCACGTTTTCGTGTAGGGAAACCGTGCCGGGGTCGGCGCCGATGAGGGGAGCAATCTTGTCGCCCACCGCCACCGCCATCTCCCACCAACCCTCTTCCCAGGCGCGCACCCCGCGGGTGGCCCAGGTGCGGGCGTAGCTTTCCAGGGCGGCCGAAACCCCGCGGGGCATGGCGCCGAGCGAATTACTGATGAGATACGTAGTGGTCTCAAGGATGGGAAACTCTTGGCGCAGGGCCAGCAGGTCATTCATCGGTCACTCCCGGAAGCAGATTGCCGGCGCCGCCGGTGCCATCCCCAGTAGGCGAGAGAGAGCAGCCCCAGCCAGGGCAGCCCCCCGAGCAGGGTCACGTGGAGGCCGGGGACGAACAAGGTACAGACGCTCACCACTCCCAAGCCCACCAGCCCGAGCCAGGTCAAGGCGGGAAACGCCGGCATGAAAGTAGCGAGCCGCTGGTTGGCGCGGTGGGCGCGGCGGAAGGCAAGGTGCGTCACCAGAATCATGATCCAAACGTAGAGCCCGCCGAAGAAGGCCGCTCCAATCATATAGAGATAGGCCTGCCCAGGGAAAAACTTCTGCGCCAGCACCGCCCCGGCCATGCCGGCGCTGGAGAGGAGCAGCGCCCCCAGGGGAATGCCGCGCCGGGTCAGCCGGCCCAGCCCGGCCGGGGCATAGCCGCCGCGGGAGAGAGAAAAGAGCATCCGCGAGGTGAGGTAGAGGTTGGTGTTGGCGCTCGAGAGGGCGGCGGTGAGCACGACAAAGTTCATCACGCTCGGGGCCGCCGGCAGGCCCACGGCCTGGAAGGCGCGCACAAAGGGGCTGGCGTCTATCCCTACTCGCGTCCACGGGATCAGCCCCACCAGCAGCGTGATGCCGCCCACATAGAAAAG
>JACQTJ010000082.1 GCA_016210855.1 Acidobacteriota bacterium | reverse complement strand
CTTATTGATCGTCCTGGAATCGGTCCCTTGCCTGGAACTCCGTCGCCTGTTCTTGCATCGATCACCCCTAGGTGTCTGCCAAACCGATCGTATACCTCGATCTCGTTGTGCAAGTCATCATACTTGTAGAATTGTCTGGTTCTTCCTTTGCCCGACATGCGAATGCTACCCCGGCGGGGTCGGTCACCACCCGCGCCGAGCCCAGGTGGTCCGAAAAGTAGTAGCGCACCTCCCCGGTGGACTTCCGCCAGGCGATGCGCCGGCCCGCAAAGTAGACATACCGATCCGGGCTGGGGCCCTGCCAGTCCATCAAGACTTCGCTCCCACCCCCGTACCAGTACAGCCTCACATCGGCCTTGTTCACCCGCCGGCCGTCGCCATCATACTCGTAGTCGATGGTCCCGAAGAGCATGCGCCCGGGTCACGACCGGAGTTTCGAGCAGAGCCAGTTGGCCGCAGGCGGCGGCGACGTCCTGGCCGCGGGAGCGGCGGATGAAAGCCAGGCGGCCGGCCTGGCGGAGAATTTTCTGGAAGGCCTCGACGGCTTCGTTGGTCGGGACGCAATAGGGCAGGTTCGGCACGGCGTTCCAAGGAATGAGATTGATCTTCGAGCGCAGCCCGCGGGTGAGCGCGACCAGGCGGCGAGCGTCTTCGGGAGTGTCATTCACGCCGCCGAGCAAGACGTACTCAAGGGTCAACCGCTCCCGCGGCCGCAAGGGGACCTGACGGCAAGCCTCGAGCAGGGCGGCGATGGGGTACTTCCGGTTGATGGGCATCAGGGCGGAGCGCTGCTCATCGGTGGTGGCGTTGAGCGAGAGGGCGAACTTGGGGCGGCGCTCTTCGCGGGCGAGGCGGCGGATGCCGGGAACGATGCCGGAGGTGGAGAGAGTGATCTTCATCAGAGGGATGTTCATCCCCTGGGGGTCGGCCATCAGCCGGACGGCCTTCAGGGTGGCGTCGTAGTTGAGCAGCGGCTCGCCCTGCCCCATCAGCACCACGTTGGTCTGCGGCCGGCGGTCGTCGCAGTGGTCGGCCAGGACGGCCAGCGCCTGCCCGACGATCTCCCCCGCAGTCAAGTTGCGGATGAGGCCGAGCTGAGCGGTGGCGCAGAAGTGGCAGTCCACCGGGCAGCCGGCCTGGGTCGAGAGGCAAAGGGTCTGTCGTCGGGCTTCCGGCATCCAAACGGTCTCAATGGTCTTGCCGTCGCCGAGGCGCAGGACATAGCGGGTGGTGCCGTCGGCGGAGGGAAAGCGGCGCTCGATCCGCGGCAGGCCCAGGCTGGCCTCGCGCTCCAGGCGCTCCCGCAGCCGCTGCGGAAGGCTGGCCATGCGGCGGAAGTCGTGGCAGCCCTCGGCATAGAGGGCGTGGAAGAGCTGCCGGGCGCGGTAGGCGGGCTCGCCCCACTGCTCCGTCCGGTGGCGGAGCTCGTCGAGGTCGAGGCCGATGAGTGCAGCGGGCATGGTGGAGGTGCCGAAGAGCGCGGGCCGCCGGCAACGCCTCCAATTCTAGAGGACGGCCGCCACGGGTGCAAATCCACCGCAGTTATGCTACAAGTTTTCGCTGTCGGGCGCGGCGCCCAAGTCCACTGTCCCGAAGCTGCGCCATGGTCAGCGAAGCGAACACGGTGCGGAAAGAGCGGCTGGCGAACGGGCTCACCATCGTCACCGAAGAGATGCCGCACGTGCGCTCGGTGGCGGTGGGGATCTGGGTGAAGAGCGGCTCGCGGATCGAGCCGGCGGGGCTGACCGGCATCTCCCATTTTATCGAGCACATGGTCTTCAAGGGCACCGAGCACCGCTCGGCCGAGCAAATCGCCCGGGAGACGGACTCGGTGGGCGGGCAGATGGACGCCTTCACCGCCAAGGAGATGGTCTGCTTCAACGCCAAGGTGATGGACGAACACCTGCCGCGTACCTTCGACGTGCTGGCCGACCTGGTGCTGGCCCCGTTGTTCCGCGAAGCCGACATCGAAAAAGAACGCAACGTCATCCTGGAAGAAATCCACATGGAAGAGGACAACCCCGACTACCTGGTCCATGAGATCTTTTCCGAGAATTTCTGGTCGGACCACCCACTCGGCCGGCCCATCCTGGGGACCCAGCAGACCCTGAGCGGCTTCGGCCGCGAGCTGCTCTTCGAGTTCTTCCGGCGCTGGTACGTGCCCAATCAAATGCTCATCACCGCCGCCGGGCGGCTGGAGCACGGGCGGTTCGTCGAACTGGTGGGCGAGAAACTGCAGCACTTGAAGCCGCACCGGGACGGGGCCTCCGACCCGGTCCCCGTTCCGCAGGCCCGCATCAGCACCCGCAGCAAGCGTGAGCTCGAGCAGGTGCACCTCTGCGTGGGGGCGCCTTGCTATCCGCTGCCCCACGAGCAGCGCTACGCCGTCTCTCTGTTGAACACCATCTTGGGCGGGGGGATGTCGTCGCGGCTGTTCCAGAACGTCCGCGAGCGCGAAGGGCTGGCCTATGCCATCTTCTCGGACGTCAACGCCTACCGCGACACCGGGTGCCTGACTGTCTACGCTGGCACCGCCCGGGAGACCGCCCGGCAGACGCTGCGCCTGATCCTCGCCGAGTTCGCCCGCCTGAAGCGCGAGCCCGTCTCGGCCGACGACCTTCGCCAAGCCAAGGAGAATATCAAGGGAAACCTGATGCTCTCGCTCGAATCCACCAGCGCCCGGATGGCAAAACTGGCCCGGGAAGAGATTTACTTTGGGCGCAGCTTCACCCCGGAGGAAATCCTGGCGGCGGCTGAGGCCGTTACTCCGGACGAGTTGCAGGGCGTCGCCCGGGAGTTCTTCCAGCCCGAGCGTCTTGGCCTCACCCTGCTCGGCCACCTGGACGGGCTGGAGCTCAGCCGCGAGGAACTGGCATGCTAGAAGAGTCGGGCTGATGGCGGACAATCGCAAGATGACGTTTGCGGAGTTCTGGCCCTACTATGTGGCCGAGCACAGCTGCCCCGCCACCCGAGCCGTCCATCTGGCGGGGACGCTCTCCTATTTGGCAGTGCTGGTGGGGGCTCTGCTGACCCGCACCTGGTGGCTGCTGGCGCTCACCCCCGTGGTCGGCTACGGCTTCGCCTGGTTCTCCCATTTCTTCATCGAGCGCAACCGCCCGGCCACCTTCCGCTACCCGCTGCTCTCCTTGCTCGCCGACCACAAGATGGCTTTCTACACCCTGACCGGGCGGATGGAGGAGGAGCTCGAGCGTCTCGGGGTCTCGCCGCGGCCGTAGGGCGGCCCGCCGTTCGCAGCCTAGAGCTTGGGCGACTGCCCGCGGGAACCCAGCAGCAGGCCGACGGCGTCAATCAGCTTTTCGGGCTTGAAGGGCTTGGTGACGTAGAGGATGCCGCCCAGGTCCTGCGCCTCCTTGTAGGAGGCCACGTCTTTGGCGGCGGTGAGAAAGCCCACCGGAATCTTGGCTGTGCTCTCGGTGTGCTTCAGCTTGGAACACACCTCGAAACCGTTCAGCTTGGGCATCTTGATGTCGAGCAGCACGGCATCGGGGTTTTCGATGACCGCCTTCTGAAACGCCTCTTCGCCGTCCCGGGCCGTGAGCACCACCAGGCCGTGGCGGGTTAGCATCATTTCCACCAGACGGAGAATGGAGACGTCGTCGTCGGCCACCAGGATCTTTTTTTTCGCGGGTGCTGCGGCTTTCTGGCCCATGGCCACCCTTCTTGTTCTGGCTGCGCCCTCAGCGGGGGCTCCCGAGCGGTTGGAGCACAGGCATCCTATGCCACAGCCTCTCGGGGGTCAAGCGCGGGCTGCCCTTGACCCGGCCGGCAAAAGCCGACACCATAGGGCTCCGGCACCTCCGGGAAGCAGGCCATGGGCGAAGACGACAAGTACTGGGACGCCATCGAAGCCCGGTTGCGGGCCCTGGCGCCTGATCTCAAGGTCGAGCTCAAGACCCACGACGACAACCGGGGAAACTTTGTCGTGCTGATCCGGCACGCCCGCACCGGAAAGTCTCGAGAGATCGAGCTGCCCGAGGACCCGGTCTGGGACATGGTGGATAACCTCGACAAGCGCCAGGAAGCCCACGTGGACAAAGCCATCCTGGAAGCCAAGTCCGAGCTGGAAGAGCCGTAGTCGCCGCTAACCCAGGTCGGGCTCGACCTGCAGGGCGTCGTTGAAGCGGTTGGTGAAGTTGGCCACCGCGATGACGAGCGTCAGCTCCACGATCTGGTCTTCGCTGTAATACTTCCTCAGTTCCTCGAGCGTCCCCTCCCGGATGGCCGCCGCCCCGCGTGTCATCCGTTCTGCGTAAAGAATGGTGCCCTTCTCTTTGTCATCGAACAGGGGGCTGCGGTGGTAGAAGGCCAAGGCCTGGATCTGCTCTTCCGTGATGCCGACCCGCTTCGCCGAAGCGGTGTGGGCGCGCGTTCAATACTCGCAGCCGTTCAGTAGCGCCGTCTTCAGGTAGGCCAGCTCCTTGTACCTTGGCTCGATGGTGCCTTCCCCCATCACCGCGGCATAGAACGGCACGAAGTTCTTGAGCGCGTTCGGCCGGTGACCCATCACGGCGAAAAAGTTCGGCATATGCCCGAACTTCTTCGCCAACTGCTCATAGAGGGGTTTGACTTCCGCTGCCGCCTTCTCTGGAGGCACAGGGTTAACGACTACCATGGACACCCTCCTTGAACTGACTTCCGGGGCAATTCCATCCTGGAGAAAGTCTACCCGGGACGCCGCTGCGGCGCAACCACCCCAGAAATCCCCGTTGACGCTGCCGGGCTTTCCTGCTACATCTGGGCGAACCTAGTGAGAGGGACGGCCACGGCGGTCGAGTTCACCATCCTGGGTAGCGGCTCCTCCGGCAACGCTGCCCTGCTCTCCACCGATCGCACCCGCCTGCTGGTGGACGCCGGGCTGTCGAAGCGGGAAACTCTGAAGCGCCTGGAAGCTGTCGGCCTGTGCCCCGACGGGCTCAGCGCCATCGTCGTCTCGCACGAGCACGCTGACCACGCCGCCCACCTGGCGGCGCTGGCCGAGGAATTCGGCGCCACCGTGTATCTCGCCGAGGGCACCCGGGAAGCCCTGCCAGAGCTCGCCGCCCTGCCCCGGGTGGAGCACTTCCGCCCGGGCCAACGCTTTGCGGTCGGGGACATCGAAGTGGTTCCCTTCGCCATCCCCCACGACGCCGGCGAGCCCGTCGCCTTCCGCTTCGAAGCCCAGGGGGTGAAGATCGCCCTGGCGGTGGACCTGGGCTTCCTGACTGCCTTGGTGAAGGAGCACCTGCGCGGCTGCGATTGCCTGGTGCTCGAGGCCAACCACGACCGGGAAATGCTCCGCCGGGGGCCGTATCCGTGGTTCATCAAGCAGCGGGTGGCGAGCCGCCTCGGACATCTCTCGAACGAGGCCCTGGCCGAGTTCCTGGAGTGCGACTTCGACGGCACGGCCCGCACCCTCGTCCTCGCCCACTTGAGCGAGAACAACAACTCGCCCGAAGTGGCCCGGCTCGCGGCTGAGCAGGCCTTGGAGCGCCGCCGAGGCCGCTTCCCGCTCTCGCTCCTGGGCTCACCGGAACTGTTGGTGACCTCCCAGCGCGCTCCGGTGCCGACACTCCGCTTCTAGGCTTCATATTCCTCCTTGCGTCTTCGCAGCCGGGAGGCTAAAAGGAGCAGGTGTTTCGAGGGGCGAGGTACGGCCTGCTGGGAGTTGCGGTGCTCGTCGCCGGGCTGTGGCCCGCTGCCGCTGCCCAGGAGGAGGCTCGACCCCAGGCGCAACTGCGGCCCGTCACCACCGCCATCTCCGCCGCCAGCGAGCAGAAGCTCCGCGCCGCCTTCGAGCACATCTACAGCCTGGAGTTCGAACCGGCCCTCGAGCTCTTCGCGGAAGTGGCCCAGGCGGAGCCAGAGAGCGCCACGGTGCGGGCCTTCTGGGCCTCCGCCCTGCTCTACGAAATCCTCGCCCGCCAGGGCAGCCTGCAAAGCCAGCTCTTCGTCACCACCAACGAATTCCTCAAGCACCAACGGCTGCCGTCCGACCCCGCCCTCGACCAGCGCTTCCGCGCCGTCAGCCGCGACGCCCTCGCACTCGCCCTCCGCCGCCTGCAGCAGGAACGCAACGACACCGACGGCCTGTTTGCCGCCGGGCTCATCTACGGCAACCAGGCCAACTACAGCGCGGGGGTCGAAGCCAAATACTTCGACGGGCTGCGCCGGGGCGAAAAGGCTTACGACTACCACAAGCGGCTGCGCAAGTTGCGGCCGGAAATCCACGACCCCGGGGTGGTGCTCGGCGTCCACGACTACGTGCTGGGGAGCCTGCCGCCGGTGCACCGCTTCTTTCTCTTCTTCGCCGGGGTGCGCGGCAGCCGCGAGCGCGGCCTGGCCTACTTGAAGGAAGCCGCCACCCAGGGCGAGTTCCTCCGCACCTACGCCCAGGTCCTGCTGGTGGTGGCTTACATTCGGCAACAGCAGCTGGACAACGCCCGGGCCCTGGTCGAAGACCTGCGGGCTCGCTATCCCCGCAACCCCATCTTCACGCTGGAACTGGCCAAGCTCTACCGCCACAGGCAGCGCACCCTGGAGGCCGAGCAGCTTTGCCGCTCTCTCGTCGCGGAGCTCGTGGCCCACCCTCACAACCCGCGCGTGGTGGGCCCGGAAGACGCCCTGCTGGAGCTGGGGCTCGTCGAAGACGCTGCCGGCGATCCCGAGCGGGCACTCGAGTCGCTTGCCCAGGTCGAGCACATCCCCGAGGCCAGCCAGCGGGTGTGGGCCCGGGCTCTGCTCGAACGGGGGAAGATTCTTGATCGCCTGGGCCGACGCGAGCAGGCCCGGGGCGAGTACGAGAAGGTAATCCGCCTGGCCGCCTATCCCGAGGTCACCCGCCTGGCCTCGGCCTACCTGAAGCGAGCGTTCAAGCCCGACGAGAGAAACTAGCCGCAGTCGGCTCTTTTCCGCACCGTCCTAGGATTGCGCCACCCGGGTTTTGTCCGGGGCGGGAAAATCAAGTATGATGGCGCGCTTGGAGCCGTGGGAACTGCTGGGGTGAATCGCCTCCACGGAAAAACCCGACGATGATTGCCCGCTACACGCGTCCGCCGATGGGCCGCGTCTGGACGGACGAGAACAAGCTGGCCAAGTGGCTGGAGGTGGAGCTGGCTGCCTGCGAGGCCTTGGCCGAGTGCGGCGAGATCCCCAAAGAAGCGGCGCAGAAGCTCCGTGCTCACGCCCGGGTGCCCGCGCCCGAGCGGGTGGTGGAACTCGAGCAGAAGGTCCGCCACGACGTGATCGCCTTCACCCTGGCCGTGGTGGAAAACCTGGGCCCGGAGGCCGCCGGGGCGGGGCGCTACTTCCATTACGGGCTCACGAGCTCCGACGTGCTCGACACCGCCCAGG
>JACQTJ010000081.1 GCA_016210855.1 Acidobacteriota bacterium | reverse complement strand
CGCAGACGCCGCCGGTAATCGGCTAGCTTGCCCACCCGTACGGGCTTGCCCGAAAGCAACCGGTGGCCCAGGGTCAGGCGGCCGCTGCGCACGCCCCCGAGCTCGAACTCCACCACCCCCCCTTTCAAGAGGGCCACCAGCCAACGGATGGGTCGGATGAAGCGCAACCCCGCGGCCGAGGTCCAATACATCGACCGGGGGAAGTCAATCTGCGGAATCAAGGTGGGCAGCACCTCAGCGAGGACAGCCCGCGTCGGCCTGCCCACTTGGCGGGAAACCGCCGCCACGTAGGCGCCTTTGGGGGTGTCGACCCGCCTCAGGTCTTTCACCTTGACCCCCAGTCTGGCGGCAAAGCTCTCTGCCGCCCGAGTGGGCTTGCCCGCGCCATCGTAGGCGGCGCTCTTGGGGGGGCCAATGACCTCGCTCACCCGGGTAGGTTCCGACTCGGCCAGGCGGGCGCAGGTGGCCACCAGGCGGCGGGGCGTACCGAAGGTTTCAACCGGCTTTCCCTGAAGCAGCCCCCGGGCCTGGAATTCGCGCTCAAGCAGTTCTTTAAGGCTGGCCCGTGCCCGGGGGAGCATCCAGGCGGGGATCTCTTCACAGCCGATTTCGAGCAGGAACTCGCTCATCGGCTGAGGCCTCTCTGCTCGAGGTAGAGGCGGGCAGCCCGGCAGGCCAGGTCACGGATGCGGCCAATCAAGGCGGCGCGCTCGGTGGTGGAGATGGCTCCCCGCGAGTCGAGAAGGTTGAAGAGGTGGGAGCACTTCAGGCACAAATCGTAGGCAGCCAGCACCGGGAACCGCCTCTTTGCCTCCCCGGACCCGTTCGCCGGGTAGGCAGCCAGGAGGCGCCCGGCCTCCTCTTCGGTCAGCTTGAAGAGCTGGCGGCAGGTGTCGACGTCGGCGAGCTCGAAGCTATAGGCGGAGAACTGCCGCTCTTCGTCCAGGCGAAGCTGGCCGTAGGTCTTCTGCTCGTTCCAGGCCAGGTCGAAGACATTGGTGGCCTTTTGCAGGAAGGCCGCGATGCGCTCCAGGCCGTAGGTGAGCTCGACCGAGGCCGGGTCGAGGTCCAGGCCGCCGCACTGCTGGAAGTAGGTGAACTGGGTAATCTCCAGCCCGTCGAGCAGCACCTGCCAGCCCACCCCCCAGGCCCCCAGCGTGGGGGCTTCCCAGTTGTCTTCCTCGAAGCGAATGTCGTGCCGGTTGAGCTCAATCCCGAGCCCCCGGAGGCTCTCAAGGTAGATGTCTTGGACTCGGGCCGGGGCCGGCTTGAGGATGACCTGGAACTGGATGTGCTTGTACAGCCGGTTCGGGTTTTCGCCGTAGCGACCGTCGGTTGGGCGCCGGCTGGGCTGCACGTAGGCTACGTGATAAGGCTCCGGCCCCAGCACGCGGAAGAACGTCTCCGGGTGCATCGTCCCCGCCCCGACTTCGAGGTCGTAGGGCTGCTGGATGACGCAGCCCTGCCGGGCCCAGAAGCGGCTGAGGGCAAAGACCAGCTCCTGGAAACTTATGCCTTGCCGCGGGCGCCGGGGGCGCGATGGCCTAGGCCTTTTCATCCAGCAACTCCCGTGTGGTCAGCTTGTGCTCCGCGTGGTACTCAATAACGTCCAGCAAGAGCGCTCCGAGCTCGGCCGCCCGGCGGCGATCCCAAGCTTCCGGGGAAAGCTTCGGTAGCGGCTTCTCCAGCATCTCGACCACAGTCCGGCGGCTCGCCGCCCCCAGGGTCCGCATCCCGGGCAGGCGGCATCCCCGGCAGAAGGCCCTGCCGCGGTCTACGCTGAAGTAGCCGGGTTCGTCCCCGAGGCTCTTGCCGCAGCGGCCGCATTCCTGAAGTCCGGGCAACCACCCGGCCAGCCGCACGCTCCAGAGCTGAAAGTAAGCGAGCGGCAGCCAGATCGACTCCGCGCCCTTGAAGCCCTCAAGCGTGGCCAGCAGCAAACGGAAAGCCTTGTCTGAGGGCTCCCGCTCGGGGAGCAGGAGCTCGGCGAGCTCCGCCACTTGGCTCAGAGCCAGGCTGCGCTGGTAGTCGCCGCGGGCGTCCCAGAACCCCTCAATCAACTCGCTCTGCGAGAGCCGGACCAGCTCTCGACCCTCGCGCTCGAAGAACCACAGGCGGACGTGGCTGAGAGGCTCCAGGGCCGCGCCGAAGCGCCGCCGCGACCGCCGCGCGCTGGGGGCGATGCCGCGCAGCCGTCCCCGAGCGCGGCTCAAAAAACTCACCAGCTTGTCGGCTTCGCCCCAGGCACGGCTGCGCAAGATGATGGCTTCCGACTCTACCAGGGGCATCGCTTCGGTCGTGGTCGGCGTGCCGACATCCGTGCCGGGCGCGGGAGGCGGCCGGAAATCTTGAGACTACCACAGCCCGGGCAAGCCGGGCAAAAATTCCGCGCTGCTATTATTTAGTATATCTCTAAATAACAACGGCCGGGCTCCCCTTCCCTCTCGCTCCCCCTTCAGCTAGAGTGGGCGCACGCCGGCCGGGGGAGGGGCGCCCATGGCATTCGATGTGGTCGGATTGGGATTGAACGCCACCGACGTAGCCATCGAGGTGCCTGCCTACCCGGGGTTCAACTCCAAGGTCGAGTTCCTCACGGCGAGCCTCCAGGCCGGCGGGCAGGTGGCCACGGCGCTGGTCGTCTGCCAGCGGCTGGGCCTGCGCACGAAGTACATTGGCCGGGTGGGCTCGGATGAGGCCGGACGTTTGCAGCTCGAAAGCCTCCGCCGCGAAGGACTCGACCTCGAGGACGTCCGGGTGGTGCCCGACTGCCCGAACCAGGCGGCCTACATCGTTATCGACCAGCGCTCGGGCGAGCGCACCATCTTGTGGCGGCGCGACCCGCGGCTCGACATCCGGCCGGAGGAGCTGCGCCCCGAGATGATCCAGGGGGCCCGGCTCGTGCACCTGGACGGCCACGACACGGCCGCCGCCGCCCAGGCAGCCCGCTGGGCCCGCCAAGCCGGCATTCCTGTGACCGCTGACGTGGATAACGTCTACCCGGGCCTCGAGGCCTTGCTGGACGAGACCGACTACCTGGTCAGCTCCGAGGCCTTCCCGGCCAGGTTCATGGGCGAGGGCGACCTCTTCCAAGCCCTCGAGCGAATCCGCCGCCGCTTCCCCCGGATGAAGCTGGTGGCAGCCACGCTCGGCCGCCACGGCGTCCTGGGGCTCGCGAACGACCGGTTCCTGTACGAGCCCGCCTTCTCGGTTCGCTGCCGCGATACCACCGGGGCTGGGGACGTTTTCCACGGAGCTTTCGTCTACGGGCTGCTCCAGGGCTGGCCGATGACGCGGGTCCTGGGTTTTAGTAACGCCTTGGCGGGCCTGAACTGCCGCGCCATCGGGGCCCGGGGCGGCATCGCCAGCCAGGCCGAGGCCGAAGAGCTGCTGGCCCGGGGGGAGCGGCTTCCCCCGCGCTGGAGCACGCTTCCCACCCCGGCCAGCATCGGAGCGCGCCGATGATTCCCCTGCGTGACGCCAACCCCAGCCGGCACGCCCCCTGGGTGACCGTCGCCCTGATTGCGGTGAACACCCTGGCTTTCCTCTACGAAGTGTCTTTGAGCGAGGCCAGCCTGGAGCGGTTCATCTTCTCCATGGGGATGGTGCCAGCCCGGGTTACCGTCTTTCCGACCTCCCCCGACATCACCGCCGGCGACGCTCTCCTCCCGCTCTTCACCAGCATGTTCCTCCACGGCGGCTGGCTCCACCTCATCGGCAACATGTGGTTCCTGTGGATCTTCGGCGACAACATCGAGGACCGCCTCGGCCGCCTCCGCTACCTTGTCTTCTATCTGGTCTGCGGCCTGGGGGCCGGCGTGACTCATACCCTGTTCAACCTGCAATCCACCATCCCTTCGATCGGGGCCAGCGGGGCGGTAGCCGGGGTGCTGGGGGGCTACCTGCTCCTCTATCCTCACGCCCGGGTGCTGACCTTGATCCCCGTTTTTGTTCTCTACATCAGGGAACTGCCCGCCTACCTGATGCTCGGCTATTGGTTTGTCATACAGTTCTTCAGCGGCACCGCCTCGCTCGCGGCACCCAGCCAGACGGGGGGCGGGGTGGCCTGGTGGGCCCACGTGGGCGGGTTTGTGTTGGGGCTGGGGTTGGTAAAGCTTTTTGCGCGCAAACCGCCAGGGCCAGCCTGATTGGAATCCCTTGCAGGGCTGGGGTTGGGGCCTAGTGGGGGGCGGGGGCCCCCGCTCGAACAACTGAGACCTTGCCGGTTCGCCGGCCTACCGACGATTAGTGGGAACGGAGCGGGCGGGGTAGCGGGCGGCGATGAAGTTGGCCAGCCAATCGCCGACCTCGGAGGTCTTGAGGCTCCCGCCCAGGTCGCGGGTGGTCTTGCCCTCGGCAATCGAGGCCTTGGCAGCCTCCTCCACCCAGGCCGCCTCCTGGGACAAACCCAGGTGGTCGAGCAGCATCCCGGCGGTGAGGATGGCTCCCAGGGGGTTGGCCACGTTCTGCCCGGCGTACTTGGGAGCGGAGCCGTGCACCGGTTCGAACATGGAGAGCCCGTCCGGGTTGACGTTGCCCGAAGGCGCCAGCCCCAGCCCGCCCACCAGCGAAGCTCCCAGGTCGCTCACGATGTCGCCGAACATATTGCAGGTGACGATCACCTCGAACTGGGCAGGGTTCTTGACCATCTGGAAGGCCAGGTTGTCGATGTAGAGGTGGCGGGATTCGATGTCGGGGTATTGTGGGGCCAGCTCGGCGAACACCCGCTGCCAGAGGTCGTGCCCATAGCCCAAGGCGTTCGACTTGTCGCTCATCAGCAGGCGCTTGCGGCCATGGGCGCGGGCGTAGTCGAAGGCGAAGCGGATGATGCGCTCCACCCCCTTGTAGGTGTTCACGTCCTCCTGGAGGGCCACTTCGTCGCGGGTGCCTTTCTTGAAGTTGCCCCCCATGGCCACGTAGAGCCCTTCGGTGTTCTCGCGGACGATGACGAAGTCGAGGTCTTCGACCCCGCGGTCCCGCAGGGGAGTCAGCTTGGGGTGCAGAAGTTTGACCGGCCGGAGGTTGGCGTAGAGGTCGAGGCCAAAGCGCATCCCGAACAAGATGTCCTTGGCGTGCGACATGTCGGGGATGCGCGGGTCGCCCAAGGCCCCGAGCAGGATAACGTCGAAGTCCCGCCGCAGCATTTCCAGAGCGCCCGGGGGCAGCGAAACCCTCTCGCGCAGGTAGCGCTCCGCGCCCCAGTCGAACTCCGTGCAGGCGAGCTCGTGCCCACCCACCTGGGCCGCCGCCTGCAAGACCTTGACCGCCTCGCGGGTGACCTCGATGCCGATGCCGTCGCCCGCCACCACGGCGATGCGCTTCTTCATTCGACCGTCCTTCGGAGCTGCTCGCGAACGCGGCAGAATATACCAGTCCGGCGGAGCCGTCAAAGGGCATCAGCAGTGACCGGCGAGGAATCCGCCCGGATTCCTCGCCGGTTCTTCCCCAGGCCCGAGGCCGAGTCCCGCGGGGCGGGATCCGTCGTCGCTGCGCGCGGGGGGTGGGGAGGAGGGCCCTTGACCCTTGACCATACCCCGGAGGAGTAATGCGTCCAGAACGCATCCGGACGCATGGGCGGGCCATTCCTGGAGAGCTCCCCCAGCGGCGAGGCTTGCCCTGAAGGCTCGCCCTGAAGGGGCCGCTGGTCAAGCCTGCAAGCCTTTCTTGCTCAGCCCACGGGCCCCTGCCCGTGGGTCTAGCCCCGGCCGCGCTCGGCCAGAAACGCGGCAGGGGACAAGCCCCTGCCCTACCCAAGACAACCGGCACCCAGCCCATGCGGGTAGTAGGGCAAGGCCTTGTCCTTTGCCGTCCGCCTACCCGCGGCCGCGCTCGGCCTAGCAGGGCACGGCTTCAGCCGTGCCGAAACGCCGCCCAAAAAAGAGGGGCTTTAGCCCCTGAGGTAAAGACAGCCCTCAGCGGCTAAAGCCAGGTGATTGCTCCGACTCGGTGGCACGCTTGACCCTTCGACAGGCTCAGGGCAGGAAGCGTGCCCTGACGTCTAGCCCCGGCCACGCTCGGCCAGAAACACGCCCGTCAGCACCATGGCCCCGCCGATGACCAGGTGGTGGCTGACCGCCTCCCCCAGGATAGCGATGCCCAGGACCGTGGCCAGCAAAGGCTGGAGATAGGAAAAGGCAATCACCCGGGTGGCAGAGATCTTGGTGAGAGCATAGTAGTAGATCATATAGGCCACTACCGAGGCAATCCCGGCCATGTAAGCCACCCCGAGCCACCCCCGCCAGGTGACGGCGTGCCAGTTGACCTCGAAGAGCTCCCAGCCGGCCACGGGGGTCACCGCGACCAGCCCCACCAGGTAGGTATAGGTGTTGAAGGTGAGGGTGTCGTAGCGCTCCGAGACCGACTTGCCGTACACGGTGTAGAGGGCGAAGCCGAGCGACCCCCCCAGGGTCAGCAGGTCGCCCAGAAACGTGGGGCTGTTCGAGCCCGCCCCGTGCTCAAGCGACAGCACCGCCACGCCCGCAAAGGAGAGGGCCATGCCCACGAGCTTCAGTGGGGTGAAGCGCTCGAGCTTCATCCGCGTGGCCAGGATCAGGACAAAAATGGGGGTCAAGGTGATGATGAGCGAGGAGTGGCTGACGGTGGTGTAGTGGATGCCGACGGTGAACCCGGTCTGGTTCAGGGCGATGCCGCAGAAGCCGAGTAGGGCGAACCAGCGCCAATCCCCGGCCTGGAGAGGCCGGCGCTGGTGCTGTCGGGCTTGCCCTGAGCGCAGTCGAAGGGAGCTGACATAGAGCGCCAGCAGGAGTCCGTTCGAAAACAGGACCCGCAGGAAGAGCAGAGCGAAGGGCGGCAGCTCCCGCAGGGTCACCTTGGCGATGATGAAGTTTGCCGACCAAGAGAGCACCATCACCGCGATGAGGAAGTAGAGAAACATGAGCGCTCCACTCTCGGCGGGAAGGGACTTCCCTGTCAACAGCCAACATGGACCGCTGGGGCGGCTAGCGGGCGCGCCAAGTTTCCTCCCCTCTCCCTGTCATTCTGAGCGGAGCCCCTTTGCGCTGAAGTGGTTTAGCCTGAACTCCCAGGGCGGAGCGAAGAAGCTCATCCCTGTGCACAAGGCAGCGACGAGATCCTTCGCCCAGACGGGCGTCCGTCTGGAGGCTTCGCTCAGGATGACAAGCGAAGGGCAGAAGTCCGGCTAGCGGGCGCGCCAAGTTTCCCGGCGGACGGTGAGCTTCTCCACCCGGTCGCGCCTCACCCGGTAGCCGAGCCCCGGAGTGGTGGGGACGCGTATCGTGCCCTGGGGCGTGACCTCGACCTCCGGCTCGATGATGTCTTCGTCCCAGTAGCGTTGGCTGGCGGAAACGTCGCCGGGGAGCGAAAACCCCGGAAGCGTGGACAGGGCGATGTTGTGGGCCCGGCCGACCCCGGCTTCGAGCATGCCGCCGCACCAGACCGGGATGGAGCGCTGCCGGCAGAGGTCGTGCACCCGGCACGCCTCGGTGTAGCCGCCCACCCGCCCCAACTTGATGTTGATGATCTGGCAAGCGCGCAGCTCGATGGCTGCCTGGGCGTGCCGGACGTTGTGGATGGACTCGTCGAGGCAGACCGGGGTCTGGAGCTGGGCTTGCAGGCGAGCGTGCTGGTGGATGTCGTCGTAGGCCAGGGGCTGCTCAATCATCATCAAGTAGTAATCGTCGAGGCGCTTCAGGTGGGCGGCGTCCTCCAGGCGGTAGGCGGAGTTGGCATCCACCATCAGCTTCACCTGCGGGAAACCTTCCCGCACCGCCCGCACCAGTTCGACGTCCTTCCCCGGCTTGATCTTGATCTTGACGCGCTGGTAGCCAGCCCCCAGCTCCAGCTCGACCTTCCCGAGCAGCGTCGGGAGCGATTCCTGGAGGCCGATGGAGACCCCGCAGGCGATATCGGTAAACTCGCCGCCGAGAAGCTTCCCGAGCGTCAGGCCCTTCTGCTGGGCCTCGATGTCCCATAGAGCCGCCTCCACCCCGGCCTTGGCCATGTTGTGCCCGCGAATGGGCTGGAGCACGCCAGCCACCTCCGCCGCGGCCGCCATCGTCTTCCCCACCACCAGCGGGGCCACGAAGTCGCGCACCACGTGCCAGGCGGTCTCGGTGGTTTCGGCGGAATAGAACGGCCCTTCCCCGGCGGTGATTTCCCCCCAGCCGGTCAGGCCGTCCGCAGCCGCCTCGACCAGCAGGATGCGCCGGGTCTTTGTCACCCCGAAGCTGGTCTCGAACGGAGCTTTGAGCTCCATCCGCACTTCGCGCAGGATGAGCGACTCGATTCTCATCCGGGAATCTCAGCCGGAGTGGGTTCGAGCAGGTAGGAGCCCCCCTGGGCATCGCGCTCGAAGCCGGTGACCGCATAGCCCTGCGAGAACCACTTCTCGAACTGCTCCCGGACCTGCGTCTGCGCCTTCTCGGCCGCCACCCGGTCGGTCCGCTTCAGCTCGGCGATAGCCGCCGGGACGGCGATGCGGACGGGATTGGGGCTGTGGGCCATGGTCCGTCCGCCCACCACCGCCTCGACCCGCGGCGTCCGCACCCACCACTCGGCGACCAGCCGGTCGGTGGGCAGGCCCCCGTGCAAGGGGCTCGAGGTGCGGCCGTATTTGTTGCGGATGTAGCGCCTCACAACGACGCCCAACCGCTCGATGTTAAAGTAGGCGTTCTTGAGCTCGAGCGGGTCGAAAGTCCACTCCACCAACTCCAACCCCCGCCCCAGAGCCTCCTGGCGCTGCCGGAGCTTCAACCGCCGGCCCACCCCGCTATCGCGGTAGTCCGGCAGAACGGCCAGCATGTGAGAATGGAGATAGGGGCGGCCGTCGCGGAAACCCGCAAAGGCCATCAGGAAGCCGACCATCTTGTCGCCCTCAAAGGCCCCGAAGAGGTGGCCGCCGGTCGAGGCCGCCACCACGACCACGTCCTTCGGAACCAACTCGACCTCGGCAAAACCCCACACCAGACGCTGCAACTCGACGCAGCGCTCATACTCCTCGAGCGTGGTACAAGCCCGGATGGCGACGGTTTCGGTCTTCATCCTGCCCCGACTACCAAAAGAGATTCTAGCCGAACTCGGCCGAGCCGCGGCGCCGAAGCTAGCCCCGCGGCGTGGCCCACCCGGAGGGTGGCGGCCAGACCGTCAGGGCACGGCTTCAGCCGTGCCGTATGGCGAGGCAGAATCACTCCCGGCTTTAGCCGCTGGGGCCTCAGGGGCTGAAGCCCTTTATTGAGATGGCTCCTTTGTGGCAGGGTTGAAACCCTGCCCTGACGTTACTAGCTGCTGCCCCCGCGGTGCCAAAGCTAACGCAGCGGAGAGGCACTGCGCACTAGGTCCATCAGGCGGCCCGGCTCGACGTTGCCTCCGGTGAGGACCACGGCAATGGTGCGCGGCGGCTGCTTCCCGCGCAGGTGCCGGAGCAGTGCGGCCACGCCCACGGCACCCGAAGGCTCGATGACCAGCTTCTCGGGCTCGAGCAGGTGAGCCACCGCCCGCACGATTTCCTCCTCGGAAACCAGCAGCACGTCCTCCACGTATTGCCGCACCAGGGGAAAAGTCAGCTGCCCCGGGCAGGCCGCCACCAGGCCGTCGGCCACAGAAGGCTTGGTGGGGGCATAGGTGGGCGCGCCCTTCTCGAGCGAGACTTTCATAGAGCGCATGTTCTCCGGCTGCACGCCATAAACGGCCACCTGCGGCCGGAGCTGCTTCACCACCGCCGCCACCCCCGCCAACAAGCCGCCCCCGCTCGTCGGGACCAGCACCACCTCCACTTCCGGGAGCTGCTCCACCAGCTCGAAGCCCAGCGTCCCGTTGCCGCAAATCGTGCCTTCATCGTCGAAAGAGTGGACAATCAACTTGCCCTGCTCCCGGTGGATGCGCTCGACCATGGCCACCCGCTCCGAAAACTCGTTCGGGCAGAAAACAATCTCCGCCCCCAGGCACCGGGCAGCCTCCACCTTGTAAGGGGCGCTGCGCTCGAGCATCACCACCGTGACCGCCACCCCCAGCTCTCGCCCCGCGTAGGCAATCCCCTGGGCAAAGTTGCCCGAGGAGCCGGTGACCACGCCGCGGCGGCGGGCCTCGGCCAGGCGCGGCAGCAGGCCCCCGTAGGCAGCGCGGATCTTGAAGGAGTGAGTGAGCTGGAAGGATTCGGCCTTGAGGTAAACCCGGTGGCCGGTCTGGGCGCTGAGCGAGTCAGAGGAAAGAAGCGGGGTGATGCGGACCCTGTCCCGCAGGCCGGCCCTGACTTCCTCAAACTCCTTGAGTGTGAACATGGGCGCCGGGGCAGCCCCTCGCGTGTCTGCTTGCTGCGTTCCCTGAGGGCGTCCATCTCCTCCAGGGTAGCGTCCTGGAGCTTCTTGCCCTGGCGGGCGAGTTCCCTCTCCACCTCCTGGAAGCGGGCCACGAACTTGCGGTTCGTCCGCCGCAGGGCCACCTCCGGGTCGAAGCCCAGGAAGCGGGCCACATTGACCGCGACAAAGAGCAAATCGCCCGCCTCGTCTTCCAGGCGCTCCCGGTCGCCGGCGGCCACTCCCTGGCGCAGCTCCTCGACCTCTTCGCCGAGCTTGGCCAGCACGTCCTCCAGCCGCTCCCAATCGAACCCCACCTGGGCGGCGCGACGAGTCAACTGGTAGGCCTCGAGCTGCGCCGGGAGGCTGGCCGGGACTCCGGCGAGAATCGAACTCCCTTCCCGAGGCAGGTCGCGATGGGCGTTGCGCTCCGCGGCCTTGAGCGCCTCCCAGTTCACCTTGACCTGCTCGGCGTTTTCCGCTCGCGCCGTGCCGAATACGTGTGGGTGCCGCCGAATCAGCTTTTCGTGGAGCTCGGTGAGAACGTCCTCGATTGAAAACCGCCCCTGCTCGCGAGCCATCTGGGCGTGGAAGAGCACCTGCAAAAGCAGGTCGCCGAGCTCATCCTTGAGCGCCGCGGGGTCGTCGCGCTCGATGGCGTCCAGCACCTCGTAGGTTTCTTCGAGCAGGTACGTGCGCAGGCTGCGCGAGGTCTGCTCGCGGTCCCAGGGACACCCGCCCGGGGCCCGCAGGCGGGCCATCAGCTCGACCAGCTCTTCGAAGCGGCGCTTCCCCACTCGGCGCGCTCCCCACCGCGCAAGCAGCAAACTCTACGCTCAAGGCAGACTCCTGGCAAGCCTCCGCCGGCTTGTCTCGTGCGGGGGCGGATGCTAGACTGAGTTGCTTGGCGTCCGTGAAGCGCCGGTTGAGCGCCGCTCGCGGGCCCTGAGAAACACATGCGGGACGAATCGAAAGAAGCCGAGGACGTCAAGGTGGTGGACCGCCGCCGGTTCACCGCCGCCGGCGAGCGCCGCCCGGAGACGGATATCTCGCCCCCGCCCGAACCTCCGCCCCCATCCCCCGCCCAGCCGGATCCTGCCGCGGCTGGAGCAGGCACCGAAAGCGCGGCGGCCCGCAGCGCCCGCCAGGCCTATGACCGCCAGCGCCCTCCCCGCGACTACAAAGTAGACTTTGAGACCCTGGTGATGTCGCTTTCTACTTCGGCCATGTACCAACTGGGCCTAGTGGAAGACCCCGCGCGCGGGGCAATCCCGGCTGACCTCGAAGCCGCCCGGCATACCATCGACATGCTGGCGGTCATCCAGGAGAAGACCCGCGGGAACCTGAGCCCGCGGGAGCAGCAGTTGCTCGAGCAGGTGCTCTACGAGTTGCGGCTGGCTTACCTGAGCCTGACCAGCGGCCCAAAACCCGGCTCCCCCAAAGCCGGCGCCTAGGCACCCGGCCGCCATGGCCCGCCTGCGGCTCACCTTCCTCGGCACCGGCACTTCGATGGGCGTACCCACCCTGGGCTGCGAGTGCCGCGTTTGCCGCTCCTCGGACCCCCGCGACCGCCGCACCCGCCCCTCGCTGCTGCTCGAATACAACGGCCGCGCCGTGGTCATTGACACCTCGCCCGACTTCCGGCAGCAGGCCCTGCGCGTCGCCCTCAAACGCGTGGACGCCGTGCTTTACACCCACTCCCACGCCGACCATATCCTGGGACTCGACGACCTCCGTCCCTTCAATTTGAAGCAGGGAGAGATCCCGCTGTACGCCAACCCGGTGACGCAGAGGATCATCCGGCAGACGTTTCCCTATGTCTTCGGCCAGGCCACCCCGAACAGCTCCGCGCCCCAGGTGGACCTGCGGGAGATTGGCGGGCCGTTCGAACTCTTCGGTCGAAGGGTCATCCCCCTTCCCGTCGAGCACGGGGAGATGGAGGTGCTTGGGTTCCGCATCGGCCGCGCCGCTTATCTCACCGACTTCAGCACCATCCCCGAGGGCGTGAAGCCGGAGCTGCGGGAGCTGGAGTTGTTAGTGCTCGACGCCCTGCGCGACCGGCCGCACCCCAACCACTCCACCGTCGAGCAGTCTCTCGCCCTGGTGCGGGAGCTGCGACCCCGGCAAGCTTACTTCACCCACATCGCTCACGACCTCCCCCACGAGGAGACCAACCGCCGGCTCCCCGCCGGTGTGGAGCTCGCCTACGACGGCCTGGTGGCGGAGCTCGAGGACTGACCCGACCCATGCGCGTGCTGCAGGCCCTTGAAGAACTCGCGGCCCCGCTCCCGGCGCCGGTTCTGACCGTTGGCAACTTCGACGGCGTGCATCGGGCCCACCAGCGGCTCCTGGCCCGGATGGTGGAGCAGGCCCGCGCCCAAGGGGGCACCGCCCTGGCCATGACCTTCGAGCCGCACCCCGCCAAAGTCCTCGCCCCAGACCAAGCTCCTCCGCTGCTGACTACGCTGGATCAAAAGCTCCGCTTGCTGGAAGCGGCCGGCCTCGACGCAGTCCTGGTGTTGCCCTTCACGCAGGAACTCTCCCTGCTCTCTCCCCGCCAGTTCGTCGAAGAGATCCTTTGCCGGCGCCTGGCCATGCGCACGGTCTACGTCGGGGCCAATTTCCGCTTCGGCCACTGTCAGGCGGGCGACGTGGCTGTCCTGCGCGAGCTCGGGCGGGAGCTGGGCTTTGTGGTGGAGGTGGTTCCCCGCGTCGTCGTGCGCGGGAAGACGGTCTCGAGCACGCTCATCCGCCACCTCATCTCCGAAGGGCGCCTGGCCCACGCCGCCCGCCTGCTCGGCCGGCCGTTTGCCCTCAGCGGCGAAATCCACACTGGCGAGGGCCGCGGCGGCCCGCTGGGGTTCCCGACGCTCAACCTGGCCCCCGAGCAGGAGTGCCTCCCGGGCCGCGGGGTGTACGTCACCGAGACCGTAGTCGAAGGCACGGCCTACCCCTCGGCGACAAACGTGGGCTTGCGTCCCACCTTCGGCAGCAACCGCCTCGTGGTCGAGTCGCACCTGCTGGATTTTTCGCGTCGGGTCGAGCCCGGACGCCTGGAGGTGCGCTTCTACGAGCGGCTGCGCGCCGAAAAAAGATTCTCCTCGCCCGAGGCCCTGCGCACCCAAATCCAGCGGGACGTGGAGCGGGCCCGACGCTTCTTCTCCCGTCTGAAGAAGTCTGCCGCCCGCCGGCCTCGAGGGGTCACCGCCGCCGACTAGCACCCCAGCCGACCCCCAAGCAGGTTCGTCTTGGGCCGCTTGGCGATTGCGGCTATAATGCTGGCGACCCTAGGGGACGGGTCGCCCCCCCTGGCCTGGCCCGAAATGAAGGACCTAGAGACCAACCTCGACCGCCTGCTCAAGGCGCGGGCGGAGATTGACGAAGAGCTGGCCCGGCACAAGACCACCCTGACCGTCCTTTTCACCGACATCGTGGGCTCGACCGCCTACTTCGAGCGCCACGGCGACACCGCCGGCCTGTCCATGCTCCATCGGCATGTCGAGATGGCTACGCACGCGGTCACCAGCCACAAGGGCCGGGTGATCAAGACCATCGGCGACTCGGTGATGGCGGAATTCCCCCGGCCGGAACTAGCCGTGCGCACCGCCGTCGAGATCCAGCAGCGCCAGTTCCAGCACAACCAGCACCTCTCCGACCACGAGCGGGTGCAGATCCGCACCGGCGTCCACGCCGGTCTCGGCTTCCGCCACGGGAACGACGTGTACGGGGACGTCGTCAACGTGGCCGCCCGTATCACCAAACGCACCGGGCCCAGCCAAATCTTGGGGTCCCGCTTGGTGCGCGAGGCCATCGCCCGCGATCCGAACGTGCAGTGCAACTGGCTGGGCCGGATGAGCCTCGAAGGGCGCACGGAAAAAGAGGACGTGTTCGAAGTGATCTGGACAGACGCGGCCACCTACGCCGACCTCCGCCAGCGGGTCGCCGCCGCCGTGCGCCGCGGCGACATCGCTTCGCCCGGCCCCCAGCTGGACGAGTTCGCCGCCGGAGACCCGCTCTCCCCGGTGCCGCCCGGCGAGCCCGTTCCGGGACCTTTCCCCACTCCAGTGCCGGCGGCCCTCAACGCCCGCTACGACATCCTGGGACAAATCGGGCGGGGCGGCATGGGGATCCTCTACAAAGCCCGAGACCGCGAGACCGGGGAAGTGCTGGCCCTCAAAGTTCTCGACCCGGAGGTGGCCGCCGACCAGGCGGGGGTGGAGCGCTTCAAGAACGAGCTGCGCCTGGCCCGCAAGATTGTCCACAAGAACGTCTGCCGCAACTTCGAGTTCAACCGCGCCGACGGCACCGCCTACATCACCATGGAGTACGTTGAAGGCGAGAGCTTGCGGCAGATCCTGAACCGCTTGGGGGCGCTGAGCCTGCGCAAGGGACTGCAGATGGCGCAGCAGGTCTGCGCCGCCCTGCACGAAGCCCACAGCCAGGGTATCGTGCACCGCGACCTGAAACCCGAAAACGTCATGATTGATCGGGAGGGGAACGTCAAGGTGATGGACTTTGGCCTGGCCCGCTCCTTCGGGAGCGGACTGGCTCACAGCGGCGTGGTCGTGGGCACCCCGGCCTACATGGCCCCCGAGCAGGCCGAGGGGAACCCCGTGGACCACCGCGCCGACATCTACGCCCTGGGACTCATCGTCTACGAGATGCTGACCGGGGCGCCGGCCTTTAGCGGTGACACGCCGATGGCAATCGCGCTCAAGCAAGTCCGCGAGAGACCGACCCCGCCTCGCCAGATTGAGCCCGCCCTGCCCACCCCGGTGGAAACTACCATCCTGCGCTGCCTGGAAAAGGACCCGGCGCGGCGCTTCCAATCGGCCCAGGAATTGGCAACTGCGCTGCAACAGGCCACCACCCCAACACCGCCACCGGTCGCAGTCACCGGCACCAAAGCCGGAGAACCCGCCTGGCGGGCCAGCCTGAGGCAGTGGGGGCTGGTGTGGTTGAGCGCTGGGTTCGCCGTCGCCCTGATCGTGGCGGCCCTGGCCACCGGCAAATGGAGGCGGGCTGCCCCGACCGAGCCCCCACCCCAGGAACAAGTGCAGGGAGGAACACAGGCCCAAGCCCCCACCCAGACCGAGCCGCAGGCGCAGCCGCCCGCCCCGGCCCCGTCGCAGACGGGCAAAGCCACTCCAGGCCAGAGCCAGCCCACCAAACCGCGCCCGGCGGAGCCCATCCGCGAGACCACCCGGCCTACAAGGTCAGACGCCACCCAGCCGGCCGCCGCCGAACAGCCGGGAATCTACTTGCGGGTGTACAGCTTCAAGCAGGAGAATCCCGCCAAGAGCCTGGCCGACGAGCTCGAGGACATGGGCTTTCGCACCAGAGTCGAGGTAAAAAACCGAATCTTCTGGCGCAGCTACGACGTGATGGTGGGACCGTACAAGACACCGGAAGCAGCGCTGGCCGCCCGGCAGCGGCTGGAAGCCCACGGCTACAAAAACATCCGGCCCATCCGAGAAGACTGAAGACCCGTTCAGGAAGAAGCCCCGCTGGCTGACCTGGAAACCGCCGCGAAGGTGGGAGGTGACGATGCCCGGCGTGGGGGTGCAAGGCGGGGCCTGAGGCGGCAGGTTTTCTAGAAACTGTACTTCAAGCCCACCTGAACCAGCCGGGGGCTGCCCGGGAGGATGCCTCGGGTGCGGTCCACAATGTAGAGGCGGTCCGCCAGGTTCTTGACGGCCACAAAGAAGGTCGAGCGCACCCGCTCCAGGTGGTAATTGAAGCTGGCGTTCCAGACGTTGTAGCTCGGAATCAGACCCCTTTGCCCGTCCGGCGTGGGTGCCCCTGTGTTCAGGTCGTCCCCAAACTGATCGCTCACCTGCGCCCACTCGAATAGGATGTCGACCCCCGACGGGTGCGAGTAGCCAAGGATCAGATCCGCCAGGTGCTTGGGGGCATACGGCAAGCGGTTGCCGCTCACGCTCACCGCGGAGAATCCCGGGATGTTGCTGAGCCGCTCGCCTGTGAAACGCGCCTGCCCCAAGAAGGTGTAAGCCAGCCGCCCGTAGAGGTTGTGCTTGGTGCCAAGCAGCGGCCCTGAATCCAGCCGCGCCGTCAGCTCAAACCCCTGGTGCAGCGTCTCGCCGCCGTTGGTCAGTGTGGCACCCAGCCCGCCGGCCACGCTCGCCGGCACCACCTGGTTCTCGTAGTCCATCCGGAAGAAGGTGGCGTCCAGCCGCAGACCGCTTCGCGGCACCGTGCGCAGGCCGACCTCGTAGTTCCAGCTTCGCTCCGGTTCCAGGTCCACCACCCCGCCTGTGGTGTTGTCAATGATGTCCTCGGTCCGCGGCGGGGCAAAGCCGCGATGGACTCCCAGGAAGACGCTGGTGCGTTCAGTAAAACTGTAGGACACACCCACACCCGGGATCCACTCCGTCAGGCTGGTTTCCCCGCCCACTCCCAGTCCATTGTCGGCGAGCCGGTTGGTGCGCTTGTACCGGACGTGCTCCATTCGCAGTCCGGGGGTCACGGCCAGCTTCCCAAGCAGCACGAACCGGTTAGCCAGGAAGGCTGAATAGGCGTCGTTCTTGCGCTCGTTGTCCTCCACGATCCTGCCTGTGCGCGAAGTGGGCCGCTCGCCGTTCTCCTGGCGGCGATCTTGGTTCTCGTAGTGCCACCGGAACCCGAAGTCCGTCTCGCTCCGCACTCCCGAGAAGCTGGTATTGGCGTGCAGGCGCGGCTCGATTCCCCAGTGGTAGTACTCGCGCAGTCGCCCCTCGTTCCCGCAGCTCGTGGTGAGGTTCACCATGCCCCCGCAGGTCGGGTCGCTCGCGTCGTTGGGACGCTGGTTGGAGTTGCTCGACTGCCGCCACCAGTCGCGTTGGAACAAGGACCCGTAGACGTTGGTCGTCAGCAGCCACTGCGGATTGATCACGTAGGTGTGCGTCCCGGAGATCCCGTACCGCCGCCCGAAGAAGTGGTCGTTCACGAACAGGTTCTGCCGGGGGTCGGCGGCGAACTCCTCCTCCCGCAGCCCCGAATAGGTCACCTGCGAATCCTCGTCGTACACATTGAACCGCATCGTCACCGCGTGCTGCGGCCTCAGACCGCTGACCAGTTTGAAGTTGAAGTCGCTCAGCCCCGACTTCACGTTATCCCGTGGCCCCTGCCCCTGTTTCCGCAGCACATCGAAGAGCAACCCGGTGTTCCCCCAGGTCCCCCCGTAGTTCAGGTGAGCGTTCACGTAATCACGGTTGCCCCCGATGAACGTCAGGCCCCCGGCCGGCTTCGGGGGCGGGTTTGGCGTCAGGTAGTTCACCACCCCGCT
>JACQTJ010000084.1 GCA_016210855.1 Acidobacteriota bacterium | reverse complement strand
GTGCTCGACCCTCCTCGCACCGGGCTCGAGCCCGGCGTCGCCGAAGCCCTGGCCGAGCTCGCCCCGCCGCGCCTGATCTATCTCTCCTGCGACCCGGCTACGTTGGCGCGCGACCTGGCTCGCCTCGCCCCCGCCTACCGCTTGAGGGATCTCGAGCTCATTGACCTCTTCCCCCAGACCTTCCACATCGAAGCCCTAGCCCGCCTGGAGCGGCGTGGCTAGCCAATGCGCTTCCCTCTTTTCTGGCTGGCCGTGGCCTATGCGGCCGGCCTGGCACTCTTCGAGCCGGTGGACGATTCGCCGCGCATCCTTTGCCTGCTGGCCGGGCTCGCCCTGCTCACCGGGATCGTCACCCTCAAAGGGCGCTGGCTGCGCACTACGCTGCTCTTTGCCCTGGCCGGGTTTTTCCTGACGGGTGCCGCCACCATTCGGCTGGTCACGGCGGCCGTGCCCCCGAACCGGGTGGACCGGCTGGTGGCCGGCAGGGAGATTGACCTGAGCGAGGCCGTGCGGCTGACCGGCTGGCTCCGCCGCGCTCCGGAGCAGAAACCCTTCGCCACCATCTATGAACTCGAGCTCGAGTTTGTCGAGACCGGCGGCCGTCGGCATCCCACCTCGGGCGCCGTCCGGCTCAGCTATTTCGGCGGGCTCGACCCGGAGGATTGGCCGGAGCCGGTGCCCGCGCTGCGCTATGGCGACCGCGTGGAGGTCCTGGCGCGCGTCCACCGCCCGGTCAACCGCCGCACCCGGGGCAGCTTCGACTGGGAAGGCTATCTCGCTCGCCGCGGAATTTTCCTGGAAGGAGACCTCAAGAGTTTTCTGCTCTTGAAAACACTTTCCGGCCGGCGCGGCAACCTGGTCCTGGGGCGGATCTACGCCTTGCGCACGCGGTTGCTCGAGCGTCTGGACCAATTGGTTCCGCCCGACACCGAAACCGACAAGAATGCCGTGCTGCGCGCCATGCTGCTCGGCGACACCGGCTTCCTTGCCCACCGCCTCCGGGAGCCCTTTCGCCTGAGCGGCGTCTACCACGTGCTGGTCATCTCCGGGCTGCACGTCGGCATCATTGCCGTTTTCCTCTACTGGCTGCTGCGCCGGTTGACCGGCAACGACCGGGCCCTCACCGCCGCCACCATTGCCGCCCTGGTCTTTTACCTCCTGCTGGTCGAAGACCGCCCGCCCATCGAGCGGGCCGTCTGGATGGCTTCGCTCTACCTCGTCGCCCGGCTGCTCTACCGCCAGGTGCACCTGGCCAACCCCATCGCCCTGGCCGCGCTGCTGGTGCTGTTTCTCCATCCGCTCTGGCTGTTCGAGCCGAGCTTCCACCTTTCCTTCGGCGCCGTCTTCCTGATTGCCTTCTTCGCCGTGCCCTGGGTGGAGCGCACCTCGGCGCCTTACCGCCAAGCCCTGGGGTTCCTGGATGCCGAGGAGCGCGACGAACAGCTCCGGCCCCCGCACCTGGCTCAGTTCCGCCTCGACCTCCGCCTGCTCGCCACTTTGCTGGCCGGCTGGTTCTTCTGGGCCAAAGACAAAGAGCCCGCCGCCCGCCGCCTGCTCACAGGCATCGTCCGCCTCGGGCTCACTGTCTGGGATTTTTTCCTCATTTCTTTTGCCATTCATCTGGGCTTCGTGTTGATGACCGCCCTCTACTTCAAGCGCGTCGTCTGGGTCGGCTTGCTGGCCAACGTTCTGGTCGTGCCGCTGGTGGGCTGGATTGTGCCCCTGGGCCTAGTCGCCCTCCTGCTGAGTCTGCTCTGGCTTCCCGCGGGCGCACTGGTGGCCAAGGCCACCGGTGCTTTAACAGGCTGCCTGCTGTGGATCGTGGACTGGCTCGCCGGGCGCGGGCTCTCCTACGGGATCCCGCCCCCGCCGCCGTGGGTGGTGGTGCTCTATCTGGCGGCGCTGGTCTTGCTGGGCCTAGCGGTGGCCCGGCAGCGGCTGGCGCGCTGGGCAGGGCTGGGTCTGGCGGCACTCGTCCTGGTAGTGGTCACGTTTCCGTTTCCCCGGCAAGCT
>JACQTJ010000014.1 GCA_016210855.1 Acidobacteriota bacterium | reverse complement strand
GTAGAAGGGTCCGATGAGCGTAGACATGAGCAAGAAGGCAACGGGCATGCCGGCCAGCAAGCCTGCACCCACACGAGCCACCGGGTCGTCGGGCCGCTAGAAGGCGATCACCCCACCGACGCTGAACAGCAGCCAGCACAACACCAGGATCCACACCCAGACGAACTTGTCCAGAAACTCGCGACGGTCCCAGCTTTCCAGGTAACGTCCGAGGCGCAGCTCCAGCTCGAGGCGCTCGCCCGCCCGCTCCACCTGCAACCGGTGCGTGCGCCCCACTTCCAGGTTGGCCCCGACGGTGCTCCAGTAAAAGCGCTCCCGAATCTTCATCCCGTCCAGGGCGACCAGGCGGTCGCCCGGCTTCAACCCGGCGCGCCCCGCCGGCCCGTCCGCTTCCACCCCACGCGCCACGCAGCCAGCGGTTGTGCACTCAAGGTCAATGGCCAACCGCTCCGGGCCCCAGAACATCGAGTACGCCAGCAGGACGAGGCAGGCGAAGAAAAGAACCGCCAGCGGATACATCCACCAGGGGGCGCGGGGGCGTGGCATGCGGTGACTCCGCCCTAGGAGGGCAGAAGTAGCGGGATTATAGCAGGGGGTGCCGGGCGGGGTCAGGCGAAGTAGCGGGCGAGGTAGGGGTCGCGGGCGGCGCGCAGCTCCTCGGGGGAGCCGTCGAAGAAGATGATGCCCTCGCGCAGGAGCAGCAAGCGGGTGTCAGTCTCGCGCCCCGCGCCATCGCTGAGAGTGGCCTTGAGCCCGCTGCTCGACTCGTCGTAAACGTTGGCCGCCAGGGTAAAAGCGTCCTGAAGGCGGTGGGTGACGAAGAGCGCGCTGACCTCGCGGGTGTCACGCAGGCGGATGATGAGGGTGAGGATGGTCTGGGCCGTGACGGGGTCAAGGCCGGCGGTGGCGGAATCGTAGAGCAGCAGGGGCGGCTCGGTGACAAGGGCTCGGGCCAGACCGACGCGGCGCTTCATCCCGCCCGAGAGCTCTTCGGGCAGCTTCCAGATGGCATCTTCCAGACCGACGAAGCGCAGGCACTCGCGCACCCGCCGCTCAATCTCTTCCTCCGAGACGTCGGCGTCGCCGTGCACGCTCTCCTCGATCAAGCGGTAGGCCACGTTTTCATAGACGCTGAGCGAGTCGAACAGGGCCATTTCCTGGAAAACGATGCCGAGCTTTTCGCGCAGGGGGAAAAGCTCTTCCTCTTCGAGGTCAGTGATGTCCGTGCCGAGCACCTGGATGCGGCCGCGGTCGGGGCGGAGCAGCCCCAAGGCAAGCTTCAAGATGAGGGTCTTGCCGGTGCCGGTAACCCCAAGCAGCACCAGAGTCTCGCCGCGGTGGAGCGCAAAGCTGATCTCGCCCAGGACAACGTGCGCGCCGAAGGCCAGTCCCACTTGGTCGAAGCGGATGACTTCTTCGCCCCCCATCCGTGCTACCACCCCATCATTTCGTTCACCCAGAGCAGGGTCTTGGTGACGAAAAAGTCCACCAGCAGGATGAGGACGGAGGCCGCCACCACCGCCTGGGTCGTGGCCCGGCCGACGCCCTGGGTGCCGCCGCGGGTGGTCAGCCCGTAATAGCAGCCTACCAGGGCCACGAGGAAGCCGAACACGAACGGCTTCACCAACCCCTGGACGCCGTCGCCGAACTCGATGGCGTTGTAGGCGCGCGTCCAGAACTGGGTGGGGTTCAAGCGCACCACGAACCCGGCCACCAGATACCCACCCACCAGGCCGACGAAGTCGCCCACGATGGTCAGCAGCGGCAAGGTCAGGATGGTGGCCACCAGGCGGGGGATGACTAGCTTCTTCACCGGGTCGGTGCCCAGGGCGCGCATGGCGTCAATCTGCTCGCTCACCAGCATCGAGCCGAGCTCGGAGGCGATGCCGCTCGAGACCCGCCCGGCCACGAGCAGAGCGATAATCACCGGGCCGATTTCGGTCACCAGCCCGATGGCCACCACGTCGCCCGTGAGCCCCGGGGAGCCGAAGCGCACGAACTGGTCGGCGATCTGCAGCACCAGCACCGCCCCGATGAAGAGCGAGGCCAGCACCACGATGGGCAACGACCCCACCCCGATCAGGTCCATCTGCTCCAGGGTATCGGCCACATAGCGGGGCCGGGCCAGCAGCTTGCGCAGCGCCTGCCAGCCGAGCAGGGCAAACTCCTGCACGGCGAAAATCTTGTCCTTGATGAGGTCGTTGAGGAGGCTGACCGGACTGGCCATTGCGAAGCGATTCTCGCCCGCCCCCTACCCCAAGTCAAGGAAGCCCGCCGGGCGATTGTCGGCGTGCCGACCCTTCGACTTCGCTCCGGGCAGGCTTTTTCCGCAAAAACCGCGAAATCCGCAAAAAACGCAACTTCCGCAAAAGCCGCACGGGCCGGGGCCTCAACAGCTTAGGCGCGCTTTGGGCAGTGTTTCACGTGAAACAATGGGCGGGGAAGGCGGCGCGTGGCCTTGCCGGTAGAATGGGGGCAGATGCGGGCCTGGGTGTACAAGGTGAACGCCCGCCGGCCGGGGCGCTACACCGGCTGGCACTTCGACCACTACTTCCGGTACCGCGGCCGTGCGCCCTATGACATGGGCGGGCGGGAGTGGATTCGCAGTCCGCAAAGCTGGGCCTGCCTGCGTCGCGTGCGCCGCGGCCACCTCTTCGTCTGCTACCAGGCCGACGAGCGCACGATCTACGGCCTTGCCCGCACCGCCTCCGCGGGCTACGAGAATCTGCCCGGGTCAGGTGTCTTCGACTCGGTGGACTTCCGGCCGCCCCGCCTCGGCGGTGCCCTTCGGCTGAAAGAGCCGGTGGACGTCCGGCAGAGCGAAATCTTCCGCCACATCCGCGCCTTTGCCGTGCCCTCGCGCGGCACCATCCACGCCCTGGCTGCCGACGAACTCCGCGCCCTGCTCCGCGAGCTCATCGCCTCGAACCCCACCCAGCGCCCCACCATCCTTGGATTTGCCAAGCCCCGACCTTAGGCTAGAATCATTCGGATGCTGCGCTTTCAAACCGCGGGGGAGTCGCACGGGCAATGTCTGACGGCCTGGGTGTCGGGCCTGCCCCTGGGCGTGCCCGTGGATCTCGCCTTCATTAACCGCGAACTCCGCCGCCGCCAGGCCGGCTACGGGCGCGGCGGGCGCATGAAAATCGAGCAGGACCAGGTGCAAATCCTTTCCGGAGTCCGCCACGGCCAGACCATCGGCGCCCCCATCACACTGCAAATCGAAAATAAGGACTGGAGCCACTGGGAAGACGCCCTGCCGGTCGAGGACGCGCCCGGCGCCGCCGAAAAGCAGCGCCGGCTCACCCAGCCCCGGCCCGGCCATGCCGACCTGGCTGGGGCGCTCAAGTTCAACCTGAAGGACGCCCGCTATATCGTAGAGCGGGCCAGTGCCCGCGAGACCGCCGCCCGCGTGGCCGCCGGGGCGCTCGCCAAGCTTTTCCTGCGGCCCTTTGGCCTCGAAGTCTTGAGCCACACCGTCGCCATTGGCAGCCACCGCCTGGAGCGTCAGGCGGGCTGGGAAGAAGTGGTCGCTGCCTGCGAAGAGACGGACGCGGAAATCCGCTGCGTGGACCCCCAACTCAGCGGGGCCATGAAGAAGCTCATTGACCACGCCATCGCCGCGCGCGACTCGCTCGGCGGCGTCTTTGAAGTCCTAGCGCACAACGTGCCGCCTGGCCTCGGCTCCCACGCTCACTGGGACGAGCGGCTGGACGCCCGCCTGGCCCAGGCGCTGATGTCCATCCAGGCCGTGAAGGCGGTCGAAATCGGCACCGGGGTCACGAACGCCGCCGCCTTCGGCTCCCAGGTGCACGACGAAATCGGCTACGACCCCGCCCGGCGGCGCTTCACCCGCGCCTCGAACCATGCCGGGGGGCTCGAAGGCGGCATCACGAACGGCGAGGACGTCATCGTGCGCGGCTACTTGAAGCCGATTTCTACGCTGCGCCGGCCGTTGCCGTCGGTGGACCTGGAAACCAAGCAGCCGGTCAAGGCCGCCTATGAGCGTTCCGATGTCTGCGTGGTCCCGGCGGCGGGGGTTATCAGCGAGGCTATGGTGGCGCTGGTGCTCGCCGCTGCGGTGCGGGAAAAGTTCGGCGGCGACACCCTGGAGGAAGCCCTGCGCAGTTTTTCCGCCTACCAACAGCAACTCGAAGAGTTTTGAAACCGTATCCGTGTGCATCCGTGGTTCCTAAAATGATTTATCCGATCGTGAAATACGGGGCGGCGGTGCTCGAGCAGGGCGCGCAACTGGTGACGGAATTCGACGACCGCCTGCGGCAGCTCGTGGCCGATATGTTCGAGACCATGTACGCTGCGAGCGGTGTGGGATTGGCCGCCCCGCAGATCGGCATCTCCCTGCAGCTCGCGGTGATTGACGTCACGGTTGGCAAGGACCCGAACGCCAAGCTGGTCCTCGTCAACCCGCAAATCATCCACCGCCAAGGGCGACAGAAGGAGGAGGAAGGCTGCCTGAGCTTGCCCGGCTTCCACGCTGACGTCGTCCGCCCCGAGCGTGTCACCATCCGGGCCCTCGATGCCGCCGGCCGGGAGTACACCCAGACCGGCGAAGAGCTGCTCGCCCGCGCCCTCTGCCACGAAATCGACCACCTGCACGGCACCCTCTTCATCCAGCACCTCTCCGCGCTCAAGCGCGACCTCATCCGTCGCCGAATCCGCAAGCGCGCCCGCGCCGGCGACTGGTAGGGTTTTCTTGTCATTCTGAGCGGAGCGAAGAATCTCCGCTGAGATGCTTCGCTTCGCTCAGCCTGACAGGCTAAACTCTCCCTCGACGACAATGAAGCTGCTCTTTTGCGGCACCCCCGAGTTCGCCCTGCCCACCCTGCGGCGGCTGCATCGGGACGGGCACGAGCTCGTGGCCGTCATCACCCAGCCCGACCGCCCCCGGGGCCGCGGCTTGAAGCCGGGCCCCCCGCCGCTAAAGGTGGCGGCGACGGAGCTCGGCCTGCGGGTCGAGCAGCCGGAGAAACTCCGGGGCGGGCCCGGCCGCGAACTCCTCGACCGCTTCCACCCTGAAGCCGTAATCATTGTCGGCTACGGAGAGATCATCCCGGCCGACCTGCTTGGCCCCGAAGGTTCGGGGCCCCACTACGGCTGGATCAACCTGCACGCCTCTCTGCTCCCGAAATACCGCGGCGCCGCCCCTGTGCAGTGGGCGTTGATTTGCGGCGAGAAAACCACGGGGGTCACCACCATCCGCCTCGACGAGGGGCTCGACACCGGCCCCATCCTGTTGCAAGCCGACGAGCCCATCCGCGAGGACGACACCGCCCTGACGCTCGGCGAGCGCCTGGCCGAGCGCGGCGCCGCCCTGATGGCCGAGACCCTGCGGCGGCTTGCCGCCGGCGACCTCATCCCGCGCCCGCAGGATCATTCGCAGGCCACCAAGGCCCCGCTGCTCAAGAAAGAGCACGGGCGCCTGGACTGGTCGCTCACTGCGGTCGAGCTCTACAACCGCATCCGCGGGCTGCTGCCCTGGCCGGGGGCTTACACAGGCTTCCGCGGCAAGCCGCTGCACCTCTGGTGGGGAAAGCCCGTGGAAACCTTTACCCCGAGCTCGTCCCGAGCGGAGCCGAGGGGCGGAGCCGAGGGGCCGCCGGGCGCGGTGCCGGCGTTTACCCCGAGTCCACCCGAGGGGCCCGCCCCGGGGATGTTGCTGGTCGAAAAACCCGCCCTCTACGTGGCCTGTGGCCGCGGCACTTGGCTCCGCCTAGAAGAACTCCAGCCCGCCGACCGCAAGCGCCTCCGGGCCACCGATTTCATCAACGGCCTCCATGTCCGCTCCGGCGAGCGCTTTGAGAGCGCGATCTAAGAAAAGGTCTGTCATTCTGAGCGAAGCGAAGAATCTCAGCCGATGGCCATAGCACCGTTGAGATTCTTCGTCGTCCTTCGGGCTCCTCAGAATGACAACGGGGCCGTGTTCGCGCCTGGTGGCGGCAGCCACAGGGTAGAGCGCGGCATCCAATTGAGCGACCGCAAGACAAAGAGGAGGGCAGTCCTAATGGCGAAATGGAGATTCGAGCCGGGACACACCGCTGCGGAGTTCCGCGTCCGGCACATGATGGTGACCTGGGTGCGCGGCCACTTCAAGAATGTCCACGGCAGGCTGGAATTCGATCCTGCGCAGCCGGAGAAGGCTGCGGTCGCAGTGGAGATCAACACCGCCGAGCTGTGGTCAGGGGAGCCGGAGCGGGACGAACACCTGCGCAGCCCCGACTTCCTCGATGTCGCCCATCACCCCAAGATCACTTTCCGCAGCACCCGGGTTGAGCCTACCGCCCGCAACGAATACAAAGTAAGTGGTGACCTCTCGCTCCGCGGCGTCACCCACCCGGTGACGCTCGAGGTGCGCTTCCTCGGCCAGGGCCGCTCCCCCTTCAATGACACCCGCGTCGGCTTCGCCGCCCGCACCGTCATCAACCGGCACGACTTCGGCGTGAGTTGGAACGCCCCCATGCAGGATGGCGGCATGGTGGTCGGCGACGACGTCCTCATCACCCTCGACGCCGAAGCCATCCTGGAGAGCTGAGGGCGGCTTGGGGTTCGGGGCTCTGTCCCGGGACTCTCGAAGACTGCGACCACGCGCCGGTAGCCCACTTGGTGGTCGCGGTTGGGCACGCGTCGGGAGACAGCGCCAAGGAATTCCCCGGATTATACACCCCGGGGAGTGTGCTAGAATGCGGGCTTGATGCGAAGCGCGCCTCCGAACGGAGCCGAGGTGGCCCCCTCGATTCTCGCCGCTGATTTCGCCCGCCTAGGCGAGCAAATCCAGTCGCTCAAAGCTGCGGGCTGCCAGCTCCTGCACGTGGACGTGATGGACGGCCACTTCGTCCCGAACATCACCATCGGCGTGCCGGTGGTGCGCTCGCTGCGCCAGGCAACCGACCTCGGGCTCGACTGCCATCTGATGATTGCCGAGCCCGACCGCTACGTGGAGGCGTTTGCCGAGGCCGGCGCCGACATGATTTCCGTCCACCAGGAGGCGGCTCCGCATCTCGACCGCACGCTCGCCGCCATCCGCGCCGCCGGGGCCCAGGCCGGCGTGGCCCTCAACCCGGCCACCCCGGTCGAGACGCTGTCGGAAATCCTCCCTCAGGTGGACTTTGTGCTGGTGATGTCGGTCAACCCCGGGTTCAGCGGGCAGAAATTTCTCCCGGGGGCGTTGGGCAAGCTCCGCCGCCTGGCCGAGTGGCGGGCCGCCCATCGGGCCCACTTTCAGCTTGAAGTGGACGGCGGAATCGGAGTAGAAAATATTGCTGGAGTGGTTCGTGCGGGAGCCGACATCATCGTCGCCGGCACTTCTATCTTCCATACCCCTAGCCCGCGCGAGAGCTTCGAAAAACTGCGGAGGGCCGCTTCGCTGGCCACAGCCGAGAAAGTCTGATTCGATCAAGGCAGGCGTGAACACGAACCGGAAGCGCACTCTTCTCTTCGGGGCTCTGCTGGCCCTGGTGCTCGGCGGCGCCGGCTGCCACCGCCACCAGCACGCCCCGGCGGATGTCGCCGAGGGCCAGGCCCCCGACAAGATCCTCTACGAAAAGTCGCTCGAAGACATCCAGAACCGCCGCTACGACGTGGCCCGCCTGACCCTGCAGACCCTGATCAACACCTACCCCGACAGCGACTACCTGGCTGCCGCCAAGCTCGCCATCGCCGACTCCTACTTCACCGAGGGCACCACCACCGCCCTCACCCACGCCGAGGTCGAATACAAGGACTTCATCACCTTCTTCCCGAACGCCCCCGAAGTCCCCCTGGCGCAGTACCGGGCCGCCCTGTGCCATTTCCGGCAGCTGGAAAAACCCGACCGCGACCCCACCCACGCCCGCCGCGCCGAAGAAGAGCTCCAGCTCCTGCTCCGCAACTACCCCACGAGCGAGTACGCCGCCGACAGCGAAAAGAAGCTTCTCCAGGTGCAGGAAGTGCTGGCCGAGGGCGAGTACCGCGTGGGGCGCTTCTACTTCATTCGCCCGTCGCCGCGCGCCGCCGCCGGGCGGCTGGCCCGGCTCGTGGACCGCTACCCGAACTTCAGCCGGCGCGACCACGCCCTGTGGATGCTCGGGCAGATCTTCCAGAAAGAGATCCCTGGCTACTGGCTGGCCGACCCGGAGAGGGCGGCTTCCTACTACGCCCGCTTGGTCCGCGAGCATCCCGTGAGCGAATACGCCGAGGACGCCAAGAAGGAGCTGGCGGGGCTCAGTAAGCCCATCCCCGAGCCCGACCCGGTCCTGCTCGCCCGCGCCCAAACCCTTGAAACCATCCCGATGGCAAAGGAGGACAAGCCCGGACTCCTGGGGCGACTGTTCGGCCTGCTCAGCTCCAAGCCCGACATGGGCGAGGCCGCCGCCCGCCTGGGCCCGCCGCCGCTCGAGCACTCCCGGGAAGAGCCTGCCGTCTTCAAGCCGCTCTATCGTCCCGCCGAGGAGCAGGCCACCGTGGCGGTGCAAACCGTCGAGGACGCCCCCGCTGGCACCGTCGTGCAGGCCCAGGCCGGCCAACCCGACCCGAACAGCCCGCCAGCGAAAAGCAGCAACGACAAGGACAATGGCAAGGACTCCGCCGCCCGCAAGAAGTCCTTCTGGCGGAAACTCATCCCCTTCATCTAGGCCCGCACGTCCTACCGATAACCCTGTTTCCTAGCCCCATCCGCTGAAAGCACATGGTTTTGGCAGGCCTAGCGCTGTGGGAGGCGAGCGCCCAAGCTTCCGGTCTCCCGCTAGAAAAGCAGCAGGAGGCTGGTCGTAATCAGGTGGGCTTTGTAATCGCTGTGAGAGCCTTGCTTGACGTTGTAGCCGTACCACCGCCAGCCTGCCTTCCACACCACGTTCCTGCTAATAGTGTGGCGGAGCGCGGCGTGGGGTTGATGATGATTCAAGCCGCCAAAGTTGATCCCCAAAGGGTCGAGGCCGGTGGCATTGTCGCAGGAAACAGGAAGTAAGGGGTTGCAGGTCCCGACAGGGTCGGAGGGCGGAAACGTGCCGGTGTTGAATGTGACCCGATAGCCCACCTCGCCGCTTAGATTCCCTACCAGGCGCCCGCTGACGTCCACGTAGGCATAGTTGTCGTTGGCCACATAAAGGGCTCGCCCGGCGCGAGGCTGGAAAGCGGCGAAGAACAAGACATCGGTTGCGGCCGTGATGTCCTGGCGGCGATAGCCTAGGTGGAGGGTGCCGCGGCGGAACCGGGCAAGCTGGAGGTCGACCAAGAATCCGCGAGTGCGCACCGAGTGGCGCCCCTCAGGGTTCTGGGCCGTGGGCAGGCGGGCATTGCGGTTGTCGTGCAGGAACCCATTGGCAGCTAACTTCACGCCCTCCATCGGCTGCCAGCGGACGCGCAGCCGGAGCCGGCTCGTGTCGGCTGGGCTCACGCGCGTGACCACACCGGCAGTACCCCCGCGCTCTAGCTCGAAAAAAACTTCCCCGTGCTCCGTGCGGAAGAAGGTGCCCAGAAGGAAGCTGCGGGCATTGACCCCCACGCTGTCATCCCGCCCTGTGATTCCCTCCCGGGCTTTGACCCGTTGAATGTCGCGGTGCTCGGTGCGGAGGCCGGCCCGCACGCCCAGCCCAGGGGTCAACTGGTAGCTCCCCTCGAACCGGTTCGACTGGCTTTCCGAGCGCAGGATTCTTCGCCGGTCTTCTTCCAGAAGAAAGCTGGCTCCGGCAGAGGGGGCAAAAAGCTCGCTCTGCGTCCGCGCCGCGCTAGCGAGATGAAACTGGTGGAACCGGAAGGCGTGGGACAGCCTCAGCCGGGAAAGCGGGCGCCAGCTAATTGTTCCGTCCGCCACCGTGGTGGGTCGGCCGGCGTCGGCCAAGGACTCAGCGGTGATGCGAAGCGTTTGTCCGCCGAGCTGGGCGATCGTGGTTTCAAACCGCGTGGCGTCGGTTTCCAAGTCGGCATAGAGGAGGCGAGCGGCAAAGTCGAGCGTGGAATGGGGTCGCCCAACAAGGGCAAGCCGGGTGAAGGGAACCCGGCCGCGAACGGGGTGGAGGCGGAGGGTTTCTGCCAGGGCAATGGAATCACCGGCGACGTTGCCGGGGTTCAAGCCCTCCGGCAAGAACAAGTGGCGGTCGTTGCGGAAGAAGCGGAAACCCTGTTCGAAGACCCCGCTCCAGCGAGCGCCGCCCCAGCCGACGCCCACCCGATACTGGTCGTAGGTCTGCCGCAGCGGCTCGAAGAGCGGGAAGGCGTCGAAGGTGAACTGGAAGGTGGTCAGGGCCAGGCCGAAGCCGGAGTTGCGGGTGTAGCCCGCCCAGAAGCGCAGCGGACGGCCGGGCCTGAGGGTCAGCTCGTAACCCTGCAGGCGGCGTTGCTGGTCGTTGCGGTGCTCGTCGCGCGCAAAACCCGGGAAGACCCAGAAGTAGTCACTGCGGCGATACACAGCGCGGAAGTCAAACCAACCTTTTTTGCGCGCCCCCCAGCGCAGCCAGTTGTTTGGTTCGCCGCCCCAGCCGCTGCCCTGCACATGAAAGTCGGAGAAAAACGCGCCGGCGGAGCCCTTGCCCCGGAGGTTGAAATCAAAGACCCGAAAGCCGTCGGCATAATTGAGGTGGGAGCGATAGGCGTCGTTGTTCCCCCGCACCACCGCTTGCTGATGGCCGACCTCGAGGGCTAGAGAAAAGTCGTAGTGACCCCAGGTGCGAGCAGGCAACTCCTCAGCCGGCGCCCCGACCGGCTCGAACTCGACCTCCGACCGGCTCCGCGATTGCTGGCTCCAGGTGGCGGCCGGGACCAGCAACAGCGCGGCCCCGGCAGCGCAGAAGAGGACGAGGGCGCGGGTTGGCACTCGGGGCATCATTCGAAAAAGACGCGGCTGACCTGGGAGCCGTGGATGTTGACGTGGCAATCGGTACAGTGCTGCCAGCGCGCCTGGGTGATGTCGTGGAAGAGGGGCGTGGTGGGGCCGAAGACCCCGGGCGTGTCCGCGTGGCACTCAAGGCACAGGAAGCGGATTTCCGAGCGCTTCAGCATCCGCGGATTCGTGGAGCCATGGACATCATGGCAGATGCCGCAGCCCTCCACCCGCACGGGCAAATGCTCGAACACAAACGGGCCCTGTTTGTCGGCGTGGCAATCGAAGCAGACTGCCTCGGGGCCCGTGGATTCGCGGGTCTCGTGGGGCGCAAAGCCGCCGTGGGGATTGTGGCAGTCGGTGCAGCTCATCCAGCCTTCGTTCACCTTGTGGCGGAAGGGCTGGTTGAAGTCCGCCCGAACTTCTTCGTGGCAGGTATAGCAGAGCGCCGGGGGCCGCGCCGCCAATAAGCTGGGCTTTATCCGCGGGGTGTGAATCGTGTGGCAGGTGGTGCAGGCGACGGCGTTCAAGCCGTGGGAGCTACGGAGATAGTGGGCGCGCTCCTCTTGCTGTTGGTGGCAGGTGAGGCAGGTGTCGTTGATTCGGGCGGGGCCCGCTGTCCGGGGGTTCAGGATCTTCTTCGGGTCGCCCCCGCTGTGGCCGTGTTCGGAGCCGGGCCCGTGGCAGGGTTCGCAGCCGCGCTCGCTCCAGGCGAGCTTTTCCTCAGCCCAGTTCTTGTAGTGCGGGTTCTTGGCGAAGGCGTCGCGGATGTCATGGCAGTGCAGACAGGCCTCGCCGCCGAGATACTCCCCTTCCCGTGCGGGGGCGGCTGCTTGCGCCGCCAGGTTGGGGTGGGTTGGTTGCGGGTTCCCGAGCAGCAGGGCGCTCAGGACATACCCGGTTCGAACCAGAACCTGGAGTGCGGACGCCCGCCGGCGCCTGCGCCGCCGCAATGGGTGTCTCCCGTTCCCGCCGTTTCAGAAAGCTACTTCCGCTCGGCCTTAGCCCGCAGTCTACTTACGGATATAAGGATCGGGCTCGGGCTGGGGCGAAGGCCCTGGCGAGCTCCCACTCCCCACGATGACGCGGCCTGCCATTCCAATCCCACCGCTCTGTCCGTGGAAGATGCAGTGATAGGGGATGGTCGCGTCAGTATTGAAGGTGATGGTGAATTGACCACTGGTTCCGAGAACACCAGTATCGAAAATGCCCGAGCTGTCGGAGGTGGCGGTATGGGCCACATTGTCGCGGTTGATCCAGGTGATGGAGGAACCCCGCGGAACTGTGATGTCCCGCGGATCGAATTGCAGTCCGATCATGTTGACGGTCACCTCGATCGGGACCGCCACCCCCACGACGACGGGTAGAGAGAAGAGCTGCGTGGACAGCCCCCCCAACATAATAGCGCTCACCGGCTTGCTCGGGTCGGTCACGGCCACGGCGAGCGATCCCAGGAAGCCACCCGAAAAGAAACCCTGGAAGGCGGGCCGGGTGCTCAGGTCGAAGGCGGTCTGGTTGAAGCCAGTCAGCGTGAGGGAGTCCTGAGCCACCACGGTACCGTTCTGGTCCACGAGTTTCATGTTGATGGTGGTCGAAGCGCTGTTCGGGTTGGCGAGGGCCATGCTAATGGTGGCAAAGGTGGTGGGATCGAAGCGCACCGGGGCGGTGAAGGCGCTGGAAGTAGGCGTGGCCAGTGTCCCCACGGCCTGGCGGATATCGGGGGAGAGCCCGACGGATTGACCCTCGAAGTCAAAAACCACCGAAGCGGCAATCGGCATCTGGGAGGCGATGGCGAACCATTCGAAGCGGATGGGCTGCGTGCGTTCGGACTCGCTGTCGATAATGGTCAGCGTGGCCGCCGGCTGTAAGGTGGTGGTGACGGAACTCACCAGCGTCCCGCTCTGGCGGATGCGGTTGATCGTCAACTGGTTCGCGTTGCCCGTCAGGTTGGTGATGAACACGCGGGTGAGATAGCCGCCGCCTGTGGCGCTGTGCGGAACAAAGGTCCGGAGATTACCCGAGGGAATCGGTTGTTGGGCCCGGGGGAGCGGGGCAGGAAAGAAAAAGGCGACCAGGAAAACCAGCAGACACAAAGACCGTTTCACTTCGCGTTGCCCTGCGCAAACACCTGCCTCACCGCAAATGCAATCCAATGTCCAGGAAGCCCAGGCGACGCTCCCCCTTCAGCAACTTGTTGACGCGAAAGGGCATACTGAGGGCGCGGGGGTGGCTCGGCCTTTCCGGTCTCCGCCGGAACTACCAGAAACGGTAAGCGCGGGATGCCTCTCTCCAGAATTCAGGAGCTATAGGTGCCGAGGCGACCACCCTTTGCCGTGGGCCGAAATCATTTCCTTTTGCACTTTGTGCCGAAACTCCAGGCTTTCGGCACCCATGGGATTGAGCGGGGTTGTCGTCTTGGATCAGCGCGTAGGATTCGGTGAATTCTTCTTGGCTGCCGTTACTCGGCCGCCCCCGGGGTGACGGGCAAGGCGAATAGTTGCCGGTTGCTGCTCCCTACCACGAGCGCGGCGACCGGCTGTCCTGAAGTCACCGCCAGCGAACCGAGAAACTCCCCGGATCCCAGCAGGACGTCCCGGAAAGCCGCCCGGTCGTGCAAGACGAAGGCGGTTTGCGCGAGCCCATCCAGCACAAGGCTATCTTCAGCCACCACGGTTCCCGAGGCATCCCGCAGCTTGAGGGTGACCTCGGTGGACTGACTGCTCAAGTTGGCCAAGGCCAACCCCACCGTGTCCTCGACGCCAGCCACGCGGACCGGCGCGGTGAAGGCGAGGAGTGGCAGCGACGGCAGCGCGCTCACAGCGGTGCGGAAGTCCTCGGCCAGGCCGAGCGCGGCACTGTCGAAATCGAACAGCATCGAGGCGATGATTTCAAAGTCCGAGCGCAGGGCAAACCAGTTGATGCCGAGCGGCCCCGCCCGAGCCGCTTCGCTGTCGGCCAAGAGCACAGTCCCCTGCGGCGGCAGGCTCAGAATTCGCCTGTCACCCAGCAGACCGTTCTGTTCATACCGGTGGAGGGTCACGACGTTGATGGAACGGGTCAAGTTGGTAAGCAACACCCGCGTCAAGAAGCCACCGCCGGTGGCGCTGTGGGGCAGGAACGTGCGCGGGCCGCCCCCGGCGATGGGATCGGGAGGTGGCGGAGAGACAGCATCCATTGTGCTCTGGCTGACGGGCAAAGAAGTCAACTGGCCGCGTTCGTTGGCTGCCACCAGCGCAGCCAGCGGCGCGGCCGGGTCGGTGGCGGCTACGTCCAGCGAGCCCACGAACTCGGGGACGCCGAGGACGGCGTTGCGGAAGGCATCGCGGTCCTGGAGGCTGAAGGCGGCCTGGGCGAAGGGACCCAGGGTTAGGGAGTCGGTGGCTCGGGTGGCGCCCGTGGTGTCGCGCAGAGTAAGCGTGACCTGGTTGTCGGCGTCGGTGAGGTTGGCCAGGGCCAGGCTCACCGTCACGTCCAGAGTGGCCACGCGCACCGGAACGGTGAAGCTCGAGACCGGCGGGCCCGGTAGGGCGCCGACGGCGGTGCGGAAGTCCTCGGCGAGGTCCAGCGAGGCGCTGTCGAAATCGAACAGGATGGAAGCCGCAAGCGGGTACTCCGAGCCTAACGCGAGCCACTCTACCCCGAGTGCACCGACGCGCTCGGCTTCCGTGCCGGCCAACTGCACAGTGCCGCCGGGGCCGAGTGTCGTCTCGGTGGTCTCCAGGATCGTACCGGAGGGGTCGCGCCGGGTGATCGAGAGCCGATTGGGCTGGTTGCTGGGGTTGGTGACGAACAGGCGGGTGAGAAACCCGCCGCCCTGCGCGCTGTGGGGGATGAAGGTCTGGAAGTTTGAGACGAAGAGTTCGTTGAGGGGCGTGAAGAGAGCGAAGGGGGAGAGGAAGCTGACCTCAGCGCAAGCGATCTGGTTCGCGAGGTCGACCGAGACGGTGCGGTTCACCCCCTCGCCGTTTTCGAAGTGGTAAAGCTTCAGGCCCTCGGTGGTCGTCAAGCCGAGAGCGCTGAAGTCAATGCAAACCTGGATGGGCC
>JACQTJ010000083.1 GCA_016210855.1 Acidobacteriota bacterium | reverse complement strand
GAAAGAGAGACCGGCAAAGGCGTCGGGCAGACTCATCAGGATCGGGAGGAGTCTACTGCAGAACCTCGCCGCCGCGACAGCCGCCGGCCGCCCCGACCCTCACACGTCGTAGTAGAGGGCGAACTCGTACGGGTGCGGGCGCATGCGGATGGCCTGGACCTCGTTTTTCATCTTGTAGCTGATCCAGAGGTCAATGACCTCCTCGGTGAAGACGTCGCCCTTGAGCAAGAAGTCGTGGTCACGCTCGAGGGCCCGCAGCGACTCTTCCAGGGAGCCGGGCAGCGAAGGGACGTTCTTGAGCTCCTCGGGGCTGAGGTCGTAGATGTCCTTATCGAGCGGCTCGCCCGGGTCGATCTTGTTCTCGATGCCGTCCAGCCCCGCCATCAGCATGGCCGAGTAGGCCAGATAGGGGTTGCAGGAGGGGTCGGGGGGCCGGAACTCGATGCGCTTGGCTTTGGGATTGGGCGAGTACATGGGGATGCGCACGGCGGCGCTGCGGTTGCGGCGCGAGTAGGCCAGATTGACCGGGGCCTCGAAGCCCGGCACCAGCCGCTTGTAGGAGTTCGTGGTCGGAGCGGCGAAAGCGGCCACCGCCGGGGCGTGCTTGAGCAGCCCGCCGATGTACCAGAGGGCGGTCTGGCTCAGTCCGGCGTAGAGCTCTCCGGCGAACAGCGGCTTGCCGTTCAGCCACAGGCTCTGGTGGGTGTGCATCCCGGAGCCATTGTCCTGGAAGAGCGGCTTGGGCATGAAGGTGACGGTCTTGCCATACTGGTGGGCGACGTTGCGGATGATGTACTTGAAGAGCATCATCGAGTCGCCCGCCTTCACCAGAGGCGCAAAGCGGAAGTCAATCTCGGTCTGGCCCCCGGTGGCTACCTCGTGGTGGTGACACTCAACCTCGACCCCGCAGCGCTCCAGCGCCAGCGCCATCTCCGTGCGCAGGTCCTGGTAGTGGTCGGTGGGCGGAACCGGGAAGTAGCCCTCCTTGTAGCGCGGCCGGTAGCCGAGGTTGCGGTCCTTCCGGGCAGAGTTCCAGCGGCCCTCTTCGGCGTCGATGAAATAAAACCCGCAGTTTTCGCGCTGGTCGAAGCGGACGTTGTCGAAGATGAAGAACTCGGCCTCGGCCCCGAAGAAGGCGGCATCGGCTACCCCGGTGAAGCCCAGGTAGGCTTCGGCCTTCTTGGCGATGTAGCGCGGGTCGCGGGGGTACTGCTGCTTGGTGATGGGGTCGATGATGTCGCCGACCATGCAAAGAGTGGGGACGTCGCGGAACAGGTCCATGATGGCGGTGGTGGGGTCGGGAACCAGCAGCATGTCGCTTTCGTGGATGGCGGCCCAGCCGCGGATGCTCGAGCCGTCAATCCCGAAGCCGTCTTCGAATGATTTCTCTTCCAGCTGGTGGGTGGGGAACGAGACGTGGTGCCAGAGCCCGGGCAGGTCGGTGAAGCGGATGTCCACCATGCGGGCCTGGTTGCGTTCGGCAAACTCCAAGACATCTTTGGGGACCGAGAGAGATTCCCTAACCGTCATGGACCCTCCTGGGAGAGAAGATGGGGGCGGGCCGGAGAGGAACTTGCGCGGGCCGCCATTTGGGCAATTCAATGTAGTCGAAACCGCTGCGGGGGTCAAGGAGAGATTTTCCCACCCGGGGCTGTCCCCAAAAAGGGGATTGACACTGGCCGCCTTCTTCCGCATAGTTTGGGACGATTTTTCCGTCGCTCTCTCGTAGGCACCGCGGCGGAAAAGGTGCCGTCGCCGTTTCGGTCGGTGCGCGGGACAGGGATGGGCGAGCGAGGATGTTCGTCGCCAAGAAGATCTTTCTCACCAAAGGGGTGGGAAAGCATCGCGAGCGGCTGTCGAGCTTCGAGCTGGCGCTGCGCTCGGCCGGGATCGCCTCCTGCAACCTGGTTCGCGTCTCCAGCATCTTCCCGCCCCACTGCAAGCTGATCTCCCGCACCGAAGGGTTGAAGCTGCTCCGGCCCGGGCAAGTCACCTTCGTGGTCTTGAGCGAGAACTCCACGCGCGAGCCCCACCGGCTGATTGCGGCTTCGATCGGCCTGGCCCTGCCCGCCGACAAGTCCATGTACGGTTACCTCTCCGAGCATCATTCGTTCGGGGAAACCGAGGACCGCGCCGGGGAGTACGCCGAGGAGCTGGCCGCAGAAATGCTCGCCACCACGCTCGACGTGGAGTTCGACCCGGAGCTGAACTGGGACGAGAAGAAGGAGATCTACCGCATCTCCAACAAGATCGTGCGCACCATGAACATCACCCAGTCGGCCGTGGGAGATAAGCGCGGCCTGTGGTCCACGGTGCTGGCCGCCGCCATCCTGATCGGGGACGAGTAATCCCCGGCTCGCCTACCGGGACGCCGCCACAGTTGCCCGCCGGGCCGCTTTCTGACGGGCGCGGCCGGCCGGCCGCGGCAGGTAGCCAATCCGCTGCAAGACGGCTCCCGCCACCAAGGGCAGGGCGACCGTAGCGTCTTCGAGCACTTCGGCGAAGTGGCCGCCTTCTTCCGGCGGCACGAACTTGCCCCAGGAAACCGCCTCGGAGTAGGTGCTCCCCGAGAGGCCGCCCCAGTTCACCGGTTCGGGGCAGATCCGCACGCCGTACTGGTAGCGCTTGAGCTCGAAGTTTTCATAGCTCCGCCGGGTGCGCAACTCCAGGTACACCCCAACCTGCTGCGCCCAATTGCGCGGCACCCCCCCGCCCAGGGTGAAGATGCCGAGCCGCTTGGCCTTCTTCACCAAGTCGGTGAAATGCTCCAAGTCGGCCAGGGCGTCGAACTGAAGCGGGGGCAGGCCGCGCTGCTTCCGGCTCAAGTTTTGCAGGCCGAGGTCAAGTCCCAATTCGGAGTCGGTAAAGGAGGGCACATAGACCGGGACTTTTTTCTCGTAGGCTGACTTCAGGATGCCGCGTCCCGGCGTGCGCCGGTGCAGATACTCGCCGATGCGCCAGTGCAGCTTCCAGCTCGTCACCGGCTCGCTCGCGTCCCATCGCTCGAAGATGGCGTCCGCGACAGCCTCCACATGATCCAGGTTGACCTCCGGTTCGAGCGAGTCATAGACGCGGTTGTAGCCTGCCCAGAAGAGTTCGTTGTCGCACAGGCGGGGGTCGTAGCGGAAGTGCGACCGCCCGGTAGCCTCGACCAAGCCGTGGGCCATCAGCGCCCCAGTCGAGACCACCGCCTGCACGATCCCGCTGTCAATCAAGTCGCTGATCACCAGGCCCATCTTGCCCACCGTCAGCGCCCCCGCCAGCGTCATGACCACGAAGCAGGACCGGTCGCGGGCCATCGCCTCCAGCACGTCGGCGGCGTCGCCGATCTGCCGGGCGGTGAACGCTGTCTGGCCCATGGCCCGCACCAAGTCGTCAATGGTGTGGATCTTGGAGAGGTCGAGCGGATAGATAGGCGTGAGCTTGTCGGCGATGGGATCGTGCAACTGGCGCACTCTTTTCTCGGCTGCCTTCTTCATTCTTTCCCCCAGAAACCTGGACGTCCTCTCGTGGGTCCCAAGTATATCCGCAGCAACCGCACGGGAGCGAAAAAATTGAGGCGTTGAAATCTCGGCCTTGTGTGCCGGCTGGGGCGATGCTAAAAGAGTGCGCCTATGCTGAAGCGCTACCCCGCCGCTCTGCCCTTCCGCTTCGGCGGCCTAGAGGACGAGCAGGCGCGCTATGAGACAGCTCGGGCCGTGGTGGTTCCGGTGCCGCTCGAGCGCACCACCACCTACGCCCGCGGCACCCGACGGGGCCCGGCGGCCATTCTGGAAGCTTCGCGCAACATGGAACTATTCGACGAAGAGTTGCAGGTCGAGACCGGCGCGACAGTGGGCATCGCCACGCTGGAAGAAATGGACACGGAAACAGGCGGGCTCGAAAACATTCTGGCGCACATCCACACCACCGTCCTGGCGCTGCTCGAAGAAGGCAAGTTCCCGGTGCTGCTCGGGGGCGAGCACAGCTTGACCCCGCCCGCGGTTTCAGCCGCCGCGCGCAAGTTCTCCGACCTGAGCGTCTTGCAGATCGACGCCCACGCTGATTTGCGCGAAAGCTACCAGGGCAACCCCAACAGCCACGCCTGCGCGATGCGCCGCGTCCTGGAAGTCTGCCCGGCTGTGCAGGTCGGCATCCGCAGCCTTTCGAAGGAGGAAGCCACAGACATCCCCAGGCTCAAGACCAGGATTTTCTGGGCGAAAGACCTGGTGGGTCGCCCGGCGGCCGAATGGGCCCCGGAGGTTGTGGCCGCCCTCTCCCCGCACGTCTACTTGACGATCGACCTCGACGCCTTCGACCCCGCCCTCATGCCCGCCACCGGCACTCCCGAGCCGGGAGGACTGAGCTGGGAGCAGGTGACCGGGCTGCTGCGACTGGTGGGGCGCCAGCGGAAGCTCGTGGCACTGGATGTGGTCGAGCTGCTCCCCACCCCGGGCCTGCACGCCGCCGATTTCCTTGCCGCCAAACTCATCTACCGCAGCCTCGGCTACGTTTTCTGCCAGACCCCGTAGCTCCTGCTTGCCACACCCCGCGGGCCAGTGTCATACTTGGCGGCAATGAGGTACCTCGAAAGGGCTTTCATCCTGGTGGCGGCTGCCGGGCTGGTCAGCTTGCCCGCCGCCAGCGAAGAGTTCCACCTCAAGGATGGAACCAAGCTCGTGGGCACCATTGTGGCCTACGAGAAGGACAGCTTCCGGGTGGAGACGAGTTTCGGCATCGCCATCATTTACAAGGACCGCATCGTCCGCATCGTCTTCCCGGAATCAGCGGCCAAGGAAGCCGCCGAAAAGAGCTCGGGGCCAGCCGCCAAAGAGGGGGAAGCGGCCAAGCCCGCCGTGGCGCGCCGAGAAGCCCCGCCCGCCCCGCCGCCGGCGCCGCCTTTGGAGGAGATCGTCGAGACCGTCACCGGCACGCGGTACGTGAACGAGACCTACCGCTTCCAGATGTTTAAGCCGCCCACCTGGCGCTCCTACCCGCAACTGGTCCGGCCCCAGAGCGCCCTGGTGGCGGCCCTGGGGACACCGGACGAGAACACCCTGATGCTCATCGGGCGGGAGACTTACGGAGGTGACCTGAACGCCTACGCCCGTCTGGGAGAGAACTCTCTGCGCCGGCTCTACGAGAACTACAGCGCCCAGGGCGAGCGGCGCACCAGCGTCGCCGGCCTGCTCGCCGTGGAGCGGGAGTTCACCGGCATGGCCGAAGGCCGCTACTGGACCGGACTCGCCCTCTACTTCGCCCGCGGCCGCGACTACTACACCATCCTGGGGCTGACCGCGGCAGGCGAAACCACCAACTTCCAGCAGGCCCTCCTGCGCAAAGTGGTTGACACCCTAGCCTTCACGGAGTAGCGGCCGCCGTCTTACTCGGCTCCCGGCTAGTACCGGGTGACTTCACTGAAGCGGAAGTTCTGGACCCGCATGGCCGGCACCACCATCTCGAACGACTCTTCGCCCGCGGCCCGCACCGGGGGGCCCAGCCTGTCCACCTGGTTCAGCATCTCTTTCAGGCTCTGGTTGAAGCGCAGGTTGCGGACGGCGTACTGGATCTTGCCGTTCTCGACGTAGAAGGTGCCGTCGCGAGTCATCCCGGTGAGGATTTTTTCGTAGGGGTCCACTTCCCGGATGTACCACAGGCGGGTCACGAGCACGCCGCGCGGGGTGGAGCGGATCATGTCTTCGACCGAGCTCGAGCCCCCGGCGAACACCAGGTTCAGGGGGGCCTCGCCCCACTCGTTCGGCAGCAGCATGCCGTGGCCGGTGGGCTGGGCGTTCATTTTCCGGGCGGTATGGCGAGCATAGACGAGGTCCTTGAGCACGCCCCGCTCGACCAGCGGCACGGCGCGGCGCGGGATGCCTTCCCCATCCCAGGCCGGCCCGGCCTGGTCCGGATGGTAGACGTCGTCGGCAACCGAGATGTTTTCGCCGAAAACCTTCTTGCCCAGCAAGCCGGTGAAGCAGCTGCGTTTGTCGAGCACGGCGGTGCCGGCGAAGTCGTAGAACAAGAACCCCACGAGGTCGAGCCCGGCGGCCGGCTCCAAGATGACCGTGTAGCGGCCGGGAGGTATCTCCCGCGGCTCGCGGTTGGCCAGCGCCTTTTCGCAGGCTCGTGCCGCCAGCTCCTCGATGTTCAGCTGGCTGGCGGTCGTGAAGTTGCCCTTGGCCCAGCCCGAGCCGGCGTCGAGGTAGGTGACGGAGAACTCGGCTTTGGTCTCCCGGTGGAGGGCGAACAGCCCGCGCGAGTTGAGGAGGGCCTGGGTGGTGGCGCTCGAGGAGAAGATCCCGGCCGCGGTCAGCCGGCTGCGCTCGGCGCGCTGGACCACTTTTTTCACTGCCTCGGCCCGCTCCTCCGGGGTCAACCGGGCCGTCTCCTCCGAGTAGCGGTCCACCGCCCGGTAGCTCTGCGGGCCGGGCATGGGCAGCAGGTCGGGATCGGGCGGCTGCCAGCGGGCGCTCTCCACCGCCTGCTCGGCCACGCGCCGCAGGGCCTCCACGTCGGTCTTGTTCGTGGTAGCCCGGGCGGTCCGACCCTCCACCACAGCCCGCACCGAGATGTTGACACCTTCCTCGGCCACGTTCTGGTGGACGATGTTGTTCGCGAAGCGGGTGAGAGCCGCCTGGGTAGCCAGGAGAAACACTTCGGTTTCATCGGCCCGGCTGGCCCGCCGGATGGTCTCAAAGATTTCCCGGCAGCGCGCCTCACTGAGCATAGGCAACTCCCACCAACACGTTGCGGAAGCGGGCCGGGGCGGCCCCGTGGCCGGTGCCCATGGTCTGCATGGGCTGGCCTTTGCCGCAGTTGGGCGTGCCCCACAGGGTCCAGTGGGAGCGGTTGCAGATGGCGTCGCAGCTGTTCCAGAACTCGGTGGTGATGCCGCTGTAGGAGGGGTTCTTGAGCATGCGGGCCTTCTTGCCGCCCTTGATCTCCCAGGCGATTTCGGTGCCGAACTGGAAGTGATAGCGGCGGTCGTCGATGCTCCAGCTGCGGTTGGTCTCGAAGCAGATGCCGTCCTCGGTGTCGGCGAGCAAGTCGGCGAGTTTCCAACTGCCCGGCAGCAGGCTGACGTTCGTCATCCGGATGAGCGGAATGCGGTTCCAGCTCTCGGCCCGCATGGTGCCGCCGGAGCGGTCCAAGCCGATGGCCGGCGCCGTCTCCCGCGAGCTCAGGTAGCCGACAAAGCGGCCGTCCTTGATGATGTCAATGCATTGGGCGGGAACACCCTCGTCGTCATAGCCGAAGGTGCCGAGGCCGGGCCCGTGCTCGAGGCGGGCGTCGGCGACGACGTTGACGATCTCGGAGCCATAGCGGAGCTTTCCGAGCTGGTCGAGGGTGAGGAAGCTCATGCCGGCAAAGTTGGCCTCGGTGCCGAGGACGCGGTCGAGCTCGATGGGGTGGCCGATGGACTCGTGGATTTGGAGGGCGAGCTGGGAACTATCGAGGATGATGGTGCGCCGGCCTTCGGGGCACTTGTCGGCCTGGTGAAGGGCCACGGCCTGCTCGGCCACCCGCCGGGCGTTCTCGACGAGCTCGAGCCGCTCCACCAGCTCGTAGCCGGCAGTGGCGTGCTGGCCCCCGAAGGAGTTCGGGTAGCTGCGCTTCTGGATTTCGTTGTCGGCAAACGAGGTAGCCACGATGCCGGCGCCTGAATAAGTCTTCGTCTGCCGAATCTCGCTCCCCACGGTGCTGACGAAGAGCTGCTCGAGGCGCGTAAAGGACATCGAGGCCTCGGCCAGGGTCACCCGGGGGACGCGGCGCATCTCTTCGTCGGCGCGGAAGAGCAGCTTCATCATCGCGTCGAGCGACACCGCGAAGGGGTCTTTCTCGATGGGGGTGCGCCAGACGGCGGCGATCTTCTGCTCCGGGGCCAGCACCACGTCTTTTTTCTTGACGCGAGCGCTGGCGCGGGCGATGGAGACGGCGCGGGCGGCCGTGGAGTCAATCGCCTCGCGGGTGAGCTGGTCGGTGGCCGCGAAGCCCCAGGCGCCCTCGGCAATCACCCGCACCCCCAGGCCGAGTGATTCGCTTTCCGAGACCGTTCCTACCTTGCCGTTCTTGGTGGAGAGGGTGCGGGTGCAGGCGTCGAGGACGCGGACGTCGGCGTAGCCCGCGCCGCGCGCCGTGGCGGTATCGAGCGCCCCCTGGGCCCAGTCGCGCATCAGACCTCGCCGGCCGCCTGGAACCAGGCCTTGGTGTAGCGGACGTAGTTGTATTCGTCCAGCATCTTCAGGAAGGAGTTCCAACGGGCGCCGATCGGGCAGTGCTGGCACATGAACCACAGCGCCACCTGAGGACTGAACCGCCGCAGCCGGGCCACGGTGCCGATCAGCCGGCTCACAATCTCCTTGTTGAGCGCCATGAAGCGCACATATTTGTCGGCGGCCTCGCTGGAGCGGTTCCATTTGCACCCGTAGGTACGGGCAATCTCGTCGTCCCAGAGAGGAAAGAAATCGGGCGCGAGCAAATGGAAGGCCTTGGCCACGCCCACCGGGCTGCGGGTGCCGCGGCTGGTTTCCAGCCCCTCCAGGGCGCTCGCAAACAGCGCCCGCACCCAGGACCCGTCACGCTCCTCCTCAAAGGAAGACAGGTCTCGCCGGCGCAGCGGGGAAAGGAGGTGCCACTGTTTCATCATCCAGAGCTTGAAGCAGCGGAAGTCGGGGGCCCCGTAGCGGTAGGAGGCCTGGTTCCAGCTGAGCAGCAGCAAGGCCACGGCACCGGTGACTTCTCCGGGATTCCCCCAGTATTCGTCAATCGTGCGCCGCGAAATCCGGTGCATGACGTCCCCGCGCACGTCGTTGCGGTGGTAGCTAGCGCACCCCATCCTCACCTCGTCGAAGCTCTGCGGGCCGGGCCAGGAGACGGGCGTACCGCTCGACAACGGGAGTCTCCCGCAACCGGCCGAGTGGCGGCCGGCGTGTAGTGGGCCCTAGGTGCCTTCCGACCACGACGCCAAGTATTTCTCCTGGTCGGGCGTGAGGGTATCAATCTTGATGCCCATGGCCTCGAGCTTCAGGCGGGCCACCTGCCGGTCGATCTCCGGGGGCACTGGATAGACGGTCTTCTCGAGCTTGTCGGCGTGGCGGGCCAGGTACTCGAGGCAGAGGGCCTGGTTGGCAAAGCTCATGTCCATCACCGAGGCGGGGTGGCCCTCGGCGGCGGCGAGATTCACCAGGCGGCCCTCCCCGAGCAAGTAGAGCTTGCGGCCGTCGGCCAGGGTGTACTCGTCCACGTTGTCCCGGGTGGCCCGCTTGTTTTTCGCCAGCCGCTCCAGGGCCTCGATGTCAATCTCCACGTTGAAGTGCCCGGAGTTGGCGAGCACCGCGCCGTTCTTCATCGCCCGGAAGTGGTCCTCGCAGATGATGTCGCGGTCGCCGGTGGCGGTGATGAAGATGTCGCCGAGGGGAGCGGCCTCGCCCATGGGCATCACCCGGAAGCCCTCCATCACCGCCTCGAGGGCGCGAGTCGGATCCACTTCGGTCACGACCACCTGCGCTCCCAGGCCGCGGGCCCGGCTGGCGATGCCGCGGCTGCACCAGCCGTAGCCGCCCACCACCCCGTTCAGCCCCGCGATCACGCGGTTGGTGGCCCGGATGATGCCGTCCAGGGTGGACTGCCCCGTGCCGTAGCGGTTGTCGAAGAGGTGCTTGGTATGGGCGTCGTTGATGGCGACGATCGGGTAGGCGAGCACGCCTTCCCTGGCCATGCTGCGCAGGCGGATGACGCCGGTGGTGGTCTCCTCGGTTCCGCCCCGCAGGGTCTTGAGGGCATCGCGCCGCTGGGTGTGGGCCACGTTCACCAGGTCACAGCCGTCGTCCATCGAGAAGTGCGGCTTGGTGTCGAGCACGGCGTTGATGTGGGCGTAGTAGGTGGACTTGTCCTCGCCGCGGATGGCGAAGACCGGGAGGCCGTACTCCCGCACCAGGGCGGCGGCGTTGTCATCCTGCGTGCTCAACGGATTCGAGGCGCACAAGGCCACCTCGGCCCCGCCTTCCCGCAGGGTGAGCATCAGGTTGGCGGTCTCGGTGGTGACGTGCAGGCAGGCGCCGATGCGGGTTCCCTGGAGCGGCTTCTCTTTCGCGAAGCGCTGGCGGATCAGGCGCAGGACCGGCATTTGTTGCTCGGCCCACTCGATGCGCACCCGGCCGCGCTCGGCGAGCGCCGGATCCTTGATGTCGGAGGCAAACCGGGGGGCGGTGGCCATGACGCCTAACGCTTGACGGCAACCCGGTGGGGCCCGGCTGCCAGCCGGAGCGCCTCCGCCTTGTCGGTGCGCTCCCAGGTAACTTCCGGTTCGTAGCGCCCAAAGTGGCCGTAGGCGGCGGTCTTGCGGTAGATGGGCCGGCGGAGGTCGAGGGCCTCGATGATGCCCCGGGGGGTCAGCGGGAAGCGGGCGCGGATGAGCTCGACCATCTGCTCCTCGTCCACCATCCCCGTCCCGAAAGTGTCCACCATGATCGAGACCGGGTCGGCTACTCCGATGGCGTAAGCGAGCTGCACTTCCACCCGCCGGGCCAGCCCTGCCGCCACCAGGTTCTTGGCCACGTAGCGGGCCATGTAGGAGGCAGAGCGGTCCACCTTGGTCGGATCTTTGCCCGAGAAGGAGCCGCCGCCGTGGTGGCCAGCGCCGCCGTAGGTGTCCATGATGATCTTGCGCCCAGTGAGGCCGCAGTCGCCCTGAGGCCCGCCGATGACGAAGCGCCCGGTGGGATTGATGTGGTACTTGGTTTTTTTGTCGAGCATCCCGGCGGGAATGATGGGACGGACAACCTTCTCCAGGATCCCCTCGCGCACCGTCTCAATGCTCACCGCATCGCTATGTTGGGCGGAGATGACCACCGTGTCCACGCGCCGCGGCCGGCTGTTCTCGTACTCGACCGTGACCTGAGACTTGCCGTCCGGCCGCAGAAAATCGAGCGAGCCGTCGCGCCGGGCCCGGGCCAGCTGCTCGGTCAGTCGGTGCGCCAGCATGATGGGCAGGGGCATGTATTCGTCCGTCTCATCGCAGGCCAAGCCGAACATCAAGCCCTGATCGCCGGCCCCGCCGGGGTCTACCCCCCGGGCAATGTCTGGCGACTGCTCTTTCACGGAGACCAGCACCGCGCAGCTATCGGCGTCGAAGCCCCAGCGGGCGTCTGTGTACCCGATGCGGCGGATGGTGTCGCGGGTGATCTTGGTGTAGTCGAAGTGCGCGCTGGTAGTGATTTCGCCCGCCACCAGGGCCAGCCCCGTCGTCACCAGCGCTTCACACGCCACCCGCCCGTAGGGGTCCTGCTCCAGGACGGCGTCCAGCACGGCATCGGAAATCTGGTCAGCAATCTTGTCCGGATGGCCCTCGGTCACCGACTCCGAGGTGAAAAGATACCGCCGCGCTGAAGGACTCATTCCGCCTCCGAATGAATGCGCTCTGGGTTGTACGCCCTGCGGGTCGAGAGCTCGCCGCGCAAAACGGGCAGGCTAACACACAGCCACCGCACTGTCAATTCAGTTCCCGCCGCACCGGCGGGTACCAGCGCGCCAACCACGCGGCGGGCACCCCGAGCAGGAACAGTGTTTGAATGAAAAACCAGGCCGCCATCGTCCGCCACAGGAGCCCGCCGCGGCCATTTGTGCCCTGCCAGCGCCGCGAAGACACCGCCAGCCGCTCCCGCAGACATACCGTCCTCCCCGCCTTGACCAGCCGCCGGGCAAACTCGTAGTCCTCGAGCACGGGCCACTCCCGGAAGCCGCCCAGCCGCTCAAACACCGCCCGGCGCACGAAGATCCCCGAGTCGCCGTAAAAGATGCCGAAGAAACGCCGCCAGTGATTGATGCGGGTAAAAACCCGGCCCGGGAAGCCGTCCCCGGTGAACTCCAGGCTGAAACTCCCTCCCACCACCCGGGGGTCACTGAGGGCCCATTCCACGGCGGCCAAGGCGCCCGCCGGGAGGCGAACGTCAGCGTGAAGAAACAGCAGGATGTCGCCGCCGGCCTGGCGGGCTGCCCGGTTCAGTTGCAGCCCGCGGTTCGGCGGGCTCTCCACCACCCCCGCGTACCGCCGAGCGACGCTTACAGTGGCGTCGGTGCTCGACCCGTCGGCGACGAGGATTTCTCGGGCTCCTTGGGCGCGAAGCTGCTGGAGCAGGGCTTCCAGCGTGGATTCCTCGTTGTAGGTGGGGATGATGATGGAGACCATAGGGGTGAGATGAACTGTAGGGTCAGGCGGTGCGAAAGAACTGCCCCATGCGACGGAACTTCTCGTAGCGCCGGCCCAGCAGCTCCCTGGGCGAGTACTTGCGCAGCTCGGCAAGCGAGCGCTCGAGCACGGCGTCCAGGATCTCCGCCATCTGCTTGGGGTCGGTGTGAGCGCCCCCCTCGGGCTCGGGGACGATTTCATCAATCAGCCCCAGGGCCAGCAGGTCCTCGGCGGTAATTTTCAAGGCCTCGGCCGCCAGCTCCTTCTGGGCGGCGTCGCGCCACATGATGGAAGCGCAGCCCTCCGGCGAAATCACCGAGTAAAACGCATTGGCCAGCATGTTGATCTTGTCGCCGATGGCGATGGCAAGCGCCCCGCCGCTGCCGCCTTCGCCCGTCACCGTGACCACAATCGGCACCGGCAGGCGGTTGATCTCCCGCAGGTTGTGGGCGATGGCTTCCGCCTGGCCCCGGGCTTCCGCATCCACGCCGGGATACGCTCCGGGCGTGTCCACCAAAGAAAGCACCGGCCGGCCGAACTTGGCCGCCAGCCGCATAGCCCGCAGCGCCTTGCGGTAACCTTCGGGCTTGGGCTGGCCGAAGTTGCGCACTACCCGCTCTTTGGTGTCGTGGCCTTTCTGGTGGCCGACCACCAGCACCGGCTCCCCGTGAAAGCGCGCTGTCCCACAGACGATGGCGGGGTCGTCCGCGAAGCCGCGGTCGCCGTGGATCTCGCTGAAGTTCTCAAACAGCAGGGGGATGTAGTCGAGGGTGTAGGGCCGCTGCGGGTGACGGGCCAGCTCGACCCGCTGCCAGGCCCGGAGGCGGGCCGCTACCACTTCTTGCTCGCTGATGCTTCGCTGCGCCATGGCTCAGGGCACCAAGGATACCGAGCTCTCCCCGCAAAGCCCGCGGAGCTCCGCCAGTAGCTCCTCGTCCAACCGCACCCGCACGTCTTTGCCGCCCCGGTGCACGCCGAATTCGGGCGGCAGCTTGAACTCCACCCGCGAGCGCCCTGGCTTGCGCCGGAACAGGGCCTCCAGCCGCTCGATGGTCTCGACGCTGATGCGGCTCACGTCCAGCTCAATCACCACCCGCGTCGCCGCCGCTCCCCGATCGGGCCGCACCCCCGCCAGCTCCTCTTCCAGCGGCCCGGCCTCCTGCACGGCCACCCGCACCCCGGTCTCCTCGGCGCGGGTGCGCCCCTTCACCAGCAAGACCGCGTCCGGGTAGAGGCGGCTCTCCAGCCGCCGGAAAGCCTCGGGGAAGATGAGCAAGTCTATCACACCGCTCAGGTCTTCCAGGGTGGCAATCGCCCACCTCTCCCCTTTCTTGCTGCGCATGGGCCGTACCCGCACCACGATGCCGGCCAGGCGAACGTCCTCGTTGTTCTTCTTGGTCTCGAGCTCGGCGATGGCTGTGGTCGCCAGCTCGCGGAGTCGCCCCTGGTAGCGCGCCAGCGGGTGCCCGGTGATGTAGAACCCGAGGATTTCTTTCTCGTGGTTCAGCCTCTCGTGTTCGGGCCACTCCTCCACATCGGGCAGGGGCGGCGGAGGCGCCGGCTCGGCGGTCGCGGCCCCGAACAGCGCGTGCTGTCCGCTGTCCTTCTCCCGCTGCAACCGGGCCCCGCGCTCCAACGCTTTGTCCACCGCCTCGAGCAGGGCCGCCCGGTGCGCCCCCAGCGAATCCAGCGCCCCTGCCTTCACCAGGCTCTCCAGAACCCGCCGGTTCAGCACCCGGACGTCCACCTCCTCGCAGAACTGATAGAGGGAGGGGAAGCGACCCAGGCGCTCCCGGGTCGCCTGGATGGCCTGCACGGTGTTGTAGCCGACGTTGCGCACCGCGCCCAACCCGAAGCGGATGGCTTCGCCCGATGGGGTAAAGCTCCAGTCGCTCGAGTTCGCGTCCGGGGGCAGCACCGTGATCCCCATCTCCCGGCACTCCCCGATGTACTTCACCACTTTCTCGGTGTTCCCGGTCTCCGCCGTCAGCAGCGCCGCCATGAACTCCACCGGGTAGTGAGCCTTCAGGTAGGCGGTCTGGTACGCCAGCAGCGCGTAGGCGGCCGAATGCGACTTGTTGAACCCATAGCCGGCAAACTGCGCCATCAGGTCGAACAGCTTCTCCGCCTTCTTTTCTCCGATCTTTCTCTTTTTGCAGCCGGCGATGAACTTCTCCCGCTGCCCCGCCATCTCCTTGGGCTTCTTCTTGCCCATAGCCCGGCGCAGCAGGTCGGCCTCCCCCAGGCTGAAGCCGGCGAGCTGGTTGGCGATCTGCATCACCTGCTCCTGGTAGACGATCACCCCGTAGGTCTCTTCCAGGATGGGCTTGAGTTCCGTCAGCTCGTAGCTCACCTGTCGCTGGCCGTGCTTGCGAGCGATGAACTCGTCAATCATCCCGCCCTGGATGGGCCCCGGCCGATAGAGCGCATTCAGGGCGATCAGATCCTCGAGCCGCGAAGGCTGGTAGCGGCGCAGGATTTCCCGCATCCCGTGGGACTCGAACTGGAACACGCCGCTGGTTGCCCCCCGGGAGAACAGCGCATAGGTCGCCGGGTCGTCCAGAGGCATTTCTTCCAGGATCAGGTGCAGGCCGCGCTTCTGCTCGACCAGCTTCACCGTGTCGTCAATCACCGTGAGCGTAGCCAGCGCCAGGAAGTCCATCTTCAGCAGCCCGATTCGCTCCAGGTCATCCATGGCGAACTGGGTGACGATTTCCTCCCGGTTCGTCTTGTAGAGGGGGACAATCTCCTGGAGCGGCTGCGGCGAAATCACCACGCCGGCCGCGTGCGTGGAGGCGTGGCGGGCCAGGCCTTCCAGCCTCCGGGCGGTGTCGATCACCTGCTTGACCCGGGGCTCGCGCTCGTAGAGCTGCTTGAGGGGGGGCGACTGGGTCAGCGCATCGTTGATGGTGATGTTCAGGGCGGCGGGCACGAGCTTCGCCAGCCGGTCGGCTTCCGCGTAGGGCACTTCCATCGCCCGGGCGGCATCTTTGATGGCGGCTTTGGCGGCCATGGTGCCGAAGGTGATGATCTGGGCCACGTTCTCGCGGCCGTACTTCTGGGTGACGTAGTTGATCACCTCGCCGCGGCGGCGCATGCAGAAGTCAATGTCAATGTCGGGCAGGGAGATGCGCTCCGGGTTCAGGAAGCGCTCGAAGAGCAGTCCATACCGAAGCGGGTCGATGTCAGTGATGCCCAGGGCGTAGCCCACCAGGCTCCCGGCCGCCGAGCCGCGCCCCGGCCCCACCGGGATGCCCTGCTCGCGGGCGTAGCGGATGAAGTCCCAGACAATCAAGAAGTATCCCGCGAAGCGCATTTGTTGGATCATGCGCAATTCCTGCTCCAGCCGCTGCTCGTAGGTCGAGAGCGGATGGCGCAGCCGGCCCTGGGCCGCCTGCGCCTCGAGGTGCGGCCGCCGGCGCTCGAAGCCCTCGCAGGTCACCTTCTCGAAGTAGCTCTCCAGCGTGTAGCCCTCCGGCACGGCGAAGTAGGGGAAGGGGTGCTCCACCTTGGTCAGCTTCACCCGGCAGCGCTCGGCAATCTCCACCGTGCGCGTCACCGCCTCCGGCAAGGCCGCAAACACCCGCGCCATCTCTTCGGCGGTCTTGAAGTAAAACTGGTCGGAGCCAAATTTCATCCGGTTCGTGTCGCTCACCATCTTCCCCATCTGAATGCAGAGCAGCACGTCGTGCGCCTGCGCATCCTCTTGAGCTAGGTAGTGGCAGTCGTTCGTGGCCACCAGCGGAATGCCGGTGTCTTTTTCCAGGCGGAGCAGCTCCGGATGGATGCGGTGCTCGAGCTCCAGACCCTGGTCCTGGATTTCCAGGAAGAAGTTGTCGGGGCCGAAGATGTCCCGGTACTCGCCGGCGGCCTGCCGGGCGGCGGCGAAGTCGTTGGCGAGCAGGCTGTCAGCTACTTCTCCCCGCAGGCAGGCCGAAAGCGCGATCAGCCCCCGGCGGTGCTGAGAGAGTAGCTCCTTGTCAATGCGCGGCTTGTAGTAAAAGCCTTCCAGGTGCCCGGCGGTAACCAGCCGCACCAGGTTGCGGTAGCCCTCCAGAGTCTCGCAGAGCAGCACCAGGTGGTGGGTGCGCTCGCCGTTCCCGCTGCGGTCGTGCCGGCTGCCCCCGGTGACGTAGACTTCGCAGCCGATGATGGGCTTGACGCCGTGGGCCTCACCGGCTTCGTAAAACTTGACCGCCCCGAATAGATTCCCGTGGTCTGTGACCGCTACCGCCGGCATTCGCTGCTGGGCCGCCAGCTCCGCCAGCCGCCCGATTTCGCAGGCTCCGTCGAGCAGGCTGTAGTCGGTGTGCAGGTGCAGATGGACGAACTGGTTCCGCGGCATGCAGCCCCTATTCTACCAACTCCTACTTGCTGCGGCGCTTCTTCTTCGGCTTCGCTTTGGCTGCCCGCTTGGGCTGGCGCTTGACCCGGGTTGCCCGCCGCCCCGGCTTCGCGAGCACCGGCGCGGGCTTCTTCTCGGCCGCCGGCTTCTCCACAGCCTTGAGCAGCGGAGCAGGCGGCGGAGGCCCCGCCGGCTTCACTCCTCCGGGGGCGGCCGGCTTGGCCCTCCCTTCGGCGACCGCGGCGGGCTTGGCTTCTTTCTTCGCCTTCTTCGGCTTGGGCGCGGGCTTGGGCTTGGGAACCCCAGCGAGCTTGCGCAGAAAACGCAACTGCTGAGCCCGACCGCGGAGCTTGCCGTCGAGTTGGGCCTCGAAATACTTTTCCAGGATTTGGTCAAACTTGGGCCCGGGCGGCACTCCCATCAGCTGCAGCTCGCGCACCGGCAGCTTCCCGCGCAGCGGCCGGTACTTGAACAGGTAGTTGTAAATCTTCGCCTGGATCCTCTTCTTGCTGCTGTACTCGGCCAAAACGAAGATGAGAAACTCGAGCGGCACCGGGGTGAGCAGGTGGTAGATCTGCCGCGGGCCGGCCTTCCGATTCCGGCTGAGCAGCTTCAGCACGCCCCGCACCTCCCGTTCCAGGCCCAGGGCCGGCTTCGTCTGCGCCTTCTTGAGGGCCAGGTGGCGCAGCAACTGCGCCTGGGCGCGCCCTTTCAGCCGCCGCCGCAGGTAGTGGAGCACCAGGTAAAAAGGGTCCACCCGGTAGCCCGCCTGCGCGGCCTGCTGGAGATACTTCTGCAGCTTGGCCAGCCCCTCGTAGTCTGGCTTGCGCTTCTGCAGCATCGGGTGCAGGACAGCCAGGAGCTCGTGCCCGGCCAGCGCCTTCAGCACGGCCACCGCGTTCTCCTCGCGGGTAATCTGCTCCACCTCCCGGCCCACAGCCCCCGGCTCGACGTTCTCCTGATAGCCCCGTTCCAGGGCGACCTCAAACAGCCCCCGGGTGCGATCGTCCGGCCGGAAGCCCAGCCGGCTCCAAAAGCGCACCAGGCGCAGCAGCCGCATCGGGTCGTGGAGGAAGCTATAGTTGTGCAGGATGCGCAGCTCGCGGTTCTCGATGTCGGCCAGGCCGTTCGTCGGGTCGAGGAGCAAGCCGCGCGAGCCCGGCGTGAGCGAGATGCCCATGGCGTTCACAGAAAAATCCCGCCGCCGCAGATCCTCCAGGATGGACGCGGCCTTCACCTCTGGGGGCCTGCCCGGCTGGCGGAAGAATTCGTTCCGGGCCATCTGCAGGCTGAGGAAGACGCCGTCGGCGAGCTGTAGCTCGGCGCTGTGTCGCCGCTCGTCCACCTCCAGGCAGCGCACCTCGGTCCCCGCCAGCCGGCGGGCCAGCCGCAGGGGGTTGCCCTCCAGGGTGAAGTCGAGGTCGCGGATGGGCGAGCCGGTCATCAGGTCGCGCACCGCCCCGCCCACCAGGTAGAGGTTCAGCCCGGCGGCCTGGGCCTCCTCCTGCACTCGGCTCAGGGCCCGCAGCTGCTCCGGCGACAGCCGGCTTTCCAGCATGAAGATGTAATCGGGCATGTTCGCTCCCGCTCGCGGTGGTCAGGCCCTGGGGTGATGCGTCCGGTAGATCTCCCTCAAGCGCTCCTGGGCGACATGGGTATAAATCTGGGTCGTGGAAATGTCGGCGTGCCCGAGCAGCAACTGCACGGCCCGCAGGTCGGCCCCGCGCTCGAGCAGGTGGGTGGCAAAGCTGTGCCGCAGGACGTGCGGCGTCAGGCGCGCCCGGATGCCGGCGGCCCGGGCTCGGGCGGCCAGCAGACGCCAGAAGTTCTGCCTCGTCATTCCCCGGCCCCGCTGGCTCAGGAACAGATGCGCCGAACCGCCGCGCTTCCCGAGCCGCGGCCGCCCGTTGCGCAGGTAAGCTTCCAGGGCGCTGGCGGCCTTCCTCCCCAGCGGCACGACTCTTTCTTTGTTCCCCTTCCCCAGGCAGCGCAGGTAGCCGGCCTCGAGCTGCACGTCCGAGACTTTCAGATTGACAAGCTCCGAGACCCGCACGCCGGTGGCGTAGAGCACCTCGAGCATGGCCTGGTCGCGCAGCCCCCGCGGGGTCCGATCGGGCGCCGCCGCCAGCAGCCGCTCGACTTCCTCCATGCTCAGGAACTTCGGCAGCCGCTTCCAGGTCCGCGGCGATTCGACGTGCTCGGTGGGGTCGTGCTTGAGGATCTCCTCCTGGCGGAGAAAGCGGAAGAAGTTGCGCACCGCCACCAGCGCCCGCGCTACCGAGCGGCTGTCCAGCCCCTGCTGGTAGAGCCGGCCCAGGAAATCCGCCACCTGCTGGCGACCGACCCGCTCCAGGCCCAGCCGGCGCTCCTCGCAAAAGCGGGCGAACTTTTCCAGGTCGCGCCGGTAGGCCGCCACCGAGTTGGCGGCCAGGCCGCGCTCCACCCGAACGTAGTTCAGAAACGCTGCGACGTGGCTCCGCACTATTCCTGGTTGGGCGTGTAGGACACCGCTGCCGGCACGCCCGGGAGTTTCTCCTTCATCCGCCGGCCCGTAAGCAGTGTGTACACCTCGCCCAGCTCCTCGGCCCGGAGCACCCAGGCCAGCGCCAGGTAGGTCCCGATCCCGGCCGCCACCGTTGCCAAGCATCCCCCCAGCAAGGCGGCAAAACTCGACACCCCAATCAGCTCGGTCTTCAAAAACCAGCAGACCAGCCCCATCCCGCCTGCGGCAGCCGCAGTCCGCGCCACCGACATGCCCAAGGCCGCCTCCCCAATCGGCCCCACGCGCCGCCGGAAGGCAACATAGTGGAGCGCCAGATTCAAGTAGGAGGCGAGCGAGGTGGCCAGGGCCAGGCCGCCCTGCCGCAACGGTCCCACCAGCAGGAAACAGAGAACTACGTTGGCGATCAGGGCCACGGCCGCGGCCCGCATCGGGGAGACCGTATCCTGCACGGCGTACAAGCCCTGCACCACCAGGCGCACGGCCGCAAAGGCCGGCAGTCCCAGCGCGTAGAAGAGCAGCGCCCAGGCGGTCAGCTGGGTCGAGCTGCTGCTGAAAGCCTTGTGCTCGAAGAGCACCCGCACCAGCGGGTCGCGCAGCACCATCAGGCCCACGGCGGCCGGCACCACGACGAAGGCTACGTTGCGTAGGGAGAAAG
>JACQTJ010000087.1 GCA_016210855.1 Acidobacteriota bacterium | reverse complement strand
CGTGGTAGAACTCGATCGCCGCCCGCTCCCCCTCCAGGCTGTCCTTGAGCATCCGCTTCCAATCGGCGGCGTCCTTCGGGGGCAGCAGGTACTTTGTGAAGCTCAGCTTGTCGGCGTCCGCCAGCTTCTCGAACGGCCGGCCCCCGAGCTGCACGATGCGCTCCAGGAAGGTGGACACGTGCCCCCATTCGCCGCTGGCCATCGCGGCGAACTTTTCCGCCACTTCCCGGCCGTGCATCCCGGTGGCGTACTTGGAGAGATAGAGGTACCGGTAGGCGGCTTGCAGCTCCGCCGCCGCCGCCCGGTTCAAGTCCTTGATGATCTCCGCCCGGTTCTTGACGATTTCTTGTCCTTTGAGCATTGCGGTCTCCTCCCGTAGGCGCTCCGGCCTAATTTAAATTTATTCTAATCTCGGGCCTCTGTCAAGCCTCTCCCCAGGGCGGCGCAGCCGACCGCCTCCACTCGCCCGAGCCGGATCACCCCGCAGTCGAAGGCCTGGCCCTGCTCGTTGATGGCCCGGTAGCGCAGCTCCTCCGGCGTGGCCTCCCAGAGCATAAACGCCCGCTGCTGGTCTTCCACCGCCGCCACTTGCGGGCTCCGCCGGGCGTTCCCTCGCCGGAGCTTCCCGCTCGACCCGCACACAAAATAGACAATGCCTTTCTGTGGATGGAAGCGCTGGTAGAGGTGGTCGTGCCCGGCCAGCACCACCTGCACCCGCGGCCCGAGAGAAGCACGGGAGGGGACGAGCCCCTCCCCTACCCGTGCGGGAGGCTTGGGTAGGGCGGGGCCTTGTGCCCCGCCGGTTTCCCCGGTGAGCAACGGCTCAAGTTTCTCCCGTAGCTTGACATCGCTGCCGTGGCGCTTTCCGGTGGAGTAGAGCGGATGGTGCCCGTAGACGATCCGCCAGCGCGCCCGGCTGGCCGTGAGTGCCTGCCCGAGCCAAGCCAACTGCTCCGGGTCCCGCTTGTCCTTCTCGAGCCGCAGGGTGTTCAGCACAAAAAACTCAACCAGCGGGGTTTCTGCGTCGAACTGCCCCGCGGTGAAGCTGTAGTAGCCCTGCGGGCTTTTAATGTGGAAACGCTCGGTGCTTTCGATCAAGTCCCGCCCCTGGCGGGATTGCAGGTCGTGGTTTCCGAGCGCCGCGCGGAAGACCACCCCGCGCCGGAGCAGCTCCGCGTACGGCCGGTCGAACTTGGCCTCGAAGTCCTTCTTGTTTCCGCCGCCTCGCCCGAACACCCCACCGTAGATGTTATCGCCGAGCATCAGCACCAGCCCGTAGGGCAGGCCGTCATGCCAGGCCACCATTTGCTCGGCAATTCGGTACTGGTGCTCGTCGCCCGTGCCGCTGTCGCCGATGACGACAAGGCGGACGAGAGAAGACTGGGGCGCAGAGGCCCCTTGGAGGGAAAGCAGGAACGCGAGGCAGAGGACCCAGGGTCGCCCGAAGCAGGGCTTTGCCGGCATCGCGGCCACATGCTAGCGCGGCCTTCCCATCCCTTCAACCCCGCTTGCTGTCCGTACGCTTGCCCGCTAGGATAGCCGTTTCCTATGCCGACGCTGGGGACACAGGTGAGACCAGGAGCCCCAGCGCCACTGAGCCTGCGAGTGGCGCTGACTCTAGCCCTGGGAGTGGCAGCGTTCCACGCCGCCGAGCCTCCGTCCCTCGGCCTCCCGCAGGAGACGCATCTCGATAACGTCCGCCAATTGACCTTTGCGGGCGAGAACGCCGAGGCCTACTTTTCCGCCGACAACCGCTACCTCATCTACCAGGCCCGCGGCGAAGGCGTTCCCTGCGACCGGATCTACATCCTAAAGATTCCCGAGCCGGGCGAGGAGCTGGCTCCCCTCCAAGTCTCGAACGGGCAGGGCAAGGCCACCTGCGCCTATTTCTTCCCCGACGAGAAACATATTCTCTACTCCTCGACTCACCTCGCCGGCCCCGCCTGCCCGCCCCCGCCGGACTACTCCCGCGGCTATGCCTGGCCCGTCTACGCCGACTATGACATCTTCATCGCTGCCCGCGACGGCTCCGGCCTGCTTCGGTTGACGGCGACGCCCGGCTACGACGCCGAAGCCACCCTCTCGCCCGACGGGCAGAAAATCGTGTTCACCTCGGCCCGCGACGGCGACCTCGACATCTACGTGATGGACGCGGACGGCTCGAACCTCCGCCGCCTCACCCACGAGCTCGGCTACGACGGCGGGCCTTTCTTCTCCCCCGACGGCCAGAAGATTGTCTACCGTGCCCACCACCCCACTGACCCCGCCGAAATCGAAGACTACAAGGCGCTGCTCGCCCGCAACCTGCTGCGGCCGACGAGGCTCGAGATCTGGGTGATGGAGGCCGACGGCTCGAACCAGCACCCGGTCACCTCGAATGGCGCCGCCAACTTCGCCCCCTTCTGGCACCCCGATGGCGGCCGCATCATCTTCGCCTCCAATCTGGCCGGCCCCGGCAGTCGCCCGCCTGCCGGCCGGGCAGGCAACTTCGACCTCTACCTCGTGAACCTCGACGGCACCGGCCTGGAGCGCGTCACTTTCAGCGAGGTCTTCGACGGCTTCCCCATGTTCAGCTCCGACGGCAAGCGCCTGGTCTGGGCCTCGAATCGCCAGCCCGAGGCTGGTGCGCCTGGGGCGCACAACGCCCGCCGGCCCGGCGACACCAATATCTTCCTCGCCGACTGGGTGGAGTGAGCTCGGCGGTTGGACGGGCTGCCGCCGCAGGGCTATAATTGCAAGGCCCGGTGGGCGTATAGCTCAGTTGGTTAGAGCGCACCCCTGATAAGGGTGAGGTCGGTGGTTCGAATCCACCTACGCCCACCAACCAGTGGGCGTGTAGCTCAGTTGGGAGAGCACCTGGTTTGCAACCAGGG
>JACQTJ010000086.1 GCA_016210855.1 Acidobacteriota bacterium | reverse complement strand
CTCTTCGAGCTCCGAGTTGTCAATCTCCACGGCATAGACTTTGCCCGCCGGGCCGACCCGGGCGGCGAGGTGAAAGGTGAAGTAGCCGTCGCCCGCGCCCACATCCGCTACCACGCTCCCCGCCTCGATTCCCAGCGCATCCATCACCCGGGCCGGCTGCTGCCAGGCGTCCCTACGGACGCCCGTCGGGGCATCCCTCGCCGCACCACTGCGCTGGGCGGAAAGGGAAGCAGGCAGCAGGAGGCAGAGAAGCAGAGGAGGCAGAAGAGGCAGAGGAGACCGACGGCTTCGCATCACACTCCCAAGACGCGCTACCCGGGCGGGATGTTTCACCGGAAAGCTGGCGGAGGGGGTGGGATTCGAACCCACGAGGCCCGTAAAGGCCTACCCGCTTTCGAGGCGGGCCCATTCAACCGCTCTGGCACCCCTCCGCAGCAACTCTTGGAAGGCGTCGCCGCCCTTGAACGATTTTAGCTGTTTTTCCCGCTTTCGCGCTTCTTCCGATGTGTCGAATCGCTCGGCGTATACCAAGCGCAATGGGTGACGGTGACGCAATGACCGTGTCTTACCCCGATTGTGTTCCGCAAGACGGCGCTCCAGGTTCTCCGTTGAGCCGATGTAGAATCTTGCGTCGCGGTCACTCTGTAGCACATAGACAAACCAAGCCATTTCGCTCTACCTGCTTTCGAGGCCCCGCCGTTGGCGGGGTGAACAGGCCCACCTGCCCCGCCGCAGGTGGGGTTCAACCGCTCTGGCACCCCTCCGCGATAGGCTCATGGAGCGAATTCGATTGATTCTAGCATTGTCATCCCGAGCGCAGCGAGGGATCTGCATGTGTCCGAAAAGCAGGTTCCTCGCCCCGAATGCCTGCCCTGGCCGGCTTTCGGGGGCAAGGGCTCGGAATCACACCAAAGCGTCGCGCCGTTGCCGCGCTTGACCCCGGACGGCCGAACCGGCTAGAGTAGATGTCGAGGTTCGGACCAGGGCGATGAACGCCAAGAAAGCGCTGAAGCAGCTGTTGCTGCTTGACCTCCTGCAAGGCCTGTGGCGCACCTTTTCCTACCAGGCCCCGAGCTCTTGCTACACCGAGCAGTACCCCCAGGAGCGGCCGATGGTGGCGGAGCGCTACCGCGGGGCGCCCCGCTTGAACAACAACCCGGAAACCGGCGAGACCCTCTGCATCGCCTGCAACCTTTGCGCCCTGGCCTGCCCGGAGAACCTGATCGTGGTCGGCTGGCAGCGCGACGACAAGAGCCGCCGCAAGGTGCTCACCCACTTCACCTACGACCTCTCCCGCTGCATGTTCTGCGGCCTCTGCGAGGACGCCTGCCCCACCGACGCCCTCGAGCTCACCCAGGACTTCGAGCTCGCCTACTACACCCGCCAGGGCGCCATCTGGGACCGCCACCTGCTCGAAGAAGGCCCCACCCCCGTCCGCTACACCCGCTAGGCTCTTCCTTCCTGTCATTCCGAGCCCGAAGGGCGAAGCATCTCAGCTTTGCACCCTGCACCGATTGAGATTCTTCGTCCCCGTACGGGTCCTCAGAATGACAACGAGGGGAGCTGGTCGCCTCGCTTGACCCCGCTCCCGCCTGCCCTGAGTCTCTCGAAGGGAAGAATCCCAAACTGTCGGCGTTTCTCGCACCCTGCCGCCCGTCTGTCATTCTGAGCCCGCAGGGCGAAGAATCTCAAACTGTGGCCGCTCCTCGCACTTGCGGCTCGGTTTGAGATGCTTCGCTCCGCTCAGCATGACAACAAACCGCAAACGCCGAGCGCGGGCTTGACCCGCCGCTCACCCTGCTCATAGACTACCGGCCAAGGCCGGCACGCCTTCTCGGAACCGTTGCCGCCGGACCGACGCCTGTCGCGGGAGGGGACGATGCAGAACGAAGGCTTGCTGCGGTTGAGCTACTGGGGTGGTTGGGCCAGCGCCGGAGTCGCCTTGGTCTACAAGCTTCTCATTGCCATGGGGGTGCTGGGGGCCGAACAGGTCGTGGAGATGCAAGTCTTTCCTCGCCACTTCTGGCAAGCGAGCTTCCTGCTGTTTCTCATCTGTTTGGCCACCGACGCCTATGCCCGGAGGAAGAGTGCCTGACCTGGGCTTCGCGCCGCCCCTGCGCCTCGGCCCGTAAGGCACTGCTTCGATGGAGCTGCGCAAGGACCCCATCACCCGGAGCTGGGTGGCCATCCGCAATGGCGAGCCCCAGGAGCCGCCCGCCGAGCCCTGTCCCTTCTGTTCTGGCGCGCAGCAGCCCGCGCCTCCCCTGCTCACGTTGCCCGAAAACTCCGCCCCCGCGCAGGTGCGGGTGTTTCCCCAGACCGACCCGCTCTTCCGTATTGAAGGCGAGACCGCCCGGGCGGCCGAAGGCATTTACGACAAGATGCGGGCCGTGGGGGCGCACGAGGTGATTGTCGAGCTGGCCGAGCACGGCCGGCGGCTCAGCCAGGCCTCGGACGAGGAGATCGCCCGGGTGCTCGAGGCCTACGCCCGGCGCCTTGCCGACCTCAAGAAGGACGACCGCTTCAAGTACATCTCCGTCTTCAAGAACGTCGGGGCCGCGGCCGGCCAGGAGATTCCTCACCCGCACTCGGAGCTGGTGGCCACGCCCTTCGTCCCCCGGCGGGTGCTGCACGAGCTGCGCTCGGCCCGCGACTACTGGGAGCTCAAAGAGCGCTGCCTGTTCTGCGACATGCTCCGCCAGGAGCTTGACCAGAAAACCCGCCTCGTCGAGGCCACCGAGAACTATGCCGCTTTCTGCCCCTTCGCCACCCGCAGCCCCTATGAAATCTGGCTGCTGCCCCGCCGCCACCACCACAGCTTTGAGACCGACACCCGCCGCGCTGCGACCGCTGCCGCCCTCGCCCGCCTGCTCCGCCACACTCTCGAACGGGTCGAGCAGCTCGCGGAGGGTTACCACCTGGTGCTGCACACCAACCCCAATACCTCGGGCACACTCCAGCGCGTCGGCTTCTGGAAGTCGCTCCCCGAAGACTTCCACTGGCATTTGGAGCTGATGCCGCTCGTCGCCCACAAACCCCGGCCCTACATCGCCAAAGAGGTGTACTTCACCACCGTAGCCCCGGAGACCGCCGCCGCCCGCCTGCGGGCCCTCAGCGTGACTGATTGAGCCCTCCTGGAATGCATCGGCGCTTCCCTTCCTCCCCGCCTGAACGCGGCGGAGTTGCCATCACTCTACTGGTCCTGCTGCTCCTCGTCCTGGTACTGGGTACGGTGTACTGGACACGCGCCCCGCTGCTGCGCGCCCTGGGGGAGTGGTGGGTGGTGGACGAGCGCCTCGAGCCGGCCCAGGCCCTCGTGGTGCTCGGCGGCGACAGCATCCAGGGCGACCGCCTCCGCCACGCCGTCTCCCTGTACCGGCAGGGCCTGGCCCCGCGCCTGGTCCTGAGCGGCCCGCCCCTGCGTACCTACCTCGATGAGGCCGAGTTGATGAAGCGCGAGGCGCTTGAGCAGGGCGTCCCCGCCGACCACCTGATTGTGGCCCGTCACCCGGCCGACTCTACCCTGGCCGAAGCCCTGGCCCTGCGCCCGGTGCTCGCCGAGCACAACTTCCGCAAAATCATCGTCGTCACCTCGAACTTCCACACCCGCCGCGCCCGCTGGATTTTCCTCGCTGTCTATCGCCCGCTCGGGACGCAGGTGCTGGTGAGCGCCGCGCCCGACTTCCGCTTCGCGCCCGCCCGCTGGTGGCAGGAGCGCGCCGGCCGCGCCGCCCTCGCCATCGAGGTTCTGAAAACGCTCTACACCCTCTGGGAGGTCTCCAGCCTGTTGCCACCGCCCGCCACCCCGCAAGGGATTTGCCTCCCGGGGGGAACTGCGCTATAGTGCCGGGACTCTTTGGGGGAGGCGGGTAGCCTCTGAGCGACACGCAAGGAGCCGCCATGTGGGGGACAAAAAAGCCTGAGGAAGGAACTCCTTCTCATTCCGCCCGCGAGAACACGCCGCTGGCCGGGGCTCACGACCTGCGCCCGCTGGGGGCGCGCCCGGCTTCGAGCCCGGCCCGGCTGGGGAAGACATTGAGCGTAAAGGGGGAGCTGGCGGGCAACGAAGAGCTCGTCCTGGACGGCGAGTTTGAAGGCACCATTGACCTTGCCGAGAGCAGCCTGACCGTCGGCCCGCAGGGCCGCGTCCAGGCCGACATCCGCGCCCGCGAGATTGTCATCGAAGGCAGCGTGCGCGGCAACTTGCGCGCCGCCGACCGGCTGCAAATCTCCAAGAGCGGCAACGTGGTCGGCGACCTGGTGGCCGCCCGCATCGTCATCGAAGACGGCGCCTACTTCAAAGGCTCCATCGACATCCAGAAGCCAGAAGAGCAGAAGCCGCGGCGGGCAGAAGCCGGTGGCGAATCGTTCCGCATCGCTCCGGCCCCGGTGGCCGCCGCCCCCAAGGACAAGCTCCAGTAGGGGCCGATGGGCGGGTCGTGGGAAACCTGCTCCGCAGCCTGACAACCCGGCTCCAAGGGCGGGCCGCCGAGGCCCCACTGCCCGCGGTGCCGCGCCGGGCTTCACTCGGCTTGCAGCAGTTCGTGCCTCTGCTCGGGGAGGCCGAGCACCCGGCGCTGTTGGACCTCGGCTGCGTCTGGCAGGCCACCGTCGCCTTCTTCACCTCCGCCGGCTGCAAGGTCTACGCCGAAGACCTCTTCAAGTTCCTCTCCCAGACCGCCAGCGAGAGCGGGCAGGAGGCGCCGCTCGGCGAGCGTTTCCTGGCCGCGGCCCTGCGCTACCCGGAAGGCACCTTCCGCGGCATCCTGGCCTGGGATCTCTTCGACTATCTGCCCGACGAGCTGGTTGAGCCGCTGGCCGCGCACCTGCACGGGCTGCTCGAGCCCGGCGGGGCGCTGCTCGGCCTGTTCCACAACCGGCAGGAAGGCTCCTTCACCCGCTACCGCGTCCTCGATGGCCAGACGCTCGAGCTGCTGCCGGGCTCGCTGCCCTTGAGCCTGGCCCGCGCCTACCCGAACCGCACCCTGCTCAAGCTCTTCGCCGCTTTCCGTTCCTCCCGCACCTTCATCGGGCGCGACAACCTGCGGGAGCTGCTCTTGGTCAAGTAGGACTCAGCTCAACCGCGCGGCCTCTTCCTGGATGCGCTTCCAGGCCCGTTCCACGTGGCGCGCCTCCGTATGGGTCTGTCCCACCGCCAGGCGCAAGGTGAGCCGGTCGTTGAGGCGGGTGTGGGTCAGGTAGAGGTGGCCGCTCTGGTTCAGGCGGTCCATCAGGGTCTGGTTGGCGGCGTCGCCGCCGCGGTGGCGGAAGCAGACCAGATTCAAAGGCGCGGGGGCCGCCAGCTCGAAGCGCTCGTCCTCGCCCACCCAGGCGGCGAACCGCTGGGCAAGCTCCACGTGGCGGCGGATGTGGTGGCGCAGGCCTTCGACTCCGTAGTGCCGGATGACGAACCAGAGCTTGAGCGCCCGGAAGCGCCGCCCCAGGGGAATCTGCCAGTCGCGGTAGTCAATCACCGCCCCCGATTCGCTGGCCCGCGTGCGCAGGTATTCGGGCAGGACGCTCAGGGTCTCGATGAGCGCCTTGCGGTCGGCCACATAGAAGCAGTCGCAGTCGAAGTTCGTGAACATCCACTTGTGGGGGTTGAAGCAGTAGCTGTCGGCGAGCTCCACCCCGTTGTGGAGGTGGCGGAACTCGGGGCAGAGAGCGGCGGTGCCCGACATGGCCGCGTCCACGTGGAGCCACACCCCCTGTGCCTGGCAGATCCGCCCGATCGCCGCGACCGGGTCAAGGGCGTTCGAGGAGGTCGTGCCCACCGTGGCGCAGACGAAGCAGGGAAGCCGGCCGGCCCGCCGGTCCTGGTCAAGGGCCTGGGCCAACGCCTCCGGGCGCATCGCGAAGCTCGCGTCCACCTCGATGAGACGGAGGTTCTCCCGGCCCAGCCCGGCGATCTTCACCCCCTTTTCGATGGAGGAGTGCGCCTGGGAGGAAGTGTAGGCGACCAGGCGACCGTCGCAGCCCCGCTGGTTGCTTGAAAAGCCGGTGGCGCGCTCGCGGGCGGCGAGCAGCGCGCACAGAGAAGCGCTCGAAGCCGTGTCTTGAATCACCCCGCCCCCCGGCCCACGGGAGAGGAATTTGTCCGGCAGCCCCAGCATCCCCACCAGCCAGTCGAGCACGTGGGTTTCGAGCTCGGTGCAAGCCGGGCTCGTCGCCCACAGCATCCCCTGCACGCCGAGCCCCGCCGAAAGCAGCTCGCCGAGGATGGCTGGCCCGGAAGCGTTCGCCGGAAAGTAAGCGAAAAAATTGGGCGATTGCCAGTGCGTCACCCCGGGGAGAATCAGCTTCTCTATCTCTTCGAGGATGGCCTCGAAGGGCTCGCCCTGGCGGGGAGGCTCCGGGGGAAGCCCGGCCCGGATTTCACCCGGCTTCGCCCGGGACAGCACCGGGAAAGACTCAATCCGCTGGTAATAGTCGGCGATCCAGTCCACGACCGCCCGCCCCTGCCGCCGGAACTCCTCCGGGGTCATGTGGAAGCTTTTCTCGTCGGACACGGTTCCTCCTGCGCCCGGATGAAAGAGAACGCGGAGGAATCGTATGCGGGCCGGAAAGGCGAGTCAATCGAGCGGGCAGGAGAGGAGACCCGCCCGCTGGCGGCGGTGTCGAGTCGAGCGGCGGGCCGCCGGGGCCGACCCCGGGGCCGGCTCCGAAGCCGCTGCGGCCGCGTGGCCCGTGGTGCCTCATCGGGCCCCGCTCCTGGAATCGCTTGTGCAGGCGCTGCCGCAGCAGCGTCCGCGCCTTGGTGCGCTGCTCCGGGGTCAGGACCTGGCGGAAGGCCAGCCGGTGCTCGATGCGAACCCGCTGGAGCGCGTCCCGGACCTCGGAGAGCTGGCGAAGCTTGCGGTCAATGGCGGCCCGGTCGGGCTCGTCGGCTTCGAGCAGTTCTTCAAGCTCCATCCGCTGGATGGCCAGCTCCGAGCGCGTCCGGATACCGGCCTTGGCCGCGTCCCGCCCCAGGGCCCGCAGCTTGCTCACCTGCTCATCGCTAAGGCCAAGCTGCTCTTCGAGGCCCCAGTCCGGCATCATCCCTGGCGTCGGCTCCCGGCCGCGGAAGCCGGCGGGCGGCGGGCCACCCTGCTCGTCGGTGTCTTCGGGGACACCAAGACTCCAGGCGGTGCCGGCCACGAGCACCACCCCCAGGGCGG
>JACQTJ010000013.1 GCA_016210855.1 Acidobacteriota bacterium | reverse complement strand
GCATCTCGGTCACCAGGTCGGCCAGCTCGAGGATGTCGGGACGAGCATTCCGGCCGGTCAGCACCACGTGCAGCATCTCCGGCTTTTGCTTCAGGGCATCGAGAACCGGCGCCACCGGGAGCAGGCCGTAGCTGATGGCGTAGTTGATTTCGTCGAGAATAATCATATCGTATTCGGCGGAGAAAATCTTCTCCCGGGCGAACCCCCAAGCTTCCTCCGCGGCCTGCCGATCCTCGGCGTCTATCTCTCCGCCCAGCTTCACGAAGCCGCGGCCCATCGGTCGCAGCACAAACTTGTCCTCGCCCAGCATCTTGGCCGCATCCAGCTCCCCGTAGTGCCAGGAGCCTTTGATGAACTGCACCATCAGCACCTTCAGGCCGCTGCCCACCGCCCGAAAAGCCAGGCCGAGCGCCGCCGTCGTCTTCCCCTTGCCCGGCCCGGTGTGGACGATAATCAGCCCTTTGCGCTTCTGCTCTGCCATCGTGCCTCAGGCTCGCGCCCCTTCCTGGTCGACCCCCCAGGCCCCTGCCTGGGGGAAACAGGGACGTTTGCACTTGCACTTTCGCCAACCATGGGAAAATGCCAGAGTCTACTTGGGGTAGGGATGCTCGCGCAAGAGGGCGAACGCGCGGTAGAGCTGCTCGAGCAAGACCACGCGGGCGAGCTCGTGCGGCAGCGTCAACCTGGACAGCGAAAGCAAGGTGCTCGCCTTCCGCTTGGTCTCTTCCGGGAAGCCTTCGGCGCCGCCCAGCAGGAAGACCAACTCCTTCTGCCCGCTGTTCATCTGCCGCCCCAGCCAGCCGGCGAACTCTTCGGAGGTGAATGCCTGGCCGCCCGCGTCCAGCAGAACAACGGGAGCATTTTGTTTTTTGCCCCGGGCCTCCTCGAGCGCCCGGGGACTGCCGTCCGTGCTTTTCCACTCCACCACCTCAACCGGGGCAAAGCGGGCCAGCCGCCGGCGGTAGTCCTCGATCAGGGCTTGCAGGTGGGGATTGCGAGTCTTCCCGAGAAAGACCAGTCGAATCCGCACGGTGACTTACCTCTCCGCCGCCTCGGGCTTCGCCGTCCGTTCGGGGCGGCTGTCGGCCGGCACGGGCAGGGGGCGGGCCCGGCGCCAGAGCCGCTCGAGGTCGTAGTAAGCGCGAGCCTGCGGAGAGAAAACGTGGACCACGAAGTCCACGTAGTCGAGCAGCACCCACTCGGCCTGCTCGTAGCCTTCCCGGTGCGCGGGCTGAACCCCGCTCTGAGCCAGCCGCTCGGCCACGGAATCGGAAATCGCCCGCACCTGCCGGGCGGATAGGCCGGTGCAGAGGAGAAAGTAGTCGGTGAAGGAGGCCACACCCTTGAGACCGAGCAGAACCAGGTGGGCTGCCTTCTTGTCCAGGGCGGCGCGCGCCGCCTGCTCCAGCGCTTCTGGAGGCCTCTCTTCGGTCATCATCCTCGCCGGTACAAATTCATTTTCTGGATGTAGTCCGCCACGGCCCGTGGCACCGTCCCCGCCAAGCGGCTCCCTCCCCGGGCGGCGCGGCGGATTCGAGTGGCGGAGAGGGCAACCCGCACCGCCGGCAAAAAATGCACCGAGCCGCTCCGCCCGCCCCGCGCCTCCCTTACGGCCGGGAGCACGCGGCGAGCGGCCCGACGCCAGGAGAACCCCGGCCGAGCCGCTACGATGAAGTCACACAACCGGATCAACTGCCGGAAGTGTTTCCAGGTGGGCAGGTAGAGGAAAGCGTCCGCTCCCAGCAGGAAATAGAGCCGGGCCTGTGGACCATACAGGCGTCGCAAGCGTCGCACGGTATCGATGGAATAGCTGCGACGGAGGCCCCGCCAGCCGGGCCCCGCCTCGAGCAGCGACGGGAGAAGGCCTGGCTCGCCGGCGCAACCCAGCACCACCATCGCAAAGCGGTGCAGATAGGGGCTCAGGCCGGGGCGGTCCTTGTGGGGCGGGCGGCCGCAGGGGATGAAGTAGATGCGGTCGAGCCGGAAGCGTCGCCGGGCGGCACGGGCCACAGCCAGGTGGCCGTTGTGGATGGGGTCGAAGGTGCCGCCGAACAAGCCGATGCGAAGCTCTTCTCGGCTCTGGCGGTGTCTGTGCACGCCGTTGCTCGCCCTCCTAAGAAGCGGAACTGGGAGAGGTGACTGCCGCCCGGGCCCGCAGCCGGGCGCCCAGCAAGTGACGGAATTCTTCGAGTCCGTCCCCGCGCACCGCGGAGATGGCCAGGAACGGAAGCCCTTCCGCAGCGCAGAAGCCCTGCAACCCCCGGAGGCGCTCGGGGCCCGCCAGCAGGTCGAGCTTGTTTGCGACCACCACCACCGGCTTCTCGAGCAAGGCGGGGCTGAACTGCCCGAGCTCGTTCCGCACCACCCGGAAGTCTTCCACCGGATCGCGGCCGGTGTCAGAAACGTCAACCAGGTGCACGAGCAGGCGGGTGCGTTCGATGTGACGCAGGAAGCGCGTCCCCAGACCGTGGCCGGCGTGAGCGCCTTCGATAAGACCGGGAATGTCCGCCAGGACGAAACTTTCCTCTTCGCCGACCGCCACCACCCCCAGGCAAGGCTCCAGTGTGGTAAAGGGGTAGTCGGCAATCTTCGGATGGGCGGCCGAGAGGCGGGCGAGCAGCGTGGACTTGCCGGCGTTCGGGAAACCCACCAGACCGACGTCGGCCAGAAGCTTGAGCTCCAGGCGCAGGCGGCGCTCCTCGCCCGGCTCGCCGGGGTCGGCGCGGCGCGGGGCCCGGTTCGTCGAACTGGCGAAGCGAGCGTTGCCGCGGCCGCCGCGCCCCCCGCACGCCACGAGGAATCGCTGCCCCGGGGCGGCAAAATCGAACAGCCGCTCGCCGGTCTCTTCGTCGAAGACAATCGTGCCCACCGGCACGCGCACCACACGGTCTTCGCCTTCACGCCCCTGGCGGTTGCTGCCCTCGCCGTGCCGGCCGCGCTCGGCGCGGAACTCGCGGTTGTAACGGAAGGGCAGCAAGGTGTTCAGGTGCTCCGTGCTTTCCAGGGCTACGTCGCCGCCGTCGCCGCCATCGCCGCCCGAGGGCCCGCCCCGGGGCACGTACTTCTCCCGCCGGAAAGCCAGGCAGCCATTCCCGCCGTCGCCGGCCTTCACCCAGATTTTGGCTTCGTCAATGAACATAACTCAGCCCGCCATCTACGAAGAGAGAATAACGGAAAAAACCAGAAGGACAAAGCGGGGCGGCTTGACAGAGCCTAATCGGCGCTGGCGGTAGCCGCTTCGGTGGGCTGGGGCGGCACCGCGGCCCCGTCGGGGCGCACCCCAACGTAGCGGCCCCGGCGGCCCTTGTTCTCAAAGTAAACGGTCCCGTTCACCAGAGCAAACAAAGTGTCGTCCCGCCCGCGGCCCACGTGAGGGCCGGCTTTCATGGGGGTACCGCGCTGCCGAACCAGGATGGAGCCGGCGTGCACCCACTGGCCTCCGAAACGCTTCACCCCTAGCCGCTGGCCGGCGCTGTCGCGTCCGTTGCTGCTGCTGCCCTGGCCTTTCTTGTGCGCCATAGCGAGGAGCTCCGATGAAAACCTACTGCGCGCTGATTTCTGTCACCTTGACGGCGGTGAACGGCTGCCGGTGTCCGCGCAGGATCTTGTACTGGCTGTTCTTCTTGAACTTGAAGACCCGCACCTTCTCCGCCTTGTCCTGGGCGACGATGGTGCCGCTAACCTTGGCCTTGGCGAGCGTCGGGGTGCCGAGCTTCAACCCGCCCTCATCCTGCAGGGCCAGCACTTCCTTGAAGGTCACCTTCCCGCCCACCTTGCCCGCCAGGGACTCGACGCGCACCACGTCCCCGGCGGCCACGCGGTACTGCTTTCCGCCGCTGCGGATGACTGCATACATGTGCTCTCCTGCGGCCACGGCAAGACGACATTATAGGCGCAGTTGTCGGAACTGTCAACGCAGCGCGCCTCGTCCCCTGGCAGATTAGCCTCGGCGCACCGTTCGCACCGAAGGGGCCGCAGCTCCCCCTTGGCCCGGGGCCATGATGCGTCCAGAACGCATCCGGACGCATGGGAGAGCCTATCCCGGAGGCCTGTCCGGGGCAGCTAGCTGCGCAGGAAGCGGCGGAACCTCTCCGGGCGGGCGTCGTAGCCGGGGAAGACGGCGCTGAGGTTGGGCGCTCCCAAATGGTGCGCCAGCACTTCGCCCAGCACGTCGCGGAAGTCTGTGGTCAGGGCCAGGTCGCGGCCCTCGAAGAGCTGCTCCCGCTCCAGGCCCGGCCACTGGCCGTAGACCCGGCCGCCGGCCACCGGGCCGCCGAAGACGAACAAGGCGTTGGCATGGCCGTGGTCGGTTCCGCGATTGCCGTTCTCGAAAGCGGTGCGGCCGAACTCCGACAGAGTAACAATCACCACGTCCTGCATGCGATCGCCCAGGTCGCGCACCAGGGCGCTCAGGCCGCGGCTGAACTGCCCGAGCAGCGTCGCCAGCTGGCCCTGGGAGCCGCCCTCGTTAACATGGTGGTCCCAGCCGCCGGTTTCAGCGAAAACGATTTCAACCCCAATGTCGGACTTGATGAGCTGGGCCACCTGCAGCATCGTCTGCCCGAACGGTCCCGGCGGGTACTGGGCGCCATTCGACGCCTGGTAGCGGGCCGGGTTGACGCTTTCAAGCAGCTTCACAGCTTCGAAGGTCTCCCGTGCCGTGGGCGCGAGCAGTGGGTCGCGGGAGCTGCCGTAGAGGGCTTCGAGGCCCCCGCGAACGGTTTCGGTGTAGGCCCCGGCTTCGATGCCAAACTGGGCGAGGCTCGGAATCGCCAGAGCCGGCGCCGACCCTTGCAGGATGCGCGGCAGCTGGCCGGTCAGCGAGACACCGCGGAAGCTCGAGGGCTTCTCACGGATCGCGGCCTGCAGGTAGCGGTTCAGCCAGCCGTCCGGGGTGCTCTTGAGCCCCGGGGTCCCAGTCTCCATGAAGTCCTGGGCATCGAAGTGCGAGCGGGTGGAATCGGGCGAGCCGGCCGCCTGCACGACGGCGAGCAGCTTCTCGTCGTAGAGCGGCTTGAAAGGCGCAAGCCCCGGGTGGAAACCGAAGAAGCCATCGAGGTCGAGCGCCGCCTCCTCGTTGCCCTTTTGGGGGCGCGGGATGGCGATGGTGGGGCGCAGCTGGTAGTAGCTCTTCTCGCCGTGCGGCACGACGATGTTCAACCCGTCGGCGGCCCCGCGCTGAAAGATGACCACGAGAATCTTTCCCTTCCCCGCGCTGGCAGCCGCCGCCCGGGCCAGAAACCGCGGCACGGCCCCCAGTCCCACCAGCACGATGCCGCTTGACTTCAAGAAAAACCGCCGTGTCAACTTCATGGCCTCCTCCTGCTACCGCCGCTGGAATTCCGGCGAGGCCAGCAGCCAGCCCAGCGCCAGCCGCCCTTCGACTTCGCTCAGGGCAAGCGCCCGGGCTTGCCGTCCGCCGGTCTCAATCTCTTCGCTGGCCTTGGCCAGCTCGGACGCCACCACGGCACGGGTCTCCTCCGACACCGGGCGACCCAGGAGCTGCTGCCCGAGCTCGGACACGAGTTCTTCGGTTGAGCCCGGGCGCAGAAGCGTGTGCGGCACATCCACGCGCACGCCCGGCAGGCGGTTGGCCGCCAGGCCGAGCGCCACCTTCATCCGCCCGAGCAGTCCCCCGGTCGAAATCCAAGCGTCGGCGGTGTCCTTGTAGCCGGTGGGCGGCTGCGCAGAATAGAGGGGCTGACCCAGGCCGCGCAGGGCCAGCACCAGTCCTGGCGGCTTGCCCTGAGCGGAGTCGAAGGGCAGGTCGTCCACCTCCGCGCCGGTGGCTCGGGCGGCGCTGGCCACGAATTCCAGCGGCGTCTTCAACTTGGCGTTCACCGCTTCGGGCGACCAGAACTCCTCGGAGCTGAACATTGTTCGCAGGACCGCCCGGATGTCGCCGTCGGTCTCGAGGAACGTCGCGGCCATCGTCTCCACTAGCGAAGCCGGGGGGATGTCGCTGACGAACCGCCGGGCGAGTTTGGTGGAGACGAAGCGGGCTGTGGCCGGGTGCCGGGCCAGCAGGTCGAGCACCTGTTCGCCGTCGTGCTGGCCGCCGTTTTCGATTCTTTGCCCGAGGACGGTCTTGGTGCCTGGGTCGTGGAACTCGTCCACGTAGACGAATTGCTGGCCGAGCTGGAGGGGCAGCAGGGTCCAGCCGGTGAAGCAGCGGGCGACTTCGATGATGTCCTGCTGCGTGTAGCCGCCGTCCACGCCCAGGGTGTGGAGCTCGAGCAGCTCCCGGGCATAGTTTTCGTTCAGGCCCCGGCGCTGCTGCTGTGGCGCCTGCGGGCGACGCTGGTCGTCCGGCCGACGCCGGGTGAAACGGCCGCGGCGCGGATTGTCCATTGCTTCCATCCGGTCCATTTGTCGTTCGAGGTATTGTTCAACCCGGCTGGTGTCGAGGCCGCGCTGGCGGAAAACCTCGAGCAGCAGCGCGCCGGGCTGTATCCCCTGCCCCTGCAGGTACGCAAAGTAGCGCCGGCGCAGCTCGCGCTGGTCGTAGTCGGCCTTGGGGTCGGCGCTCAGCCAGTTGTCGAGGTAGAAGAGCATAGCCGGGTGCCGGGCGGTGGCCCCCAGCAAGTCGCGGAACTTCCCCAGGGCGTGCGGGCGGATGGCCTCCTGCTCGTAGCTCGTGGTCAGCCAGCGGTCGGCGCCTTTGCCGACGAAGACGTTGAAGTGATTGAACCAGAAATCGGTCATCACTT
>JACQTJ010000080.1 GCA_016210855.1 Acidobacteriota bacterium | reverse complement strand
CGTCCCCGCTCGCACCAGTTCGTTGAACACCCGGTAGTACTCGGGGCGGCAGTCGGGATAGCCCGAGCTGTCCTCCCAGACCGCGCCGATGAAGACTTTCCCCGCCCCGATGGCCTCCGCCCAGGACACGCCTGCTGCCAGGAAGTGAGCGTTGCGAAAGGGGACGTAGCTGGAAGGGATTTGGCGCCGGCTCAAGTCCGCTTCGGGAACGGGGATGGACTCATCGGTGAGGCTTGAAGCGCCGATTTGCCGGAAGTGGTCCAGGCGGGCTGTCAGCCGCTCCTTCACCCCGTAGAAGTCGGCGACGTCGTCGAAGGCTTTGCGCTCCCGGCGCTCGGTGCGCTGGCCGTAGCTGGCGTGAAAGAAAGCCAGGGCGTGGTCTTGGGCGGCGATGGCGGCGGTGACGCAGGAGTCCATCCCCCCGCTCACCAGCACCACCGCTTTTTCTCGTCTCTCCGCCACTCCGCTGTGCCCCTGTGGGGAGGACCCTACACGCCCCGTGTGTCTGGCTCCCAGATGAATTTGTGCAACTGCAACCCCAGGCGCACCGGCAGGCGGTCGCGCAGAATCCACTCGCTCAGGACGCGGGGCTCGAGCTCCCCGAAGACGGGCGAAAAGATGACGGTGTCAACGATGTCGGTGAGTCGGTGAGCGCGGAGGAAGTCTCGGGCCCAGCCGTAGTCGGCTTCGTCGGCAATCACGAACTTGATTTCGTCCTTGCGGTCAAGCACGCCCAGGTTCTTCGGGTGCAGCGTCCCGCCCTCGCCGCTCCCGGGGCACTTGATGTCCATGATCTTGATGACCTCTGGGGGGAGGCTGCCCAGGTAGCGCTCCCCGCTGGTTTCAATCAGCACGGTGTAGCGCTCGGCCAGCAGTTTCTCAATCAAGGCATGGATGTCGGGCTGGAGCATCGGCTCGCCGCCCGTGAGTTCCACCAACGGGATCCGGGCCCCATCTTCGCCCGCGAACTCCCGCACCCGGGCCAGCACCTCCTCCACGCCCATCCGGGTGCCACCGTAGAAGGCGTAGGCGGTGTCGCACCAGCGGCAGCGCAGGTTGCAGCCGGTCAGCCGCACGAAGATGCAGGGCCGCCCGGCGTAGGTGCTCTCCCCTTGGATGGACTTGAAAATCTCGGTCACCACCATAACAGAACCCAGCTAACGGGCGGCTCCGGGCCGATAGGTGGCGGTGGTGGTCTCGGTTTCGAAGATGGTGACTTCGCGGACCACCGCCCCGTTGGGGCTGGCGGCCAGCCGGCGGCGCAGCTCGTCATAGAAGTACTTAGCAATGTTCTCCGCCGAGGGGTTGAGCTCGGTGAAGGGGGCGATGTCGTTCAAGAACTTGTGGTCGAGCGAGTGGATGACTTCCTCGATGCGCTTTTTGAGCTCGACGAAGTCGTAGAGCAGGCCCACCGAGTCCAGCTTCTCCCCCGCCAGCACCACCCGTACCTTGTAGTTGTGCCCGTGAACATTCTCGCACTTGCCCTGGTAGCCGCGCAGGGCGTGGCCGGCCGCGAAGCTTTCTTCCACGGCAATCTCGAACATTCTTAGCCCTCGTCGAGAAACCGCCGCACCTCGCTCAGGTCGGATGTCACCCGGTAGGGCGGCAAGCTCTCCAAGAAAAGTCTACCATACTGCTTGCGCAGGATGCGGTTGTCGAGGATGGCGAGGAGGCCGCGATCCGAGCGCGCCCGGATGAGCCGCCCGAAGCCCTGCTTCAGGGCGATGATGGCCTCGGGGGTCTGGTACTCGGCGAAGGCGTTGTGGCCGTCTTCGGTGAGCGCCTGGATGCGGGCCCGCACCACCGGGTCGGTAGGCACGGCGAAGGGCAGGCGGTCGATGATCACCGAGCTCAGCTGCGGCCCCTGCACGTCCACGCCCTGCCAGAAGCTGGCGGTGGCGAACAGCACCGCGCTCGGGGTCTGGCGAAAGCGGTCGAGCAGCGCCGTGCGGGGGGCGGTGCCCTGCAGGAGCAGCGGAAAGCTCACCCGCTGGGCGACGCGGCGGAAGATTTCCTGCATTTGGCTGATGCTGGTGAAGAGCACGAAGGCACGGCCCCGGCTGGCTTCGAGCAGACGGCTGATTTCGTCGGCCGCTTCGGCGATGAAGGCCGGGGTGCGGATGTCGGGCAGGTGCTCAGAGATGTAGAGCAGGGCCTGGCGCTCGTAGTCAAAGTGCGGCGCCAGAACTTTTTCTTCGGCGGTGCGGAAGCCCAGGCGCTGCTTCAGGTAGTCGAAGCGGCCCCCGACCGCCAGCGTGGCCGAGGTCAGCACGATGGTGTCGTAGCGCTCGAAGAGGCGCTCGCGGAGAATCTGCGCGACGTTAATCGGGGTTGCCTGCAGGAACACTCCCCGGCCGCGGCGCTCGAACCAGAACACAAAGGCGCGGTCCTGACCCTCGAGAAGGAACTTCAGCTCCTGGCGGAGCTCCGAGGCCCGGCGGATGAGGTTGAAGATCTCCTCCGGCTTCTCGCGCAGGCTGGCGAGCGCCACCTCCAGGCTGCGGAGCTTTTCGAGCAGGGCCTGGTAGCCCTCGCCGGCGCGCTCCAAGAACTGCTCGCGGTTGTCGAAGGCGAAGCGGCCCTCCTCGGCGGGGAACAGCTCGAAGAACCCTTCCGCTTGGGTGCGGAGCTGGCGCAACAGCCGGGCCAGACGGCGCTCGGCCAGCCCTTTGAGGCTCAGGATGTTCTCGGTGTCGCGCACCAGCTCTTCCAGGCGGTAGTTCGACACCCGGGTGCCGAAGTACTGGCTGGCCACGTCCTCGAGCTCGTGGGCTTCGTCGAAGATGACGGCGGTGTACTCGGGGAGGATGCTGGCGAAGTCGTCGGCGCGCACAGCCAGGTCGGCGAAGAAGAGGTGGTGGTTGACGATTACAAGCTCCGACTCCGCCGCCCGCCGGTGCATCCCGGTGATGAAGCAGCGCTCGAACTGCGGGCACTTCTGCCCCGTACAGGTGTCGCGCCGGGCGTCAAGGCGCGGCCAGAGCGGGACGGGCTCGGGGAGGTCGGTGAGCTCGGCGCGGTCGCCGGTCTCTGTCTGCTTTTCCCAGTCGCGGATGCGGGCGTAATGGTCGAGCTCTTCGAGCCCTTTCAGCACCGGCTGATTCTCCAGATCGTAGAGCTTCTGCCGGCAGAGGAAGTTCGACCGCCCCTTCATGTAGCAGGCGCGGATTTCCCCGTTCAGGTGCTTCTGCAAAAAAGGAATGTCCTTGAAGAAGAGCTGCTCCTGGAGGTTCTTGGTGCCGGTGGAAATAATCACCCGGCGGCCGCTGCGCAGCGCCGGAATCAGGTAGGCAAGCGTTTTGCCCGTGCCGGTGCCGGCTTCGACCGCCAGGTGCCGCTTCTCGTGAAATGCCCGCTCGACCCCCTCCGCCATTTCCAACTGCCCGGGCCGGAACTCGTACTGGGGGTGGCAGCGGGCCAGCAGCCCCTGGGGGCCAAAAAAGTCCCGCAGCGACATCTCAGACTTGGCTGTTTCCGCCATGGTGACGACAGAAATCTTCGCCCGCGGCTACAATAGCACAGGCCAATGATGAGCAGCAGCAAAGACCGCCAGGAGCATCTGCCGCTGGTGGCGATTCTGGGACGGCCGAACGTGGGCAAGTCGTCGCTATTCAACCGCCTCACCCGCACTCGGCGGGCCATCGTCACCGACGAGCCCGGCATCACCCGCGACCGCCTCTACGGCCTCGTCACCTGGCAGGGCAAGAGCTTCGAGGTGGTGGATACGGGCGGGTTCATGCCGGACGAGCCCGAATCGGGCGAGCGAGCCACGATGGCGCAAGAAATCCTGCGCCAAGCGCGGGTGGCGATTGACGCGGCCACGACGCTCGTGCT
>JACQTJ010000010.1 GCA_016210855.1 Acidobacteriota bacterium | reverse complement strand
GGCGCGCTGCGTCTGGATGCCGTAGTAGGCCTCGGCGGGGACTTTTTTCTCGCCGAGGGAGTCTTTTTCAATGCGATAGGCCACAGGGTCTCTCCTCTTCGCCTGTGAGGCTACAGGCGACTCCCGGAGAGGAGGATACCGCAGAAGCCCAGTGGGTTTCAAACAACGCCACTCAGGCCGAGGGCTGGACTCTCGTTCGCTCCCAGAAAGTGCGCAGGGCCGGGACGGCCAACCCCAAGCCTAGCAGCCAGACGAGGAAGTGAATCACTACACCGAGGTAAGGCAAGCTCATGGCCACCACGACGAGGATCAAACCGACCAGCAGCGGGACAGCAAACTGCGGAGGTTGTCCGGCCTGGGGGCGGAACAGGGAATGTCCAAGCCAAACCCCCACGAGGATTTTGGCGATGTAGAGTCCAATGCCCCAAACCACCAGAACCAACAGGGGAAACAGCAGAGCAATCAACAGCACGTCCGCCAGAACACCAATCCCGAACAGGATTATGGCTGCGATGAGAGCCGCCACCGGGAGAGCCACCAAGGCGAGGAAGCCCAGAGCGGCCGTGCGCAACAACGACGTTGGCGTATCCAACCGTTGCGCGAAGAGGGCAGGGAAGAGCCAGTAGAGAAACAGACCTACAACGAAGGCGATGGCTGTGCCAAGGGCTTTGCGGAAGTAGAACCGCGGCTGGGAGTACCGGCTGCCACGAGGCTCGGCGACTTTGGTTTCGACCTTCCCGCCGATGGTCGCCCCGGGGTCAATCCGTACCGCGTCGGGCTTGTCACAATGGGCGCGCACGTTGCCCCCGATCCGACCTGAAGACATCACCGTCAGCTTGTCCGTGTACGCGACAACGTTCCGGCCCACCGTGCCTCCAATGTTCGTCCCTCCGGCGAAAGCCGCCACGTCGCGCTTTACAGTGCCCATCAAGTTGAGGCCGCCGGCAAAGGCTACCAGGTCTCCCCCGACTTGCGAGCCGGGCTGGAGGTTGAACCCCCCCACGAAGGCATAGGCGCTTTGGCCTACCCGTCCCGGCATGTCGATGCCTCCGCTGAAGCAGAAAACGTTGCCTTCCACTGCGCCTTGGAGGCGCACGCCTCCATTGAAGCAAATCAGGTCGCCCTTGACGGTGCCGTTGATCTCGATTCCCTCGCCGAATACGATGACGTTCCCCGTGACCGTGCCATCGACGACAACCTTTTGCCCAAACGCCACCAGCGTGTCGTCCAGAATTTCCCCTGCGGCGATGGTCAGCGTGCCTTTGTGCACCTTGCGCGGCTCCAGCGCTGTCCCTGGCTGCGCTAGGGCGAGCGCGAGGACCAGCGTGACTAAGACGGCCAGCGCCGTCGGGCGGCGACGGAACCAGTAGAAGCCCGCCCCGATGACGACCAGGCCCAGCAGCAGAATGCTGAAGGTGGTGAGGTTTGAGAGCAGCATAGAAGCTTCCTCCCGCAGGAGATAGAAAAAGGCATTGAAGAAAAAGCCCAGTTGCGCCGCCAAGCCCAGCGGGTTAAGCCACTCGGTGGCTGTGGCGGCCTGGGCTTCGCGTAACCAGTTGAGGGCTGTATCCAGGCCGACGGCCGCACCTAGGACCGCGAGCACCGTCCAGAGGATGTCTCGAGGCCGGGCGGAGACCAGGGGGGCGGGGGCTTCGGCTTTATCCTCTAGCGCGGCCACCAGCAGGCGGCTCTCGGCGCGCAAGGCTTCTACCAGCACGCGGCAGCGCGAGCAGCCCGCCAGGTGCGCCCCCACCCGGCGCATTTCCTCGGGAGGCAGTTCGCCGTCGGTGTAGGTCGTGTAAGTCAGTTCAGAAAAGCAGGTCATACAATCAACTCCTTCCGCCCCGCAGCCAGGGTGCGCCGCAGCTCCTTCTTGGCGCGAAAAATCAAAGTGGCCACCTGACTCCGCGGCAAGCGCAGCGTAGCCCCGATCTCGTCGTAGCTCAGGTCGCCGTAGTAGCGCAGCACCAGGGGGGCGCGGTAGCGCTCAGGGAGGCGCTCGATGGCGCTCCGCACCACGGCCGCTTTCTCGCCGGCAAGGACCGCGGTCAGGGGCGACGGACCCGGCCCGGCCGGCTCAGGCAGCTCTGCCTCTTCCGGGGCGAACAATTGCGTCTCCAACCGGCGGCGGCGCAGCAGGTCGACGCAGTGGTTGGCGGCGATGGCGAGCAACCAGCGGGAGAAGGGAAGCGCGCTGTCGTAGCTGCTCATGGCCCGTTGGGCTCGCAAGAACACCTCGCTCGTAGCGTCCTCGGCGCTCTCGGTCGACCCCAGCAGGTGCCGGCACAGGCCGAACACCCGGCGGGAGAAGGCCCGGTAGAGGTCGGCGAAAGCCTCGGCATCTCCGGCGCGGGCACGCGGGAGAAGCGCCTTCAGTCTGTCCTCATCCATGCGGCTGCTTCTGCCGGCGCTCATTCCGGTACTACGAGCGAGAGTGGAGGAAATTTCAACCGCGTCGGTGCGAATCCGACCAGCGGTTGACGCCCGCCGCCGGCTCGCCCATAATCGCACGGATTCCCTGGGCCCGCCAGATTGTTTAGCTAGGAAAGCGTGAACCGGGTGCGATGATGCGCAGGAGCGAGACGGATCACCCACTGCTCTACGAGATCAACACTCGCGTGTGGCTGCGGGAGCAGGCACGGTCAAAGACCCGAAAAGCACCCAGCCTGGCCAACGTCCCCGACCGGGTGCTGGACGAGCTCGCCGGCCTCGGCTTTGACCTGGTGTGGTTGATGGGCGTTTGGCAGAGTGGCGAGACCGCCGTGCGGGAAGCGCGCCGGCATCCGGGCTTGCAGGGGGAATACCGGCAGACGCTCCCGGACCTCAAACCCGAGGACATTATCGGCTCCCCCTACGCCATCCAGGACTATCAGGTATCGCGACAGCTTGGAGGCCGGGCCGCCTTGGCTCAACTGCGCCGGCGCTTGGGGCGACGCAATGTGGGCCTCATCCTGGACTTCGTCCCAAATCATACCGCCCGCGACCATCGTTGGGTGTTTTCTCACCCGGAGTTCTACGTCTCCGCAACCGAGGAGTTATTGCAGCAAGAGCCCCAGAACTATTTCGCTATCGAGACCGTCCGGGGCCGGAGAATCCTGGCCCACGGACGCGACCCGTACTTCCCGGGGTGGTCGGACACCGCCCAACTCGATTACCGGCAGCCGGCACTACGGGCCGCCATGATCGAGACGCTGCTCGAGATTGCCGGCCAGTGCGATGGTGTTCGTTGCGACATGGCCATGCTGGTGCTCCAGGATGTCTTTGCCCGCACCTGGGGTGAGACGGCCCAGCCTCTGGACGCGCCCGCGGCGGAGGGAGATTTCTGGGCGGAGGCCATGGACGCTGTCCGCGGCCGCTACCCGGAGTTCCTGTTCATGGCCGAGGCCTACTGGGGGCTGGAAGGCGAGCTGCAAGCCCTGGGGTTTGACTACACCTACGACAAGACTCTCTACGACCGCCTGGTGCACCCGGGAGCCGCAGCGGTGTGCGACCACCTGCGCGGCGATTCGGAATTGCAGGGGCGCGCTGTGCGTTTCCTGGAGAACCACGACGAACTCCGGGCGGCCCAAGTCTTTCCGCCGGACAAGCATCGGGCCGCCGCACTCATCTGCTATGCGGCCCCCGGAATGCGCTTCTTCCATGAAGGCCAGCTCGAGGGGCGCCAGGTGCGGGTGCCCGTGCAACTTGCCCGCCGCCCGGCTGAGCCCCTGGACCGGGAACTCCACGCCTTTTACCGAAAGCTCCTCGCCGAGCTCTCCCATCCGGCCCTGCGCCGAGGCCGCTGGAAGCTCCTGGAGGCCAGCCCTGCCTGGGAAGGCAATTGCACCTCGGAGCAATTCGTCATTCAGCGCTGGGATGCTGGCGGGCGCGGCTCCCGCCTGGCCGTGGCCAACTTCGGCCCTCAACAGGCCCAGTGCTACGTCCGCCTCGACCTCACCCATATCCGCGGACGTCAAGTGGTGCTTCGCGATTTGCTGAGTGACGCTGTCTATGAACGCGACGGCAACACCTTGCTCCAGCCCGGACTCTATCTCGACATGGCGCCCTACCACGTGCACCTGTTCCAGCTTTCTCCCACCCCAGGGCTCGAAGGACCTCAGCAGTCCAAACGGGGAAGGGGGCCGAAGCCCTGACTCTTAGTTGTCCTCCCGCCTCGAGTGAGCCCCTTTTCTCTAATCCGATAACAGATATTATGTTAAGTAAGGGAGCCAGGACCAACTCCCTTGGGAGTACGAGTGGGTGGGAGGGCGTGTTTGGGTGGGTCGCCGCTTCCCTGCCGTGAGAGTGGCGGTGGGCTTAGTTGGTGGGTGGTTCGGAGTATTTGTGGGCGATGGGAAAGCGGCGGCCGAGTCCGAAGGCCTTGGAAGTGACTTTGAGTCCGGGGGGTGCTTGGTGGCGCTTGTATTCGGCGCGATCCACGCGGTGGGTGAGTTGGCGGACCAGGCGGGGCGAGACCTGGAGGCGGACGGCGATGGAGTCGGGTGTTTCTCCCTGTTCGATGTAGGCTTTGAGGATGTTATCGAGGAGGTCGTAAGGCGGCAGGGTGTCCTGGTCGGTCTGGTTAGGTCGGAGCTCGGCCGAAGGAGCCTTTGTGAAGCAGGGTTCGGGGATGAGGGGGTGCTGGCGGTTGAGGTAGCGGCCGAGCTCATAGACCATCATCTTGGGGACGTCGGAGATGACGGCGAGGCCGCCGGCCAGGTCGCCGTAAAGCGTGCAGTAGCCCACGGCCAGCTCGGACTTGTTGCCGGTGCTCAGCACCAGGGCCCCAAACTTGTTGGAGAGGGCCATGAGAAGGTTGCCCCGGATGCGGGCCTGGAGGTTCTCCTCGGTCACGTCTTCCGGGCGACTGCGGAAGGGCTCGGCCAGAGCCGTGCCGTAGGCAGCGAAAAGGTCGCTAATCGGCAGGGTCAGGAAGCGGATTCCGAGGTTCTCGGCGAGCTGCCGGGCGTCGCGGAGGCTTTCGGGCGAGGAATAAGGCCCGGGCATAGCCACCCCGAGCACGTTCTCGCGGCCCAGAGCGGCAACGGCGAGCCCCGCCACCACCGAAGAGTCGATCCCGCCGCTCATCCCGACAATAACCTGCTGGAAGCCGCACTTGTGGACGTAGTCGTGGGTACCCAGCACCAGGGCCTCGTAGATTTCCTCGACTCCCTCGCCCGGCTGCGGGTGGATGTCGCCTTGGCCGGTGGCGGTGTCGAACAAAACCAGGTCTTCGGCGAAGGAAGCAGCCTGGACTGCGAGTCTGCCGGTTGCGTCCACGGCCACGCTGGAGCCGTCGAAGATGAGGCTGTCGTTCCCGCCCACCTGGTTCACCAGCACTACCGGCACCCGGTGGCGCTGAGCCAGCGCCTGCACCATCTCCAGCCGCAGCCGGCGCCTGCCCTCGCTGAACGGCGACGCGGAGATGTTGATGAGGAGGTTGCTTCCCTGCCCCATCAATTCCTCGACCGGGTCCCGCGGGTAGAGCTGGCGCTTCCAGAAGGACTTGTCGTTCCAGATATCTTCGCAGATGGTCAAGGCGAGCTGAGAGCCGCAGAAGCCGAAGAGGCGCTGGCTCGCGGCCGGAGCAAAGGTGCGGGCCTCGTCGAAGACATCGTACGTGGGCAGGAGCATCTTGGCCTGCTCAAAGCGCACCGTGCCCTCGGCGAGGAGCGCGGCGCAGTTCAGCGCCGACTTGCCAGTTTCGGCCTGTGCCCGGCCGACGAAGCCGACGATGGTGGGAAGGGGCGGAAGTGAGCGAGCCAGCTCCTCGAGGGCGCCGCGGTTGTGCTCGAGGAAGTTCGGCTTTTCGACCAGGTCGCGCGGCGGGTAGCCGCACAGGCAGAGCTCGGTGAAAACGACCAGGTCAGCGCCGCGGGCACGGGCTTCTTCGGCCCGCTGACGGATGCGGCTGCTGTTTCCGGCAAAGTCGCCCACCGTCGGGTTGATTTGCGCCAGGGCGATTCTCACCAGCCAACGCCTCCGCCTCTGCTAGCAGATAACACGCCACCCCCTCGGGCGTCTACGGGTTTTCCGGTCTTGTCCTGGGCTCCTTCCGCCGCGCATAATGGAAAAGCCGCACCGGCAAAACCGGCTCCGGCCTTGGCCATGCCGGAACAGAGCCAAAAAGAACAGGCGCACGAGTTCTTCGACCAGGCCTACCGGCACCAGATGAAGGGCGAACTGGACGAGGCCATCGCCCTCTACAAGAAATCCATCCAGCTCTTTCCCACTGCCGAGGCCCACACCTTCCTGGGGTGGACCTACAGCTTCATGGGCCTTTACGACGAGGCCATTGAGGAGTGCCGCCGGGCCATCGCCGTAGACCCTGACTTCGGCAACCCCTACAACGACATCGGGGCCTACCTCATCGAGAAGGGGCGGCTGGAGGAAGCCATCTCCTGGCTGGAGAAAGCCACGCGCGCGCCGCGCTACGAGGCCCGCTGCTTCCCCTACTTCAATCTGGGGCGGGTGTACGAGCACAAGCGCCAGTACCGGGCCGCTCTCGAGAATTACAAAAAGGCCCTGGGCGAGCAGGCGGGCTATGCCGCTGCCCTGACAGCGGTGCGGCGTCTCCAAGCCATGATGAACTAGGCGGCGTCAGGGCCTGAAGGCCAGCAGGCTGGCCACAGCCCGGTTCGCCTGGGTTACTTCCCGGTAGTAGGCCACGCGCAGGTGCCGGAACGCCCGGTAGAGCTCCCCCGGCTGGAGCAGGTGCTCGGGGTGGCGGGGTCCATGGGGCAGCTTCAGCTCGTCCATCGTGTAGGTTTCCATAACCAGGGCCCCGCCGGGCTTGAGGGCGCGCGCCATGGCCGCAAACAGGCTGCGCTGCAGGTAGTTGAAGCAGAGTACGACCTCAAAGACTTCGACCAGGAGTGTGTAGTTTTCTAAGTCGGCTTCGACTGTGGTCAGGGCCACCCCCAATCCGCTAGCGCGGGCCCGGGCCTTGACAATGGCAGTGGGGGATTTTTCGATTCCCGTAACCGCGAAGCCGTGACGGGCAAGAAAAAGAGCGTTGCGCCCGTCCCCCATGGCCAGGTCGAGAGCGGCCCCGACAGGTAATTCGTTGAAGTGCTCGACGAGGAACCCGGCTGGCTCCGTGCCGCAGACGCAGCCGGGCTTCCGGTAGCGTTCTTCCCAGTCGGGGCGGCTCACGAGAGACTTCCTGACGGATCCAAAAAGGAACGAGAGCTTTTGAAGCTCAAGGCTTCAAAAGCTCTCTCCGCCCTGCCCGGCGGATGAACTAGACGCTGAAGGAGCTGCCGCAGCCGCAGGTGCTCTTGACGTTGGGGTTGCCGAACTTGAACCCCGCCCCTTCCAGGCTCTCGACGTAGTCCACCTGGGTGCCGTCCAGGTACATCAGGCTGGTCTGGTCCACGAACACCTTCAGGCCGTCGAACTCGAGCACCTTGTCCATCGGCGTCGCCTGGCTCTCGAAGGTCATCTGGTAGGAGAAGCCGGAGCAGCCTCCCCCCACCACGCCGATGCGCAGCCCCGCGGGCTGCGGACTCTGCTGCGCCATGACTTCCTTCACCTTGGTAACCGCCATTTCGGTCAGCTGCACTCCCATGGCCTCTTCACCCTCTCTCGGTTTTCGGGCCTCAATCCCGCCCGCACACCGCTTATTCTGCGACAACTTGGCGAGGTTGTCAACGCCGCTTCCGGCCGGAGGCTCCGATTCGGGGCCGAACGGTGCCGGGCGGCGGCCGAAAGGCGCCTCCGCCGGTCGCCAGACCGAGGGGACAAGCTTCCCTGCCCCGGGGGGTGCCTTGTCCGCCGCGGCTTTTTGCCCTAGAATGAGCCGTTCCCAAAAGCAGGACGGGAGGGTACTTGTGCACCGCGTAACGCTGCTTCCTGGCGACGGCATCGGTCCCGAAGTGGCGGCGGCCGCGCAGCGCATCATCGCCGCCACCGGAGTCCGCATTGAGTGGGAGGAAGTGAAAGCCGAGCCGGTCACCGACCGCCGGCAGGAGCGCTATCTGCAGGAGGAGTGGCTGGAGTCGATCCGGCGGAACCGCGTGGCCCTGAAAGGCCCGATGGCTACGCCGGTCGCCCACGGGCACCGCAGCCTGAACGTGGCCTTGCGGCAGACACTCGAGCTCTACGCCAACCTGCGCCCGGTGCGCAACCTGCCTGGGGTGAAGACCCGCTTTGATAACGTGGACCTGGTCATCGTCCGGGAGAACACCGAAGACCTCTACTCCGGCCTGGAGCACACCGTGGTCCCCGGGGTCGTGGAGGGCCTGAAGATAGTTACCGAGAAGGCCTCGCTGCGCATCGCCCGCTTTGCCTTCGAGTACGCCCGCCGGCACGGCCGCCGCCGGATCTGCGCCATCCACAAGGCCAACATTATGAAGCTTGCCGACGGCCTCTTCCTCACCTGCTGCCGGCGCGTGGCTCAGGAGTACCCCGACATCGAGTACAGCGAGCTCATCGTGGACAACGCTTGCATGCAGCTGGTGATCAAGCCAGAGAGCTTTGACATGCTGCTGCTCCAGAACCTTTTTGGTGACATCGTCTCCGACCTCTGCGCCGGCCTGGTGGGCGGGCTGGGGGTCGTGCCCGGGGCCAACCTGGGGGACGAGTACGCGGTCTTCGAAGCCGTCCACGGCACCGCGCCCGACATTGCCGGCAAGAACCAGGCTAACCCCACGGCCATCACCCTCTCGGCAACCCTCATGCTCGAGCACCTCGGCGAGTCTGGCGCGGCCGCTGTCATCCGCTCTGCCCTGGCGGCTATCTACCAGGACGGGCGGCGCCTGACCCGCGACTTCGCCGGTACCGCCTCCACCACCGAGTTCACCGACACCGTTGTGGCCGCCGTCGAAAAAGCCGCTGCGGCCCGCCAAGTGGGGGCCTGACGTGCACCGCCCGGCCTCCGGGAGCCGATGAGCACCGGCCGCAGACTGGGCGTGGTGCTGTTCCAGCTGGGCGGGCCGGATTCGTTCGAAGCCATCGAGCCTTTTCTCTACAATCTTTTCTCCGACCCCGATATCATTGACTTCCCGTTTGCGCGGTTGGCGCGACGGCCCCTGGCCCGGCTCGCGGCTCGGCACCGGGCCGCCAAAGTCCGCAAACACTACGCCGAGGTCGGCGGCAAGTCGCCCATCATCGAGCTCACCCGCGCCCAGGCCCGGGCCCTGGAACGGGAGTTGCGTACCGTCGTGGATGCCCGTGTCTTCACGGCCATGCGCTACTGGCATCCCCTGACGGAAGAAGTCGTCCGGGAGGTGCAGGGCGGCGGGTTTGATGAGCTGGTGCTGCTGCCGCTCTACCCGCAGTATTCCCGCACCACCAGTGGCAGCAGCCTGAACGAGTGGGGGCGGCAATCGGCGCGGGCCGGGCTCGAGGTTCCGACCAAGGTGATTCGGGATTTCTACCGTCAGCCGTTGTACATCGAGGCTGTCGTGGAGAGAATCGATTCCGCCTTGGAACGCTTCCCGGCCGGGGTCCCGGTCACACTGGTCTTCAGCGCCCACGGCATTCCGCAGGACGTGGTTGAGGCCGGCGACCCCTACCAGGAGCAGGTGGAGGCGACGGCAGCGCTGGTCCTGGAGTGTGGGGGCTGGGCACACCCCTATCGGCTCTGCTATCAAAGCAAGGTGGGCCCGGGGCGATGGCTGCAACCGATGCTCTTGGCGACCCTTCGGGAGCTGGCCGCTCGGGGCGAACGGAATGTTCTGGTCATCCCCATCGCCTTCGTCACCGACCACGTCGAGACCCTGCACGAAATCGACATCAAAGCCCGGGCGGAAGCGGCCGAACTTGGAATCCGGCAGTTTGAGTTGATGCCGGCGCTCAACGATTCGCCCCGGTTCATCCAGGCGCTGGCTGAGCTGGTGCGGAAGACGGCGGAGGTGGAAGTCCCCGGGTAGCCCGGAGCGTCTCTTGACAGCCCTGGGGACGGCTACGATATGATTCCATTTGGCGCTCGGGTCGGACCGGATTTCGTCACCGCAGGGTCAGGACCGAGGGAGAGGTATGGCAGAGTCTCGCGCGCATGATGAGAAGACCGCGAACGCTCCCGCCGGGAAAAAACCCTCCACCGCAGACGGCCAGCCCACGGTCGAGCCCTTGAAAATGCGGCGCCGCATCGTTTGGGCGTCCATTTGGGGTTTCGTAGGCGTCAATTTCCTGATGTTCTTGCGGTTTTTCTTTCCGCGCACCATCTTCGAGCCCAAAACGGTTTTCACGGTCGGCACCCCCTCGGACTTCGGGTTGGGGGTGGACACTCGCTTTCAACAGCAGTACCGCATCTGGGTCGTCCGCAACCCGGAGAGGCTTTTTGTCATATACGCCCGGTGCACCCATCTCGGCTGCACGCCGGACTGGAAGGAAAGCGAGAACAAGTTCAAGTGCCCCTGCCACGGCAGCGGCTATGACAGCGAAGGGATCAATTTCGAAGGCCCGGCGCCGCGCCCGATGGACCGCGCCCACGTGGAAGTCGGCGCTCAGGGACAGATCGTGGTGGACCTGACCAAGCTCTACATGCGCGAGCGGGGCAAGCGCGATCAATTTGACGACCCCGGCGCTTTTCTCCGCGTGTAGCGCCTCCAGACGGAAGACCGCGAACGACGGGAGATCCCAATGCCCGAAGAGAACAACCAGCAGGCGAAGAAAGGCCTGACCGCCCTGCTCGGGGAGGCGCAGGAAAAGGCCAAAGCCCTCAAAGAGAAGGCCCTCGAGGAGGCCCGGGCCCTCCAGGAGCCGGAAAAGACCCAGCTCTACCGCTCCATGTTCCGGGTCAAGCACGACGACACCCCACGCAGCCGGGCTCTGGGCGTACTGACCAACGTCTTCTTCCACCTGCACCCAGCCAAGATCAACCGCGACGCCGTCCGCTACAGCTTCACCTGGGGAATGGGCGGGATCACCTTCTACCTGTTTCTGGCCCTTACCATCACCGGGGTCCTGCTGATGTTTTACTACCACCCCACCAAGGTCCAGGCCTTCCGCGACATCCTCTACCTGGAGCACGACGTGCCCTTCGGGAAGCTGTTGCGAAACATGCACCGCTGGGCCGCCCACCTGATGATCATCACCGTGTGGCTGCATATGTTCCGGGTCTTTCTGACCGGCTCCTACAAGCGGCCGCGGGAATTCAACTGGTGCATCGGGGTCATCCTGATGGTGCTCACTTTGCTGCTCTCCTTTACCGGCTACCTGCTGCCCGATGACCAGTTGGGCTTCTGGGCGGTCACGGTGGGGACGAACATGGCCCGGGCCACGCCCCTGCTCGGCCACGAGGGGCCGTTCGGCCCCCAGCTCGGCATGACCCCGTACAACGACGTCCGCTTCGCCCTGCTGGGCGGCTCCATCGTCGATTCCAACGCCTTGCTGCGCGCCTACATCTGGCACTGCGTGGCCATCCCCCTGATCGCGTCGGTCTTCATGGGGGTGCATTTCTGGCGGGTGCGCAAAGACGGCGGCATCTCCGGCCCGGCCCCGGTGATGCTGGAATCGGAAATCAAGGAGCCGAAGGGCCCCGTGCCTGTGGTGCTGCGGCCCAGCGGGATGCAGTGAGGGCCTGAGCGCAGAGGGGTATCCAATGGACTGGCATCAAATCTGGGAGAACGCCACCAAGCCCGACAACATTCCCATTGCCGCCATGCTCTTCCTGGTGCCCTTCTATACCTGGTACGGGCTGCGGCAGGCCTTTCACACCGACCGGCTGATTGCCGAGCTCGAGGCCGACCCCCAGAAGGCCAAGACGCACCACCGCAAGATCTTCCCCTTCAAGCCCGGCTGGGAGCGGGAGGTGCATACCTGGCCGTACTTGATGCGCATTGAGTTCCTCGCCGCCGTCATCGTCACCATCATCCTGATGATCTGGTCGATCACCCTGAACGCGCCGCTCGAAGAGCCCGCCAACCCCAACCTCACCCCGAACGAGTCCCGAGCTCCCTGGTACTTCGTCGGCCTGCAGGAGATGCTGGTGTACTTCGACCCCTGGATTGCCGGCGTGCTCATGCCCACCCTCATCATCATCGGCCTGATGGTGATCCCCTACATTGACACCAACCCGCTCGGGAACGGCTACTACACCTTCCGGCAGCGGCGGATCGCTATTCTCGGCTTCTGCTTCGGGTTCCTGGTGCTGTGGGTGGGGATGGTGATGGTGGGCACCTTCATCCGCGGGCCGGGCTGGATCTGGTTCTGGCCGGGCGAGACCTGGGACCACAACGCCCTGGTCTTCGAGGTCAACCGCGACTTGCCGGACTTGGTGGGTATCACCAGCACGCCCGGGAAGTTCATCTTCGGTGGCCTGGTGGTGGGGCTCTACTACCTCGCCACCGGTTATGCGCTTCACCGGTTGATGAGCATCACCGAGTTCCATCGCAAGATCTACCGGCGTCTGAGCCTCTTGCAGTACCTGACCATTCAGGCTTTCGCCATCACCATGATCGGTCTGCCGGTCAAGATGCTGTTGCGCCACCTGCCCCGCGCCTTCGGGCTGCCGGCCATCAAGTACATTTGGGTCACGCCGTGGTTCAACGTCTAGCCGCTGCCTGCTCCCGCTGGGAGGAGATCAGTGCCTGAGCAGCCCGACCGCGACGATCCCATTGTCAGCCGCTCGATGAGCGCGCCGCTCCTGGCGGCTTCGCTCATCCTGGTCGGCACCTTGGCTTGGGCCCTCTATGATGAGTTTTACGGCCTGCGCCCCTGGAAGCCCTACCAGCGGGAGTTCATCCGCCTCTACACGCGCTACCTGGAAAAGGCCATCCCCGAGCAGGCGGCTGCCGAACAGCGCGTCCGCGAGTCGGAGGCTTTTCAGAAGCTGGAGCAACAATTCCAGGCCGCCGAGGCCGCCGCCGCGCCCCGGGTCAGCGAGATTGACCGCGAAATCCGCGACCTGGACCGGCGGATTTCCGTGCTGACCGATGTCTTCCAACTGGCCCGCGGCAAGATTGGCGCCCTCACCTACCGGGCGGAAACCGCCTCTAGCCAGAGGGGCAAGGAGAAGCTGCTCGAGGAGATCCAAAGGGTCAAGGAAGGACCGTTCCGAGCCAGGCTGCCCGTCCCGGATGGGACCGTCGAAACCATCAACTACACCTTCGACCAGCTGGAGGAGGAATACAACCGCCTCAAGCAGCGGAAAGCTTCTCTAATCGCCGATCGCGCCGTGGCTTTGGAGGAGGCTACGGCTTGGCGCCGCCAGCGAGATGCCTACTTGCAGGAGCACCTGGTGGGCCTGACCGAGCAGCAGATGCGGGGCCTGGGGCGCGGCGTGCAGAGCTTCCAGATCGAGATTAAGCAGATCAACGTCCCGGACACGCAGCTGGTGGACCGCTGCGAGTCCTGCCACGTGGGCATCCGCGAGCCCGTGACCTTGAGCCGGGCCGACATGAGCGGGCAGGCGGTCTTCGTCACCCACCCCAACAAGGCACTGCTTAAGATTCACGACCCGGACCGGTTCGGTTGCTCCCCATGCCATGGCGGCAATGGGCGGGCCACCTCCAGCATCGAGAAAGCCCACGGGCAGTACAAGCACTGGCTGTGGCCCCTCTCCCCGATGGAAAACGTGGAGGCAGGCTGCCAGCAGTGCCACGGCCGCGATATTGTCCTCGAGCACGCCGAGGTGCTGAACCACGGCAAAGAGCTCTTCCGGCTGCGGGGCTGCATCGGCTGCCACCGCTTTGAAGGGTTCGACGACGAGCGGGAGCGGCTCCAGGCCACCCGCCAGTACATCCAGCAGCTACTGGCGCAGCGGGCCGAGTCGGAGCGAGAGATCGAACGCAGCATCCAGCTCGGCGACGCCGCCGCCACGAACGAGGAAGCCCAGCGCCACTACGCCCAGGCCGAGAACCTCCGCGTTGGCATCAGCAAGCTTGACGCGGAAGCCGAGCAGCTTCGGATTCAGGCCGCCAGCCTGTTGCGCGAGGAGAAGCGGATCGGCCCCAACTTGAAGGAGGTTCGGGTCAAGCTCCGCCGCGACTGGATCCCGGTTTGGCTTGAGAACCCCCACGCCTGGCGGCCCACCACCAAAATGCCCCGCTTCCGGCTCCGCCGGGACGAGTTGGAAGCGATCGCCGCCTTCATCTGGCAGTCGGGAATCGAAGCCAAACTTCCCGCACAGCCGCCCGGGAATCCCACCCGGGGAAAGGAGCTTTTCGAGACCCGGGGCTGCCTGGCCTGCCACGCCCGCGGAGAAGGCGAGGACGCCGGGGGCGGCAGCTTCGCGGCCAACCTGAGCCGAGTCGGCGAGAAAACGAACTACAACTATTTGGTGCGCTGGATCCATAATCCCCGCGAGCGCACCCGGCCCTACTGCTCTCTGGAAAAGCGCGACCTGGGCCCGGAAGACTATGCCCGTAAAGGGCTGCCCTTCGTCCTCGACCTGGAGCACTCGACCTGCCCGAACGACGGCGAGGAGCTCCAGGTGCAGTCCGGCACGGTCATGCCCAGCCTGCGGCTGACCTGGGAGGAAGCCCGCGACCTCGCCAGCTACTTGATGACCCAGCGCCGCCAGAATCCCCCGCCCTACCCCAAGGCCGACTACATGGACGACCCGAACCTCAAGGAGCAGGGGAAGTTTTGGGTCCGCCACTACGGCTGCGCCGGCTGCCACGAGATTGCCGGCTTGGAGGAGGAAGGCCGCATCGGCACCGACCTCACCACCGAGGGCAGCAAGCCCATTGACCGGCTGGACTTTGCCCTGTTCACCATCCCCGCCCAGCGCCAAGGCTGGCGCACCCACAAGAACTTCTTCGAGCGCAAGCTGGCCGACCCGGCCTTCTTCGACCAGGGCAAGATCCGCCCCCGCACCGAGCAGCTGAAGATGCCCAACCCGAATGTGACCCCGGGGGAGATCCGGGCGCTCACGACTTTCCTGATGGGCAGCACGGAGCCCGCTTTCCCTCAGTCTTATTTCTACCGGCCTACCGATCAGCGGCGGGACATCCAGGAGGGCTGGTGGATCGTCGCCAAGTACAACTGCATGGGCTGCCACCAGGTTCGCATCGGGAAGAAGTCTGTGCTCATGACCCTGGCCGCGTACCAGACCCCTGAGGGGAAGGACCAGTTGCCGCCGCCGCTCATCGGCGCTGGCGCCCGCTTGAATCCAGAGTGGATGGCGAGATTTCTTGAGAACCCGGCCCTGAGCGCGACCGACCTGAACCGCAACGGCGTGCGCACCTATCTGCGGGCCCGCATGCCCACCTTCAATCTCTCCGTGGGAGAAATCCAGAAGCTGGTGCGGTTCTTCCAGGCACTATCGTCCCAGGCCCAGCCCTACATTCCGCCCAAGCTGGCCCCCCTGACCGACCGGGAGCGCCTGATGGCTGAACAGCTCTTTACCCACCCGGCGGCGCCGTGCCTGAAGTGCCACGCCACCGGTGACCCGGCCCACGACCGCACGGCCATCGCCCCGAACTTCCTGCTGGTCAAGGAGCGCCTCAAGCCTGGCTGGACGGAGCGGTGGATTATCGACCCGGCCGGCATCATACCCGGCACGGCGATGCCGTCGGGGCTGTTCCGCCGCGAGGGTGGTCGCTGGGTCTTTTCCGGTCCGCTCCCGGCCGGCGTCCACGGCTACCCGGGCGACCACGCCGAGCTCTTGGTGCGCTACATGTTCCAGCTCTCGGCCGAAGAGCAGCGACGCCTGAGCGGCCGCCTGGCGGCTTCCGCGCCTGCCCGCTCCGCCGGGGTCAGCGCAAATCTGGTACAATCGCACTGAGGTTTTGGCATCACTTTAATCCGAGGAAAGGGCAAAGCAAATATGACCACACGCAAGCTATTGGGCAGTGCAACGATCCTGGCTCTCGTACTTCTGGCCGCCTGTGGCGGCGCAGAGAAGCCCGCCGAAGTCGCCGAAAAGCCGGCCGCCGAAGCACCGGCCGGGCCGCCGGTTGACCCCGCCACGGCCGCTACGGTCACCGGCAAGGTGGTCTACAAAGACGGGAAACCGCAGCCGAATCGGATCCGCATGGACGCAGACGCCGCCTGCGCCGCCATGCACGGCACTCCCGTCTTCTCGCACGAAGTCGTGGTCAACGACAACGGCACGCTGCGCTACGTGTTTGTGTATGTCAAAGAGGGCCTGGACAACCGCACCTTCCCCACTCCCAAAGAGCCAGCGGTGCTCGACCAGAGGGGCTGCCTCTACACTCCCCATGTGGTCGGCGTACAGACCAACCAGGACGTCAAAATCCTGAACAGCGACTCCACCACCCACAACATCCATCCCGTGCCTACGAACAACCGGGAGTGGAACACCTCGATGCCACCGGGGGCGGAGCCGCTGGTGAAGAACTTTCCCCGCGAGGAGCTGCTAATTCCGGTGAAGTGCAACGTGCACCCCTGGATGAAGAGCTACATCGGCGTTCTCAAGCACCCCTTCTTCGCGGTCACGGGGATCGACGGCACCTTTACCCTCAAGGGCCTGCCTCCCGGCGAGTACACCATCGCCGCTTGGCAGGAGAAGTTTGGCGCCGTGGAGCAGAAGGTGACGGTGGGGCCGAAGGAAACCAAGACCGTGGACTTCACCATCACCCCGAAGGCCGCGGGCGACTAGGAGACACAGGCAGCGGGACGCCTCTGCCACCCGCCCCCAGCGTAGGCATCATGGTCGCGCCACCCAACACTAGCCTGCACCGCTTCGCGCTGCTGACGGCTGCGGCCACGTTTCTCCTCCTGGCGGCCGGCGCCCTGGTCACAAGCAACGACGCCGGGCTGGCCGTGCCCGACTGGCCGCTTTCCTACGGCACCTGGATGCCGCCTATGGTCGGCAACATCTTCTATGAGCACGGCCATCGCATGGTGGCGACCGTGGTCGGCCTGCTGACCACGGTTCTCGCCCTCTGGCTGTGCCTGAAGGAGCCTAGGCGGTGGGTGCGCCGCCTGGGGCTGGTGGCCCTCGGTGTGGTCGTTCTGCAGGGCGTGCTCGGGGGAATCACCGTACTGTTCCTGCTTCCCCGCCCTGTCTCCATTGCCCACGCCACTCTGGCCCAGCTGTTCTTCTGCTTGGCGGTAAGTCTGGCTGTGTTCGCCGGCCCGGCCTGGCGGGAAGAAGCGCCGAAGGCGGTGGACGCGTCGAGCCCGCCGCTGCGGCGGCTCAGCCAGGCCACCGCCCTCGCCCTGCTCGCCCAGCTCATCTTGGGCGCCGCATTCCGACACTCCGCGGCGGGGATTGTTCCGCATCTTTTTGGCGCCGCTGTGGTTGCATTCCTCGTGGCCTGGACGGCGCGGCGCGTGCTTGTGCAGTTCGCTGCCCAGCCCGAACTGGTGCGCTCGGCTCGTATGCTCGCAGGTTTGCTGGCCGCCCAGCTCCTCCTAGGCGCGGGCGCCTACTTGGCCCGCCTGGGGAGTGCCGAGAGCGCTCAACCCGAATTGTTCTATGTTGCCGCCACTGTGGCCCACGTGGCCGCCGGGGGGGCGACGCTTGCTAGCAGTGTGGTGCTCACTCTCTGGTGCTACCGCCGGGTATCAGGTCCGGGAGAGAGCATCGCTTTGGCCTCGACACCCCAGAGGGCAACCATATGAAGAGCAACGGGCAGAGCCTCGCGGTTGGCTGGCACGTTGCCAGCGCCCGTCTGGCCGATTACGTGGAACTGACCAAGCCCGAGGTCAGCGCGCTCGTGGTGATCAGCGCCCTGGTGGGCTTCTATGTCGGCTCGCGGGGCTCGGTCGATCCCTGGTTGCTCATTCACACTCTCATCGGGACCGCGCTCGTGGCCGGCGGCACCGGGGCGTTCAACCAGTTTCTGGAGCGGGACGACGACGCTCGCATGCGCCGCACCGCTAAGCGGCCCATCCCGGCCGGGCGGCTCTCGGCGCGGGCAGCGCTCTGGTTCGCCTGGGCGCTCTCGGGCGGAGGAATCCTCTACCTAGCCTTGCTGGTAAACGGGCTGGCGAGTCTGCTGGCCTTCCTGACCTGGGCCAGCTACCTCTTCATCTACACGCCACTAAAGAAGCAGACCACGCTCTGCACCGCCGTCGGAGCCTTCCCCGGCGCCATGCCGCCGCTCATCGGTTGGGCTGGGGCTCGCAATGGTCTCGACGCCCAAGCCTGGGTGCTCTATGCCATTCTCTTCTTCTGGCAGTTTCCGCACTTCCTGAGCATCGCTTGGATGTATCGGGAAGATTACGCCCGCGGGCATATCCGGATGCTGCCCGTCGTGGATCCGACGGGCGCGGCCACGGGACGCCAGATCGTCCTCTACTCCCTGGCACTCCTTCCGGCCGGCCTGGCGCCCACCCTCGTGGGGATGGCCGGTGCCGTCTATTTCTTCGGGGCGCTGCTCTTGGGGGTGGGTTTTCTGCAGTTCGCGCTGCGGGCGGCGGCCTCGCACTCGAACCACCACGCTAGACACCTCCTCCACGCCTCAGTTGCTTATCTCCCTTTGCTGTTTGTCCTGCTGATGCTCGACAAGCGATGACCTCCCGTAGGCGAGGATGACTCAGACCTCTGCCATTGAAGTCGAACACCTGAGCCACCGCTACGGGGCGCGCCCGGCCCTCGAGGACGTCAGCTTCAGCGTTTCGGCGGGCGAAATCTTCGGACTCCTGGGGCCGAACGGCGGGGGCAAGACCACACTCTTCCGCGTTCTTTCCACGTTGCTGGTCCCCACCGAAGGGCAGGCGCGGGTGTTTGGCGACGATGTGGTCCGCCGGCCCCTGGCGGCACGCCGCCGCATCGGGGTGGTGTTCCAGTCGCAAAGCCTCGACCGGAAGCTCACGGCGGTGGAGAATCTCCGTCACCAGGGTCACCTCTACGGCCTGCGCGGTGCGCCGCTGCGCGAGCGGAGCCGGGAAATGCTCGCCCGGGTCGGTCTGGCCGAGCGCGCCCACGAGCCGGTGGAGAGACTCTCTGGCGGGCTGCGGCGGCGTGTGGAGCTCGCCAAGGGGCTGCTCCACCACCCCGACCTCCTGCTCCTCGATGAGCCCTCAAGCGGCCTGGATGCGGGCGCGCGGCGCGACCTCCGCCTCTACCTGAGCCGCTTGCGGGACACGGAAGGCGTGACAGTCCTGCTGACCACGCACTTGCTCGATGAGGCCCAGGCCTGCGACCGCCTGGCCATCCTGGACCGTGGACGTCTGCTGGCGATGGGCTCGCCGGACTCGCTCCGGAAGAGAATCGGCGGCGACGTTGTGGTCCTTGAAACCCAGGACCCGGAAAGCCTTTGCGAAGAAATCCGGAAGCGATTCGGTGGTGAACCCAGCGTGCTTGATGGCCGGGTGCGGATCGAGCGCGCCCAGGGACACAAGTTCGTTACCGACCTGGTGGAAGCCTTCCCGGGGCGGATTGACGCGGTCAGCGTGGCGAAACCCACGCTCGAGGACGTCTTTATTCAGCAAACCGGGCACCGTTTCTGGGAGGAGGAGCGGGATCAGGAGAGAGGCAAAGCGCCGTGATACAATTTTTGCTGGGCGAGGTACCCGACATGCGGGAGACAATTGCTCTGGCTCTACTCTGTCTGTTCATCGCGCTGGCCTCTCTCGGGCTCGTTTTCTGGGTGATCATCGACGCCGCCCGGGACGGCGTCCTGGTGACGACAGTCCTCAGCCTGGATGGGCTGCTGATGATTTCTGTGGCGCTGCTGATAGCCACCATGTTCGGGTTTTGCTTCCTCTGGCTGGCCTATGAGGCCCGGCTCTGGGAGCTGCTGAAAAGCCGGCGGTCGGCTCTCGCCGACGGCCGCCAGCCGGCTTCAAGCGAGAAGGCCCCCGCCGACCCATGACCTTGGACTCCGCACCGGCGAACTCCAGCCTTCGTTCCAGCTTCTGGCTCGCCGCGGGGACGCTGTGGTGGCGCGAGCTGCTGCGCTTCTATCGCCACCGTAGCCGGGTGGTGGGGGCCCTGGGGACGCCGCTGGTCTTCTGGCTGCTAATCGGATCCGGGATCGGAACGTCGTTTCACCCCGGCGGGGCTGGAGCGGAGATGAACTACCTGGAGTACTTCTTCCCGGGTACTCTCGTCCTCATCGTCCTGTTCACTTCGATTTTTTGTATGATGTCGATCATCGAGGACCGCCACGAGGGTTTTCTGCTTTCGGTGCTGGTTGCTCCGGTGACCCGTTCCAGCCTGGTCTTGGGGAAGTTGCTGGGGGGGGCCACGCTGGCCGTTCTGCAGGGGCTGGTGTTTGTTCTGCTGGCCCCGGCCGTGGGGATTCCGCTCGGGCCCGCCCCCCTGATTTTGCTCACCGGCGTTCTATTCCTCATCGCCTTTGCCTTGACCGGCCTGGGCTTCCTGTTTGCCTGGCAGCTCGATTCCGTGCAGGGGTTCCACGCCATCGCCAATCTCTTCCTAATCCCTCTGTGGCTGCTCTCGGGGGCGCTGTTCCCAGCCTCGGGGGCTTCGACTTGGGTGCGTTGGGTGATGGCGCTCAATCCGCTCACCTACGCCCTGGCGGCGGTGCGCCGGGTCTTCTACTGGGGTCTTCCGGAAGTGGTGCGGGAAGAGCCGTCGCTGGGCTTGGCCGTCGGGGTCACGCTGGTTTTCGCGGCGCTGACGACCCTGGCCGCCTTTGTGGTGGCGGAGCGGCCGCTCTCGACCGATCTCGGGTAAGCAAGGCGTGATTCCCCTTGCCTCTCTTCCCACCCTCAATGCCAGCCTGAACGCCACGAGCGCCGTTCTGCTGGTGGTGGGCTACTACTTCATCCGGCGCAAGCAGGTGAGTGCGCACAAGGCCTGCATGGTTTCTGCCTTTCTGGCTTCGGCCGTTTTCCTGACTTCCTACGTTTACTACCATTATTATCACGGGAGCACGCCCTTCCCTGCCGGTGGCTGGGTCCGTGGCGTGTACTTTGCCATTCTTATCCCGCACGTTCTCCTTGCCGCACTCATCCTGCCGCTCGCCCTGGTCACGCTCTACCGGGCCTGGAAGCAGGACTTCGCCCGGCACCGGCGCCTAGCCCGCTGGACCCTACCCCTGTGGCTGTTTGTCTCGGTCACCGGGGTCATCATTTACTGGATGCTGTATGAAATCCGGTGGTAAACTCGGGCATCGCGGTCCGCCAGGGGGAGACGGTGTTCTGCGACTTTTGTGGTATGCAGTTTTTGCCCCGCCAGTCGATTTGCAGCCATTGCGGAAGCCCTCCGACTCGGCACTGGTTGCAACTGGTCAGTCTGGTCACACTGACTATTGCCATCGCATGCAACTCGCTGGTGGCTTTGTTCCTGCTGCCCCGACTGGTTACAGGTGAGCAGCCACCCCGGCTGTTTCTTGCCTGGCTGTGGTTCGATGAGAGGCTTTCCTTGTACGGATGGGCTGCCGCTGCCGCAGCTTTGCTTGTGTGGGCGTATTGGCCTCGCTATGGGTATGAGCCCGAGAAGGAGATGCGGATTGCGCGCGGCCTCCTGATTGTGTTGCTAGTAGCTGGCTTTATCAGCCTGCTTCTCGCGTGGATTCCAGTGGAGACAGCAGTCAGCGTGCGGACGGCAGTGGAAAGCCACCCCGGTTTGACTTTGACCTCGGCCTGGGGTGTGGTCATCCTGGCTGTGGGGGTTCTCTGCTTGAACGGGGAAACGCGGGAGCGGCTGTTGGGCGACGGTCGAGTGCTTAGCCTAGTTGCCCTCGGCTTGCTTTTCCTGGTCTTGAGTTTGATCCTGCTGGGCTGGTGGGTTGTCTGAACTCTTTGGTCCCAACCACACCAACGAGCACTTCTGTGCAGGTTGACCCCTCCGTTTCCCGAGCACGCTTCCGTGCGCCCTTCCTCCTCATGCTTTTGGTGCTGGCGTTCGTCCTGGTGCCGTTCCTCTTCTGGCGGGGAACGTGGTTCGGGCGAACGCTGAGCGAGCGGGAGACGGACCAGTATCTGAGGGAAGCGCAGCCGCCGCGAAAGACCCAGCACGCTCTGGTGCAGTTAGCGGAGCGGATCATCCGCGGCGACGCGACGGTGAAGCGCTGGTATCCCCGGGTGCAAGGGCTGGCGGCGCACCCGGCGCCGGAAATTCGGGCCACGGTGGCGTGGGTGATGGGTCAAGACAACCAGTCGGCGGCCTTCCACGCCGCCCTGCTTGATCTCCTCAAGGACCCTGAACCTGTGGTGCGGCGCAATGCAGCCCTTTCCCTGGTGCGCTTTCAGGACAGGAGCGGCAAGGTGGAGTTGCGACGCATGCTCCAGCCGTATGAGGTTTTGTCACCGTGGGCAGGAACCTTGTCGATTCGACTCAAGCCGGCTGACGCGGTCAACCCCGGCACGCTGCTGGGCCGCCTCCAGAGCCAGGAGGAGCGGTACGAGCTGCGCTCACCCTTGCCGGGCTATGTGCATAAGTGGCTGGTTGCGGAAGGCTCCACGGTGAAAGCGGACGAGCCGGTGGTTCTTCTCTCCCCGGGCGAGGACCAGGTGTGGGAAGCCCTGCGCGCCCTGTACTTGGTGGGAGACATGGAGGATTTCGCCGAAGTGGAGCGGTTCGCCCGCGGGGTCGAGGGAATGCCGGACAAGATCCGGCAGCAGGCGGTGCTCACCGCGGAAGCCATCCGCCGCCGCGCCGCAGAAACCACAGGAATTCAAACGGGAAGCGGACCGGACAGCTAGTAGGGGAGCTTGCCGTAGACGGCTTCCCATTCCTCGACGGGAACCATGTCAATGGCGTCCCAGGGACAGCCCTCGAGGAAGGCCCCGTCCGGGCCTTTGCTGGTGCAGAGCTTGCAGCCGATGCACAGGAGCGGGTCCACGCGGATGACGCCGAAGGGAGGATGCTCGGGGTCGGGAATCCAGTACATGCAGTCTTCGACCGGGCAGTACTCGACGCAGGCGGGCGAGCCCGCGCAGCCCGTGCAGCACTCGTTGATCACCGCCAAGATCTTGGGGACTTTCTTGCGCGGGGTGGTCATCCCCTTGGACTGCGGCTCGTGCTTCACCACTTCCGGGGGCAGGTAGGTTGTAGTTGCCATTCAGCGTCTCCGGATTTGTTCCCTGCCATTCTCGCATGCGGGTGGAGTGAAGTCAAACAGGCCCGCAGGCCTCACTGAGCCCGGAGGGGGCGCAGGCAGGCCTCGGCCGCCGCCCTTCCGGAGCGAATGCAGTCGGGAACCCCGATGCCCTGGTAGGCATTGCCGCACAGGAACAGGCCGGGGTGGGCGGC
>JACQTJ010000009.1 GCA_016210855.1 Acidobacteriota bacterium | reverse complement strand
GGCAACAACCTGCTCTTCATCGTGGTGGCAAGCCTGCTGGCCGGCATCCTGATGTCGGGCGTGGTCTCCCGCATTGTGCTCACTGGAATCGAGCTCAGGCTGGAACTGCCCGACCACGTATTCGCCCGGCAGCCGGTGCTGGCCACTTTGACGATGACAAACCTGAAGACCTGGCTGCCCTCGTTCTCGCTCCGCGTGAGCAGCACCGAGAAGGCCGATGCGAAGTCTGCGAAGCGCCGTAGGCAAGCGGCGCCGGCGGCGCCCGCCCGGCGCATCCTGGGCGAGGCCGTCTATTTCCCCTACATCGGGCGGCGGAAGCAGGCCACCCAGCAGGTCGAGCTCACTTTTCCCCGCCGCGGCCGCTACGTGCAGGGCGCCTTCCAGGTGAGCAGCCAGTTTCCTTTTGGGTTCCTGTTGAAGATTCGGCAACTACCGGCGGCCAACGAAATCATCGTCTACCCGCCGGTCGAGCCCACCGAGGAGTTCTACGAAATCCTCCCGCTCATCAGCGGCGAGCTGGAGAGCTTCTACCGAGGCCGCGGGCACGATCTCTACTCCATCCGCGACTACCAGCCGAGCGACAGCGCCCGCAGCGTCGACTGGAAAGCCACCGCCAAGGCCCAGGCCCTGAAGGTGCGGGAGTTCACCCGCGAGGACGAGCGGCGCGTCGAACTGGTATTCGATACCTTCCTGCCCGCCGACGCTCGCGCTCCTGGCTGGGAGGAGCGCTTCGAGCGGGCTGTGACCTTCTGCGCCTGCCTGGCCTGGCACTTCTACGAGATCGACGCGGAGATGAAGTTCCGCAGCCCGGATTGGGAGACGCCGGTGGCGCCAGCCGGCGACCTCATCTACGACGTGCTGCGCGAGCTGGCGCTGGTCGAGCCGCATCGGGAGGGCGATGGTGATTTCCTGCGCCTGCTGGCCCAGGAGACTGGCACCTTCAAGATCATCCTCACCGCCCGGCCGCGAGGCTCGATCCCCACCGGGCTGTGGACTTCGGCCTACTTCGTCTTCCTGCAATCGCTTTGAGGCTAGCGAGGGACGGAACGCCGCGATGTTTTACTCGAAGAAGGAGGCGGTCATCGAGCACCTGCGCGAGGTCAGCCTCCAGGGCTTGCCCTTCTACGACGTCTACTACAGGTACACGGAGGAACTCGACCCCAAGACGCAGCTCGCACGTGTTCAGGGAGAGATGGTCTATTCAGGCATCCGGGTGGGCGACCGCGTACTGGTCGAAAAAATTGCCCAGACCGTGATGCGTATCGAGAAGCTGTAGGCAGCCATGCCCCGGACGAATCCGGCTCCCCGCGCCCTGCAAACGCGGCTGCTTGACTGGTTCGATCGCCACAAGCGCGACCTGCCCTGGCGGCGCCACGCCGCCCGGAACGACCCCTACCGCATCTGGCTGGTGGAAATCATGCTCCAGCAGACACGGGTGCCGGTAGCGATTCCCTACTACGAGCGATTCCTGCGCGCCTTCCCCACTGTCGGCAAGCTGGCCCGGGCCCCTGTGGAGCAGGTACTGCGACTGTGGGCCGGGCTGGGCTACTACCAGCGCGCGCGCCACCTGCACCAGGCAGCCTGGAAAATCGTACGCGAGCACCGCGGCCGCTTCCCCCGCGCACTCGATGAAGCGCTGGCTCTGCCCGGCGTGGGGCCCTATACCGCCCGGGCCGTGCTGAGCATCGCCTACCGGAAGCCGGCGGCAGTAGTGGACGGCAACGTGGCCCGGGTGCTGGCGCGGGTGTTTCGCCTCGAGGCCGCCGACGTCACTACCCGCGGCAGGTTCCAGGAGCTTGCCGACCGACTGGTCTCGCCCAAGCGCCCCGGCGACTTCAACCAGGCACTGATGGAACTGGGCTCCACCCTCTGCCTGCCCCGCATCCCGCGGTGTGGAGCCTGCCCGCTCGAGGGGCTGTGCGAGGCCCGGCGGGCGGGCTTGGAGCGCACAATTCCCCGCCGGCAGCGCGCGCGACCCCGGCCGCGCCTGACGCTGAGCGTCCTGGCGCTGCGCCAGGACGGCCGCCTACTGCTCGTGCGCGAGCCCGGGCTGTTCTCGGGGCTTTGGCATTTCCCCTACGCGCCCGGGACCACCCCGCGGCGGCTGGCCCGAAGTTACGGCGCCGCCGGGGTCAGCCACATTGGGACCCTCAGACACCAAACCACCATGCGGGACCTAGTGCTGCGCGTGTACGCGGCAAAGGCAAGGTCGAGTGCCGCCCCCATGAGGGGCAAGGATTCGCGATCCAAGAAGCGCTGGGTGCACCCGGAACAAATCCAACAGATGGCAGTCGGGGCATCGACGCGAAGAATTGCCGCCCTGGTGGAGCGGGTGTAGAATGACAGAAGGGATGGGCATGAGCGCCTCGACCTCTCCTTCGGCGACTGCGGTTCACCGCTACTTCGAGATATCCCTTTACCTATTGGTGACGGTGGGCTTCCTGGCCCTGGCCAGCACCGGCAAGCTCGACCTGGTCTCGACGGTGGTGATGAGCGGGGCGCTGATCGTCAAGGCGCTCCGCTATCGACACCACCACGCGCCGGAACTCTCCGCGAAGACGGTCAAGGCTTTCACCGCTCTCTACTTCCCCTTCTACCTCGTTGACTTCTTCCTGTTCGCCGGGGGCTGGCCGGACGGGCTTATCCCGGCGACGACCCGCCTGGTACTCTTCATCGCGGTAATGAAATTGTTCTCGGCCCGAACGAACCGCGACTACCTGTGGCTGGCGCTCATCGCCTTCATGGAAATCCTGGCCGCGGCCACGCTCACGGTGGACACTCTCTACCTGGTGTTCTTCCTGTTCTTCCTGGTGGTGGGGATCTCGACTTTCATCAGCTACGAAATCAAGCGCGGCACGGAAACCGCCCGGACCGCTCCGCTCGCCGCCGGCTCCACGGCAGGCCGGCGGCTGCAGCGCTCCCTGATTACCACCTCTGTGGCCGTGGCCCTAGGCACGCTGCTGCTTGCCATAGGCTTTTTCTTCCTTCTGCCGCGGGTCACCACCGGTTTCCTGAGCTCCTACGCCTATCAGCCCCAGCCCATCAGCGGCTTTTCGAACGAAGTGGCCCTGGGCGATATCGGCACCATCCTGCAGAACCCATCGGTGGTGATGCGGGTGCGGGCCGAAGAGGGCGACCCGCTGGGGCTGGAAGGGTTGAAGTGGCGCGGCATTGCCCTGGCCCGCTTTGACGGCCACCGCTGGTTCAAGCTCTCTCCGGGCGCCTACGTGCTGAACCCCTCGCCCGGGGGCGAGTTCAAGCTCCCCCTGATGCCGTTGGGCGGAGCCCCCTCGCGGCGCCTGCGCTACTCGGTTCTGCTTGAGCCCATTTCTGCAACCGTCCTGTTTGCGGCGGCCGTGCCCCTGGAAGTCCGCAGCCGCTTCCGGCTGATTGGGCTGGAGGAGGGCGGGTCGCTGGTCAACCTCCGGCCTGTCTTCGGGTTGATCAACTACGCGGTAGTCTCCGACGTCGGCCGGCCGCCAGCGTCGCTCCTCCGCCAGGTTCCCGCCGATTATCCCGAAGACATCCGCGCCCAGTACCTGCAGCTTCCCCCCGAAGACCCGCGGGTGGCAGAGCTCGCCCGCCAGATAACGGCCGGCTATGACAGCCCCTACGACAAGGCCGTCGCTCTGGAGCACTATCTGCGCACCCGGTTCGGCTACACTCTGGAGCTGCCCTCTGTCCCCGAGGAGGACCCCATCGCCTCGTTCCTCTTCGAGCGCCGCCGGGGCCACTGCGAGTACTTTGCTTCCGCCCTGGCCGTGCTGCTGCGCACCCAAGGCATCCCCACGCGCCTGGTGAACGGCTTTCAGACCGGCGAGTACAACGAGGTGGGCGGGAACTACATCGTGCGGGCCAGCGACGCCCACACCTGGGTGGAGGTCTACTTCCCCACGGTGGGGTGGGTGGAGTTCGACCCCACGCCGCCTGACCCCAACGCTCCCGAGCGCACCTGGTGGACCGCCGTGCGGCACTACTACGATGCCTTCGATTTGTGGTGGGACGAGTGGGTGGTGAACTACGACGAGAGCCACCAATGGCAACTGGCCCGCAACGTGGCCTCCGCCTTGCAGTGGAGCTGGCGGAGTCGGTGGTGGCTTCGCGACGTCCGGCGCAGCGTGGCCGCAGAAATCAACGAGGCCGCCACCCGCCTCCTCAAGAGTCCCTGGGCGGCGACGCTAGGCGGAGCTCTGGTTCTTTTGATTCTTCTGGCGACGAGCGGGCGGGCGGTGCGCGACTGGCTGCGGGCCCTGTGGCTCCTGCGGCGGACCGGCGACGGCCGAACCCTGAGCGGCGCCGAAGCCACTCTCCTCTACCAGCAGCTGCTCCGTCTGCTGCGCCGTCGCGGCTACCGCAAGCCCGGGGCCCAGACCCCGCTCGAGTTTGCCGCCAGCCTTCCGCCCCCAGAGCTCGCCACCGCGGTCGGCGAGTTCACACGCCTCTACAACCAGGCTCGCTTCGGGCGTCCGCACGCCGCCTCCGCGCGGCTGATCGAGCGGTTGCGGCACGTGCGCGCCTGGAAGCCCGCCCGCTAGGGCCTCGGCGCGCCCCAGACCGCCTGTGCTAAAATACAAGACCTTCGCCGCGAGCACCCATGACCACTCCAATCTCGGCTCCTGAAGCTTCGGCGCAGTCGGGAACCTCCCCCAGCCGGCACGGCGTGGCAGTGGCCACAGCCTTCGGCCTGGGGAGCCTGCCCGGGGCACCGGGGACGGCCGGCTCGCTGGTTTCGGTGGGGCTGTTTGCAGGGCTCCAGTACGCGCTGGAAGGAGGGGTACTGCAGTTCGCGTACCTGCTGGTTCTGGCCTGGCTCGTGCCGCTGGCCTTGTGGAGCACCGAGCATGCCCTGCGGCGGTGGAGCGGCACCGACCCACAGGTCATCGTCATTGATGAAATCGTCGGCCAGTGGGTGACCTATGCGGGCCTGCTGCTGCCGGCTGTCCTCGGCTGGTCGGACGGGCTGCCCGGGGGCCAGTGGAAATCTCTGCTAGCGGGATTTATACTTTTTCGCGCCTTCGATGTGGTGAAACCCTTTCCGATTCGCCGCAGCGAGCGGGTGGCGGGCGCGGCCGGGGTGGTGCTCGACGACGTGCTGGCCGGCGCCTACGCGGCCCTGGGGCTGCTGCTCCTAGCCTGGAGAGGATGGCTGAGGTGAACAAGCCGCACATCGACCGGGTGGCGCCTGCGGCCGCCATCGCCGGCGGCGAGGTCGTAATCTACGGCCGGGGGTTCGCCGACCATAGCCAGCGTCCTCCCCAGGTGACCTTTGGAAAGAGCGAAGCCAGCGTGCTAATTGCCGGTGACGATTTCCTGGTGGCGCAGGTGCCCGACGGGGCGGCCGACGGCGCGGTTCGGGTGCGGACCGCGGCGGGCGAGACTCCACCCGTGCCGGTCGAAATCGGCTTGGCCCTGGCCGACAACCTCCACCCCGTCGCCAACCCGGCGCTCGATGCCGCCGGGAACATTTACGTCACCTTCAGCGGGCGGCGCGGCCAGAAAGTGCCGATTTCGATATACCGGATCGATACCAACCAGGTCGTCAAGCCGTTCCTCTCCGACCTGATGAATCCCACCGGGCTGGCGTTCGACTCGAACGGGACTCTCTACGTGTCCAGCCGCTTCGAGGGGGTCGTCTACCGGGTCACGCCGGACTCCCGCAAGGACCGCTACGCCGAAGGGATGGGCGTGGCCACCGGCATCGCCTTCGACGCTGACGAGAACCTCTACGTGGGCGACCGCAGCGGAACCATCTTCAAGATCGGCCGCGACCGGCAGATCTTCGTCTTCGCCACGCTCGAGCCCAGCGTGGCCGCCTATCATCTTGCCTTCGGGCCCGACCGCGAACTCTACGTCACCGGGCCCACCACCTCGAGCTTCGACTCCGTCTACCGCATCGCCCAGAACGGCCGATTGTCGGTCTTCTACCGCGGCCTGGGCCGCCCGCAGGGGCTGGCCTTCGATGTCGAGGGGAACCTCTACGTGGCCGCCTCGCTCCAGGGGCGACGGGGCATCGTGCGCTTCACGCCGCGCGCCGAGCCGGAGCTGGTCATCTCCGGGCAAAACCTGGTGGGCCTGGCCTTCGTTGCCGGCGGGCTGATTCTTGTCACCACGAACGCCGTCTATCGTCTCAACTGGCCCGTGTCGGGCCTGCCCCTGCTGCCCTGAGTCAGGAATGAAAGCCGAGATCATCGCCATCGGCACGGAGCTGCTCACTCCTTTCCGCCTGGACACTAATTCCCTCTACCTGACTGACCAGCTCGAGCGCCTGGGCATCCCCGTCATCCAGAAGACCGTGGTGGGCGACGACCGGGAGCGGCTCAAGTCTGCCTTCGCCGAAGCGCTCCAGCGCGCCGAGCTCGTGATCGGCATCGGGGGCCTCGGCCCCACGGAAGACGACCGCACCCGGGAGGCCGTGGCCGAGCTGCTGGGGCGCAAGCTGCGGCAGAACGAGGAAATCGTTGCCCGGATGGAGGAGCGCTTCCGGGCCCGCGGCCGGAAGATGGCGGAAGTGAACCGGCGGCAGGCGATGGTCCCCGAGGGCGCCGACTGGCTTCCCAACCACAACGGCACGGCCCCCGGGCTGTGGCTGACCACAGAGGATGAGCGCGTCGTGCTTCTGCTGCCCGGGCCGCCCCACGAGCTCAAGCCGATGTTCGAGGAAGAGTGCCTGCCGCGGCTGCGCCCGCGCGCTCCCCAGCACGCCTTTGCCCGCAAGGTGCTGAAGGTGGTGGGCCTGCCGGAATCGGAGGTCGAGGAGCGGATCGCTCCGCTCTATTGTGCGGTGGCGAACCCGGAAACCACTCTCCTGGCCTCGCCGGGACAGGTGGAGATTCATCTGCGGGCCACCGGCAGCGACACGGCCGACGCCCTACGCCGTGCCGAAGAGCTCGCCGAGCGCATCGAGCAGGCCCTGGGCGACCACGTCTTCACCCGCGGCCCCGAAACCCTGGAGCAGGTCGTGGGCCTCTACCTGATGATGCGCGGGGCCACGCTGGCCGTGGCCGAAAGCTGCACCGGGGGCCTGGTGGCGGAGCGGCTGACGAACGTCCCCGGTAGCTCGCACTACTTTCTCGGCGGGGTGGTCTGCTACTCCGACAAGCTGAAGGCGAAGCTGGTGGGGGTGCCGGCCACGCTCCTGCGGCGCAAGGGCGAGGTCTCGCCCGAGGTGGCCGAAGCCTTAGCCAAAGGCGTGCGGCGGCGGAGCGGCGCGGTGCTAGGCCTGGGCGTAACCGGCATCGCCGGCCCCACCGGGGCCACCCCCGACAAACCCGTGGGCACGGTCTTCATCGCCCTGGCGGATGCCCATCGCCTCAGGAGCGAAAAACACCGCTTCCTGGGCGACCGAGACCGCATCCGCTGGCAGGCCGCGCAAGCGGCGCTCGACCTGATCCGCCGCAAGCTGCTGAAGTGAACCGATGCGCCTCTTCGTGGCGCTGGAGCTGAGCGAAGCCGTCCGGGCTGCTCTCGCCGAGCTTGTGGGGAGACTCCAGCGGACATCGGCCGACATCCGCTGGGCGCGGCCGGAGGGCATGCACCTGACGCTCAAGTTCATCGGCGAAGTGGCCGCCGAAAAACTCCCCCGCCTCAGGGAAGCCTTGGGGCAAGTGCCGCGCCCTGGCCCGGTCGAGCTCGACTTTAGCGGCCTGGGCTATTTCCCGAGCGAGCGTCGCCCGCGCGTCCTCTGGGTGGGCGTGCGGGCCAGTTCGAATCTGGCCGAGCTGGCCGTCCAGGTCGAAACCACCCTCGAGCCCCTGGGGATCCCCTGCGAGAAGCGGGCTTACGTGCCTCATCTCACCCTGGGCCGCTTTCGGAGTGCGAGCCGGCTGGCACGCCTGCAGGAAGAAATCGCCCGACTGCCCGCCACCGAGTTTGGTCGTTTCCAGGCGAAGGAGTTCATCCTCTTCGAAAGCCGCCTTTCGCCCCGCGGAGCCGAATACTCCAAACTCGAACACTTCCCGTTGGTTCGGCCCTGAGCCCTGACACTCGATTGCCTTTCCCGGCAGGGGTAAGTTGCGTTGCCGGGGCGTTTCCGGTAGAATTTGTTGGTTTTTGGTCAGGCGCCGGGCTTTCATGCAAAAGATTTGGGACAAGCTGAACCAGCGGCTCAGCCGGCTGCTGCCCCGTCGGATTCCTCTCCTGTACCTCATCCTGACGGTCCTGCTGGCCTTGAGCGTCATTCCTCTGTTGGTGTACGGCTCCCGAGTCAGCTCTCGCAACCGGGAGGCCCTGCAGACCAACGAGCAGGTACTGCAAAACACCGTCACCCGGGGAATCGCCGAAGAGATCCACCTCTACCTGCGCAGCACCAACATGCAAACGGCCAGCCTCATCCGCTGGCTGGAATCCACCCGGGCCATTGAGAACGTCGCCGACCCCAAGCACGCCGAGTCCCTGCGCCGGGCCACGGAAGGGCTCGTACGGGCCGCGGAGAACGTGCTGTTCCTCACTGTCGTGAACGCCGAGCAGCGCGGCATCGCCGGGGGCGACCCCGAAGTGGGTCGGGACGACTTCGTCATCCAGCGGTTGGGTGACGGCTTCCGGACGGCCCAGTTGAACAACGCTTTCCACAGCGGCACGTTCCTGGTCACGCACGGCGGCCGCACCGAGCCGGTGATGGTGATGGCTCAGCCGCTGGCGACGGGCACCGAGTTTCGCGGCATGGTGGGCACGGTCATCAGCCTGGAGTTCCTGCGCGAGCGCCTGATCGAATCGAGCCGGGGCGGCTTGACCACCTACGTCGTTGACCGAAACGGCCGGCTCATCATCTACCCCGAAGAAAAGAAGTACACAGTCGGCCAAGATATGAGCCACATCGAAATCGTGCGCATCTTCCTGGCGGGCACCGAGCAGGCCAGCCTCACCACTCCCTTCACCCTCATCGAGAACGGGAAAGACATCGAAATGCTCGGCACCCAGGTGGCGGTGCCGGAGCTCGACTGGGCGGTCATCGCCCAGAAGCCCGTGGCGCAGGCCTACTTCGCCGTCTACGAGATGGAGCGCTACGCCTTCCTCCTCGGCCTGATCGCCATCGCCCTGAGCGTAGTCGTCGGCTACATCTCAGCTCGTCGCCTCACCACCCCGCTGCAAGTGCTGGCGGAAACCACCCGGGCCATCGCCAAGGGCGACTTCTCCCGCCGGGTCAACCTTCCCAGCCGCACCGAAATCGGCGAGCTGGCCGCCACCTTCAACGTGATGACCGACGACCTGGAGAAGTACGTCGAGCAGCTGAAGCAGGCGGCCCAGGAAAACCACGAGCTCTTCCTGGGCTCCATCCGCACCCTGGCCGCCGCCATTGACGAAAAGGACCCCTACACCCGCGGCCACTCCGGGCGCGTCGCCAAGTATTCGGTCATCCTGGCCGAAACCCTGGAACTGCCGGAAGACGAGGTCTACAAGATCCGCATCTCCGCCCTGCTGCACGACGTGGGCAAGATCGGCATTGATGACCGGATTCTGAAGAAGCCCGCCGGGCTGACCACCGAAGAGTTCGAGATCATGAAGCAGCACCCGGTCAAGGGCGCCACCATCATCCGGCCGGTGGGGAAGCTGCGGGAGATGATTCCCGGCATCGAGCTTCACCACGAGAGCCTCGACGGCCGCGGCTATCCCTACGGCTTGAAGGCCGAGGAGATCCCGACCATGGCCCGGGTCATCATGGTGGCGGATACGCTCGACGCCATGACCACCAACCGTCCCTACCAGGTGGCCATGGAGCTCGAGGTGGCGATGGAGAAAATCCGCGCCATCGCCGGCAAGAAGTTCGACCCCGTGGTGGTGGACGCGCTCTTCACCGCCGTCGAAAAAGGCGACCTCAAGCTCACCCCGCAGATGGTCGAAGTCTAATCACCCCTCCCCCTGCCGGCCTCTCCCGCCAAGTCTGCTAGAATAGGCGCGGGACTGAAGTCGTGGCCGACACCGAAACCCATCCGAAGCACAGCTGGTGGGGCCGCCTGCAACAGGCGGTCAGCCGCACCCGGGAGCAATTCGTCGAGCGGGTGGACGACGTCCTGCGCGGCCGCAAGGAAATCGCCCCGGAACTCTTTGCCCAACTCGAAGCAGCGTTGCTCGGCGCCGACCTGGGAGTCGAGACCACGACCGAAGTGCTCGGGCGTCTGCGAGAGCGTTGCGACCGGCACGAGCTCACCGATCCGGCCGCCCTGCGGGGGGCCCTGCGTCAGGAGCTGGCCGCGCTGCTGCGCTCCACCCCGAACCATCAGCCGACAATCGGAGAGGCCGGCAAACCCCACGTCGTCTTCCTGGTCGGGGTGAACGGCACCGGCAAGACCACCACCATTGCCAAGCTCGCCCACCGCTGGCAGAGCGAAGGCCGCCGCGTCATTCTCTGCGCCGCCGACACCTTCCGCGCCGCCGCCGGGGAGCAGCTCGAAATCTGGGCCGACCGCCTGAACGCCGAGCTGCTCCGGCAGGAGCCCGGCGCCGACCCGGCCGCCGTGGTGTTCGATGCCGTGAGCGCAGCCCGGGCCCGCGGCGCCGACGCCGTGCTGGTCGACACCGCCGGGCGGCTCCACACCAAGTCGAACCTGATGGCGGAACTCGAGAAAATGAAGCGCACCGCCGGGAAGCTCGTCCCGGGCGCCCCGCAAGAAATTCTTCTCGTGCTCGACGCCACCACCGGGCAGAACGGCCTGGCGCAGGCGCGGCAGTTCACCCAGTCGGTGGGCGTGACCGGCATCGTGCTCACCAAGCTCGACGGCACCGCCAAGGGCGGCATCGTCATCGCCATCGCCCGCACCCTGGGCCTGCCCATCCGCTATCTGGGCGTGGGGGAGCAGCTCGACGACCTGCTCGACTTCGACCCAGAGGCCTACGTGGCTTCTCTCTTCGAGTGAGCCCATGAGCGTCCAGACCGCGACCCGCACCGACCGCGAGTGGATGGATGTGGCTTTGGAACTCGCCGCCCAGGGTGAAGCCTTGACCAGCCCGAACCCCATGGTCGGCGCCCTCATCGTCCGTGACGGAGAAGAAGTCGCCCGCGCCGTCCACACCTATGAGGGCGTCAAGCACGCCGAGGTTCTGGCCCTGGAGGCCGCCCGAGCCGCGGCCCGCGGTTCGACGCTCTACACGAGCCTCGAGCCCTGCTCCCACCAGGGCCGGACTCCCCCCTGCGTCGAAGCCGTCATTGCGGCCGGCGTCCGGCGTGTCGTGGCGGCCATGGCCGACCCGAACCCACGGGTCAATGGTCACGGTTTCGAGCGCCTACGGGCTGCGGGCATCGAGGTGATCACAGGCATCCGGGAAGAAGAAGCCCGGCAGTTGAACGAATCCTTTGCCTGCTGGATTCGCAGCGGGCGGCCGCTCGTGACCTTGAAGGCCGGGCTGACGCTCGACGCCAAGATCGCCTCCAGCGAAGCCGGGCACCGGTGGATCACCTCCGAGGAGTCGCGGGAGCACGTGCAGCGGCTGCGCCACCAGGCCGATGCCCTCCTGACCGGCATCGGCACGGTGCTCGCCGACGACCCGCTCCTCACCGACCGTACCGGGCGACCGCGGCGGCGGCCGCTGCTGCGGGTGGTGGTGGACGCCGGGCTGCGCTTGCCCCTTGACTGCCAGCTCGTCCGCACCGCTCGGAACGACCTGCTGGTCTTCTGTGGCGAGGACGTCTGGGTAGGCAAGCGGACGAAACTGGAAGAGCGCGGAGTCGAGGTGCAGGAGCTCAAGGAGTCGGGCGGCCGCATCAGCCTGCTGCCTGTGCTCCGCAAGCTTGCCGAGCGCCAGGTGACGAGCCTGCTGCTCGAAGCCGGATCGCGCCTTAACGCTTGCGCCGTGGAGATGACTGTGGTCGACAAGGTCTGGCTCTTCTACGCCCCCAAGTTTCTGGGCGACGGAGCCGTGCCGCTGCTCGCCAGGGGTCGCAATCTGCCCCCCCTGCTCCACTACCGCTTGCACCGCTTCGGGCCGGACTTCGCCGTCGAAGGCTACCTGCGCGATGTTTACCGGGATCATTGAAGAAGTTGGCACGGTCGTTGAGCTGACCACCGACCCCCAGGGCGGCCAGTTGCGGCTGGCGGCTGCCAAACTGCTTCCGAAGCTCGGGGTCGGCTCAAGCGTGGCCGTGAGCGGCTGCTGCCTGACCGTCACCCGCCAAGAAGACGGCAGCTTCGCCTGCGACCTCTCGCCCGAAACCCTCAACCGCACCGGCTTCCGCCGCCTGCGCCCCGGCTCACAGGTGAACCTGGAAGCTCCGCTCACCGTGGGCACACCACTCGGCGGGCACATCGTGCAAGGGCACGTGGACGGCACGGGGACGTTCGTCGGTCTGCCGCCGGCCGGCGACGACAACTACTGGCTGGACGTGGAGGTGCCCGCAGAGCTGGCGCGCTACCTGGTGGAGAAAGGCTCGGTGGCGGTCGAAGGTATCAGCCTGACGGTGGCGGCCATCTCCGGGACCCGCCTGCGCATTGCCATCATCCCTTTCACCTACGAGAACACCAACCTGCGCACGCTGGAGGCGGGCGACCCGGTGAACCTCGAGTGCGACGTGCTGGCCAAGTACGTCGAGAAGCTGCTCAGCGAGCGCCCAGGGACGGCACACCGCCCTGGAGCCGACTCCGGCTTAACAGTGGAACGCCTCCGCGAAGAAGGCTTCTAGCCTCCAAGCTCCGGCGGTTAGGCGCGGATGGTTTCGAGGCCGCGCCCGCGAGGTCCGGTCTCGTTCCGCCACAGCAGGAAGGCAAACCCCAGGGCAGCCAGCCCCAGCCCGGTGAACATCAGCATCATGGGCAGGTAGCCGGAGGGATTGGCTGCGCTGGCGCCAGCGTAGTCATTGGCCCGGCCCACCACCCAATCCACCACGAAGATCGAGGCCTGCTGCAGCAGGAACATCAGCGCGTAGGCGCTCCCCAGGCGCTTCTGCTCCACAATGTAGGCCACCGAGGGCCACATGATGGCGGGAATCAAAGAAAACGCGATCCCCAACATCGCCACCGGCGCGTAGAGCGTCACCTGGGTGTAGGCGAGCAGGGGGAACACGGGCACAAGAATCAACGTGCCGACGGCCATCAGCGAGGCGCGCCGGCCGACGCGGTCGACGAGCAGCCCGAAGAGCGGCGTCGCAATCATCGCGGCAAACGGCAACACGCTGTTCAGCTGCCCGGCGAAGTCGCGCTCCGCCTGGTGGGCCTCGATGAAGAACTTGATGGCAAAGCTCCGGAAGGGGAACACCACGGAGTAAAAGGCGACACAGAGGGCCGTGATGTACCAGAACGAGCGGTTGAACCTGTAGAGATCCGCCAGCACCAGCTTGTCGGTCGCACCGGCCTCGCCCAGAGCGTAGCGGGTTTCGGCCCGCTTTTCCAAGACCCAGTAAATCGCCGCCCCAGCCACGCAGGTCAGTCCCAGGAAGGCGCCGATCACCAGGGGCTCGCGCCAATTGTCGTAGGCCGCGCGCGCCCACGTGGGTGACCAATCGGCGGCGATCTGGCCGAAGCGGGCGATCAACAGGTTGATGCCCATGGCGAAGGCCAGCTCCTTCCCCCGGAACCATTTCGCAATCGCCGCCGTGATGGCGACGATGAGCGGCTCGGCACTCAACCCGAGCAGGAAGCGCCCCAGCAGCATGATCCAGATGTCGCTCGAGGCCATGGTGACGAAGCCCGAGATGGCGCAGATGACACCGAACAGCATCGTCCCCTTCCGCGTCCCGAAGCGGTCGATGATGATCCCGCCCGCGAGCAGGAACAGGATGGCGCCCAAGGAATAGCTCGAGTAGAGCAGGCCGATCTGCTCGTCGGTGAACTGGAGCTGCTGCTTCAGCAGGTCGGCGATGGGGGCGATGGTGTCGTAGAGGTAGTAGTTGCCGAACATTGCCAGGCTGATGAACAGGAGCACCAGCCAGCGGTACCAGCGGGGCGGCTCCCGGCGCGCGGCGGCAGTGGCGTTGGTCATAGTCGCTCCGAGACTCTACACCCGTTTGAGCACCAGCACGGCGTTCAGGCCCCCGAAGGCAAAGGAGTTCGAGATCGCCGCCCGCAGGGGCCGCTCCCGGGCCTGGTTGGGGACGTAGTCGAGGTCGCAGTCCGGGTCCGGGGTTGCATAGTTGGCCGTCGGCGGAATCACTCCCTGCCGCAGGGCCTCCACGGCGGCCACCAGCTCGATGGCGCCCGAGGCACCCATCACGTGCCCGTGCATGGATTTGGTCGAGCTGACCGCCAGTTTCTTGGCGTACGCCCCGAAGACTTCCTTCAAGGCGCGGGTCTCGATGACGTCGTTCACCTTCGTCGCCGTGCCGTGGGCGTTGACGTAGTCAATCTCCTCGGGGCTCAGGCGTGCGTCTTCGAGCGCCAGACGCATGGCCCGGGCCGGGCCTTCGACGCTCGGCTGGGTGATGTGGCTGGCGTCGGAATTGGCCCCGTAGCCGGCGAGCTCGGCATAGACCTGAGCTCCGCGCCGGCGGGCGGCCTCGTAGTCCTCGAGCAGGAAGACAGCGGCACCTTCGCCGATGACGATTCCCTGCCGGTCGCCGCTGAAGGGCCGGCAGGCGCGGGCCGGGTTGCCGTTGTCGGGGGCCAAGACCCGCATCGCTTCCCAGCAGCGGATGACGCCGTAGGTGATGGGAGCATCGGAGCCGCCGGCGAGCATCCAGTCGGCCTCGCCGTGCTGGATGATCCGGTAGGCCTCGCCGATGGCGTGCGCCCCGGAAGAGCAGGCCGTGGTGGGCGTCAGGCAGGGACCCCGCGCCTGGAAGCGCATCGAGACCTGGCAGGTGGCGGCGTTGTACATCAGGCGCGGGATGACGAGTGGCGGCAGGCGGGTGGCGTTCTTGGCGTAGAGCGAAAAGTAGTGAGTGTCGAGGGTCTCGGTGCCGCCGTAGGCGGTGCCGATGCAGACCCCGACCCGGGGCTGCTGCGGCACGCTGAATTCCCCCAGGCCGGAATCAGCCAGGGCCTGGCGGGCGGCTACCAGGGCGAACTGGCTGAAGCGGTCGAGCTGGTCGAGCTCCTTTTCGGTGAAGTGCTGCCCGGGGTCAAAACCGGAGACTTCGGCGGCGATCTTGCAGTTCAGCCGGCTGACCACGCCCCGGTCGAGATTCTGGATGGGCCGCGTGCCCGGGCGGGCTTCGACCAGCTGGCGAAAGAACTCGCTGACGGTCTTCCCGGTGGCGGCGACGACTCCCATTCCGGTGATGACCACCCGCCGCATTGGATTGGGGTCTCTTTAGGAAGGATTGCCGCTGGGGGCTCCGCCGACGGCCGGTCCGGACAGGTGGGCGCCCAGGCGGGTGACGATATCGCCCACCGTTTGGATGCCCTGCACGGCCGTCTCGGGGATGGAGATGTCGAAGGCCTGCTCCAGCTCGAAGAGCAGGCAAACGCGGTCGAGCGAGTCCATGCCCAAGTCGTCGAAGCTCGACTCCAGGCGGACCTCGCCGGCCTTGCGCTTGGCCACTTTGGCCACCGCCTCGATGACTTTCTGCTCGAGCGACATTCGGCTCGCCGTCTCCACCGTCACCTGCCCCTTCACGCCAGCGCCTCGGCGGGCCCGAGCGGGGCCGGGGCAAAGCACTCGCGGGGCAAGTAGCCGGCCTTGACAGCATACTCCATCAGGCGGCGGAGAAACGAGGGGTTGATGACGGGCAGGGTGAGCAAGCGCTCGGCGTTGCGGGTCTCGAGGCGCAAGTCGTTCAAGTAAGGCAGCAGGTAGGCTTCCAAGGCCCGGTGTATGGCCTGCTCGTTCTGGTTGAGCAGCGACAGGCTCCACTGCGCCATCGGGACCAGCTTCGGCACCCGCAGGTAGGGGAAGACCTTGACCAGATCGAAGAGGTCGCGCAGCAGGCAGCCGTTGCGACTCACGAGGTGGAAGGTGCGGCCCAGCGCCCAGGCCACCTGCAAGCCCCGGCGGATGGCCCGGGCCACGTAGTCCACCGGCACGATATTCACCTTGCGCTCGCGCAGGTCGGGCCAGTGCGAGAGCATCCCGCTGCCCAGGATGCGCACCACCTGGTAGAAGAGGTTGAAGCTCGCGATGCGGCCGGTCTTGGTGTCGCCCACGGTGACGCTGGGGCGGAAAATGACAATGGGCAGCTCGCGCCCCAGTGCCGTTCGTACGAGGGCTTCGGCCTCGTACTTGGTGCGCTCGTAGTCGTTGGCAAAGAAGGGCGCGGCCGGCAGGGAGTCTTCCGCGAAGTAGCCGGAGCGGGCGGTGCCGGAGGCGGCGTAGCTGCTCAAATAGGCAAAGCGGCGCAGGCGGCCCCCCTGGAGGCAGAGGCGGGCAAGCTCCAGGGCGTGCTCGGTGCCGAGCACGTTCGCCCGGTAGCAGTCTTCGGGGCTCGCGCCCAGGTTGGTGACCGCGGCAGAGTGGATAAACAGATCAGCCGCCGAGATGACGCGGCGGCGGTCAAGGCGGGAGAGGCCGCAGAACGGCTCTTCGATTGATCCTTCGAAGACGTGGGCACGGCGGCGCAACTCCCCCGGGAGCTTCGCGGCCTCGAGCATGGCGGCGATGCGCTCCTCCGAGGACTGCCGCTCCCGCGGGCGCACCAGCACCAGGACTTCAGAGCCGCGCAGCAGGTAGTGCTCCAGCACCCGGCTGCCGATGGCACCGGTGGCACCGGTCAGAAAAACTGTGGGCTGCGTCCTCGTCGCCAACGTGTCCTCAAAACCAGCGATTCTAGGGGCACTCCGCAACGGTGTCAACCTTTGGGCAGGGCGTCGAGGGCGCGGAAGGCTTCGACTTCCGGGTCCTGGCTCGCCTGCCACTCGGGAGGCGTCCCGAAGAAGGCCACCCGCCCCTGGTGGAGCATCACCAGGCGGTCGGCCACCCGCTCGGCCAGCCGGACGTCGTGGGTGACCACCACCGACGTCTTCCGGTACTTCTCCTTCAGGCGCAGGATCAGCCCGGTGATGGTCTGGGCCATGAGCGGGTCCACCATGGTGGTGGGCTCGTCGTAGAGGATGCAATCGGGCTCGGCGGCGAGCGCCCGGGCGATGGCCACCGCCCGCTTCATGCCCGTGCTGAGGTCAGCCGGCATCAAGTCGGCGTGCTCCTCCAGGTCAACGGTTTCGAGCAACGCCCGCACCCGCCGCTCGATTTCCTCTTCCTGCAAAGCCAAGCCGTCCCCGCGGCTTCGCCGGGAAGGCTCGCCCTGGAGGGCGCGCTCACGCAGCGGGAAGGCCACGTTTTCACCGACGGTGAGCGAGTCGAACAGCGCCCCGGACTGGAAGACCAGGGCCATGTGGCGGCGGATGGCGGCCAGCTGCTCTTCGTCGAAGTCGGCAATGTCTTGGCCGTCGACGAGCACCCGGCCGCGGTCGGGCTTGAGGAACCCGACGATGTGCTTCAGGGTGACGCTCTTGCCGACGCCGCTGCGCCCCAGGATGGCGACCGTCTCCCCGCGCGGCACCAAGAAACTGACCTGGTCAAGGACCCGCTGCTCGCCGCCCTCCGGCCGCGGGAACGACTTGGTGACTTGGTGGAATTCGATGTAGTTGTCCGCGCCGCCCATGCCCGCCTCAGCCCGGCTATTCTTGACCATCCCCGGGCTGAAAGCAAACTACCCCGCGCCGCCGCCGGGCGCCCCGCACCCTCTTGACAAACGCGGGGGCATGGCCTAAATTAGCACTCCTCGGAGGAGAGTGCTAACCCCACCGGGGAGGATTCCCCCCGAGGCCCCTACGGGGGCGCCCGGAGTCGGGCGAAGAAATCCAGGTTTCCGATTCGCTATTCCTTTTCCGTTGGGAGGGAGAATAACCCATGGCAGTGAACGTTCGACCCTTGCACGACTACATTCTCGTAAAGGTCGTTGAGGAAGGGGAGGAAGTTCGGGGCGGCATCGTCATCCCCGACACGGCCAAAGAAAGGCCACAACAGGGTGAGGTAGTGGCCGTCGGGCCCGGGAAGAAGACCGACGATGGCAAACTCGTGCCACTCGACGTCAAGGTGGGTGACCGCATCCTGTTCAGCAAATACGGGGGTTCCGAACTTCCTCGTAGCCTCAAGATCGATAGCGAGGAGCACCTGCTAATGCATGAAGGCGACGTGTTGGCCGTGCTCGAGCCCAGCAAGGCCGAATCGGCCAAGGTGGGCGCCAAGAAGTAGCCCCCTGGCGGGCGAGACTTTCTATTCCGAGGGAGGAACTGACCCATGCCTGCGAAGCAAGTGGTTCACGGAGAAGAATCGCGGCACGCGATTCAGCGCGGCGTCAACATCCTGGCCGACGTCGTGAAAATCACGCTGGGGCCGAAGGGCCGCAACGTGGTTCTGGACAAGAAGTTCGGTCCCCCGACCATCACCAAGGACGGGGTGACCGTGGCCAAGGAGATCGAGCTCAAGGACCCGCTCGAGAACATGGGGGCGCAGATGGTGCGGGAGGTGGCGAGCAAGACCTCGGACGTGGCTGGCGACGGCACCACCACCGCCACCGTCCTCGCCCAGTGCATCTTCCGGGAGGGGATCAAGAACGTCGCCGCCGGCGCCAACCCCATGGCCCTGAAGCGGGGCATCGAGAAGGCGGTGAAGGCCGTCTGTGGCGATATCGACAAGAAGACCGGTTTGCATGTCCGGGGAAGCGGGGAACTCGACAACTTTGTCAAGCAGGTAGTGACAAAAGACGAAGTCGCCCAAGTAGGTACAATTTCTGCGAACAACGACGCTGAGATCGGCCGCTTTCTGGCCGACGCGATTTTTTCGGTCGCCGGCAAGGACATCGGCAAAGGTGGGACATTTGAAGGTGTGATCACCGTGGACGACTCGAAGACGATGGAGACCACCCTGGAGTTGGTTGAAGGGATGCAGTTCGACCGCGGCTACCTCTCCCCCTACTTCGTCACCGACCCGGAGCGGATGGAGGTGAAGCTCGAGGACCCCTACATCCTCATCCACGAGAAGAAGATCAGCTCCATGAAGGACCTGCTGCCACTGCTCGAGCAGATCGCCCGCAGCGGCAAGCCGCTGCTGATCATCTGCGAGGACGTGGAAGGCGAAGCCCTGGCCACCCTGGTGGTCAACAAGCTGCGCGGCACGCTGCAGTGCTGCGCCGTCAAGGCCCCCGGCTTCGGCGACCGCCGCAAGGCCATGCTGGAGGACATTGCCACTCTGACCGGCGGCAAGATGATCGCCGAGGAGGTAGGCATCAAGCTGGAGAACGTGAAGCTGGAGGAGCTGGGCCGGGCCAAGAAGCTGACGGTGGACAAGGACAACACCACCATCGTCGAGGGCGCCGGCAAGCAGGACGCCATCGAAGGCCGCGTCAAGCAGATCCGGGCCCAGAAAGAGGAGACCACCTCGGACTACGACCGGGAGAAACTAGAGGAACGGCTGGCCAAGCTGGTCGGCGGCGTCGCCGTCATCAAGGTAGGGGCGGCCACCGAGACCGAGGCGAAAGAGAAGAAGGCTCGATTGGAAGACGCCCGGCATGCGACTCTGGCTGCTCTCGAGGAAGGTATCGTGCCCGGCGGCGGCGTGGCCCTGCTCCGCTGCATTCCGGCGGTGGAGAAGCTAAAGCTGGGCGGTGAGGAGCAGATTGGCGTGAACATCGTGAAGCGCGCCCTGGAGGAGCCGCTGCGCCAGATCGTGGCCAATGCCGGCCACGAGGGGGCAGTGGTGGCCGAGAAGGTGAGGGCGTCGAAGGAGGCGAACTTCGGCTTCGACGCCGAAAAGGAGGAGTACACCGACCTGGTGAAGGCCGGTGTCATCGACCCGGCCAAGGTCACCCGCCTGGCCCTACAGAACGCGGCCTCCATCGCCGCCCTGATGCTCACCACCGAAGCCCTGGTCTCCGAAATCCCCGAAGAAGAGGAGAAGAAGGGCGCCGGCATGCCCGGCGGCGGCATGGGCGGGATGTACTAGGCGGTCCGGCGCACCGCGCCCGAAACCTTCAGGCCCCGGAAGCTTGCTTCCGGGGCCTTCTTGTTTCTAGGCCGGTGATGCAACGAGAAACCCGCGCACCCGACGGCGGGCCGTGTGGCCGGACTGCAACTTGCCCGGTCGCCGCTCATCGAATAGGATGCGCGGGGGGACAAAGGAGGGATGCTCGATGCGACCCCACTGGAACCTACTCCTGCCACCGGCTTCCTGGTCACCCTGCTGTCTTTCTTCAGCTACTTCATGCTCTTCTCACAGTTCCCGATGACGCGGAACATTCCCTGGGTGAACCTGCTGCTGTTTGCCCTGGCTTTGGGGCTGCTGGGGGTGGGTTTGCGGCGGGCCTTCCGGCAACCGGAGCGCTACCAGGGCAAGGTGCTGGGCCCGGTGCTGGCGGTGCTGAGCGTGCTCATCCTGGGGCTTTTCCTTTTCTACAACTTTTCCTTCTCGCGGCAACTGCCGGCGTCAGCCGGCGCGCCCCGGGTGGGGGAAAAGGCGCCGGACTTCACCCTGCCCGACCAACACGGCCAGCCGGTGAAGCTCTCCGAGCTCTGGGCGCCGGCGGCCGCCGGCGCGGAGGCCAAGCCGGCGCGGTGGGTACTGCTGGTCTTTTACCGGGGCTACTGGTGACCGTTCTGCAACTCCGAGTTGCGGAGTTTGCAGAAGCACCTAGAAGCGCTCACCGCCCGCGGGGTGTGGATTCTCGCCATCAGCGTGGATCCTGCCGAGATCAGCCGGCAACACGCTGAAAAGCAGGGCTACACGTACACCTTCCTCTCTGATGAGAAGGCCGAGGTAATCCGCCGCTACGATCTATTGCACGAACACGGCGGGCCCACAGGCGACATTGCCCGCCCGGCCGAGTTCCTGATCGACTCGACCGGAACCATCCGCTGGAGCAACCTGGCGAAGGACTACCGGGTCCGCCTCCAGGCCGAAGAGATTCTCAAAGTTCTCGACCAGCTGGAGCGCACCCCCCCGAACCCCAGCTCCTAGGGGGATTGCCCGACTCTCGGCCTTCTGGTATAGTGAACGGCTCGAGGGCAGCCCCGCTTGGAAGTCGGGCCCCAACGCCTCTTCTCGAGGGAAAGCAATGGCCAGTCTCCTGACTCGACTCCTGCCACGCGAACGCGGCTTCTTCACAATGTTCACCGAGGTTACCGCCAACATCGAAGCGGGAGCTTGTGCTCTTGCGGATATTTTCGCCGATTACCGCGACGTGGCCCAGAAGGTGAACCATCTCAAAGACCTCGAACACCGGGGCGACCAGCTCACTCACGAGATTTTCACCCGGCTGAACCAAACCTTCATCACCCCACTCGACCGCGAAGACATCCACCAGTTGACCAGCAAGCTGGACGACGTGCTCGACCTCATTGACGCCGTGGCCGCCCGCCTAGTGATCTACAAAGTGGACAAGGTGCGCCCGGGGGCGGCGGAGCTAGCCGCCATTCTGGTCCGGGCCACAGGGGAAATCCACGCCGCTGTCAGCCAGCTGGAGCGGCCCGACCACATCCTCGAGCACTGCATCAAGATCAACAGCCTGGAAAACGAAGGCGACCGCATCGTCCGGGCCGCCATCGCCGACCTGTTCGAGCAGGAAAAAAATCCCGTGGAACTCCTGAAGTGGAAGGAAATTCTGGAAGTCCTCGAAACCGCTACCGACAAGTGCGAAGACGTGGCCAACATTCTCGAAGCTGTAGTCCTGAAGAGCGGCTGAACCCCGCGGCTCCCTTCTTGGATTCTTGTGCTGGCTGCATTCTCCTGAGTGGATGAATCCCTGACCGGGAGGGCTCCCGATGGGCGGCATTGAGACGTCTACCCTGACTGTCTTGCTGCTGGTGCTGGCGGCCGAATTCGTCAACGGCTGGACGGATGCCCCCAACGCCATCGCCACCGTCGTCTCCACCCGCGTGCTGCGGCCCTACCCGGCCGTGCTGATGGCCACTGCCCTGAACATCGCCGGGGCCTTTGCCGGGCAGGCGGTGGCGCAGACCATCGGCAAGGGCATCGTCAAGGCGGAGGTCATCAACTTGCAGACCGTGGCCGCGGCCATGGTCTCGATTGTGATATGGAGCACGCTGGCGTGGTGGCGCGGTCTGCCCACTAGCGAAAGCCACGCCTTGGTCGCCGGCTTGAGCGGGGCGGCGTTGGCGACCGGCGGGCCCCAGGCGCTCCTCTGGGGGGGATGGAAAAAAGTTTTCATCGGGCTAGGATTCTCCACCTTCCTCGGCTTCGGCGGCGGCCTGCTGCTGACCGTCCTCATCTTCCGGCTGTTCTTCCATGCCCGCCCGAGAACGGTGCGGGTTGTGTTCGGCCGGCTCCAGATTCTCTCCTCTGCCTTCATGGCCTTCAGCCACGGAAATAACGATGGGCAGAAGTTCATCGGCGTGTTTAGCCTGACTCTATTTCTAGGAGGTGTAATCCCGGAATTCGCCATCCCGAAGTGGGTGATCCTGGTGTGCGCGCTGATGATGGGCATGGGCACGGCCATCGGAGGCTGGCGTATTGTCCGCACCATGGGCCTCCGGCTTACCAAATTGGAGCCTGTGCACGGCTTTTGCGCAGAAACTGGGGCCGCTCTCACCATAGAAATCGCCTCTCGCCTGGGCGTGCCCTTGAGCACCACGCACACCATCAACACCGCCATCATGGGTGTCGGCAGCACGCGCGGCTTCTCCGCGGTCCGCTGGGGGGTCGGCCGCGAAATCATCGTGGCCTGGATTCTTACCTTTCCCGTCTGTGGGCTGTTGGCCTGGAGCGTCACCAAAATTCTCTCAACCTTCTGGCACTAGTAGTTTTCCGCTATAATCCCCGGTGGTGAGGTTGGCCAATGAGCGAAGCCCAAGTGCACTTCGCCAGCATTGAAGAGGCGGCTGAAGACATCCGCCAGGGGCGGATGGTGATCGTGGTGGACGACGAGGACCGGGAAAACGAAGGCGACCTCACCGCAGCCGCTGAAAAGATCACCCCGGAGCACATCAACTTCATGGCCCGCCACGGCCGCGGCCTCATCTGCGTTACCCTGACCGAAGAGCGCTGCGCCCATCTCCGGCTGCGGCTGATGGCCGAAGAAAACACTTCGCCCTACGGCACCGCCTTCTGCGAGTCCATTGACGCCCGTTGCGGCATCTCCACCGGCATTTCCGCCGCCGATCGCGCTACGACTATCCGCGCCACCGTGGACCCAGCCACGCGGTCATCGGACCTGGTCCGCCCCGGGCACGTCTTCCCCCTGCGGGCCCGCCGCGGCGGCGTGCTGGTGCGCGCCGGGCAGACCGAAGCCTCGGTGGACCTGACGCGGCTGGCCGGCCTCACGCCCGCCGGGGTCATCTGCGAAGTGATGAACGACGACGGGACCATGGCGCGCGTGCCGGAGCTCGAGGCCTTCTGCCGGAAACACGGCCTGCGGATGATTACGGTGGCCGACCTGATTCGCTACCGGCTGCGCACCGAGCGGTACGTGCACCGCATCGGGGAAACCTTGCTGCCGACCCGGCACGGCGACTTCCACATGATCGCCTATGAGTCCGAGCTCGACCGGGAGCGCCACATCGCCCTGGTCAAGGGGAACTTCACCGGCGAGGACACCGTGCTCGTGCGGGTGCACTCCCACTGCGTTGCCGGCGACGTCTTCGGCTCCACCCGCTGCGACTGCCAGCAGGTGATCGACAAAAGCCTGGAGCTCATCAGCCAAGCTGGCCGCGGCGTCCTGGTCTACTTGCACCAGACCGGGCCCGGCTTCGGCGTCGAGCGGGTGGACGACCAGAACGTCATCGCCGTCCACCACCACGACCACAGCCGAGAGCCCGAAGTTGAGGCGGCAGCCCGCCAGGGGCAGGTGCAGCGCGAGTCAGGTATCGGCGCGCAGATTCTTTCCGACCTGGGGGTGCGCAACATCCGGTTGCTGACGAACCACCCCCGGAAAGTCGCCGCCCTGGAAGGCTTCGCGATCCGCATCATCGAGCAGGTGCCCATCCCGGTGGGCGCGCACGGGCTCACCCGGCGCGACGCATGAAGCCGTTCGCCGAACTCCTCTACGACCTGACGGCGCTGGCCGTGGTGGCTGCCGGCGCCTATTTTTTCCTGTGGGGGTTCGTAGTGGTGGTGGGGCCGTCGCTGCTGATCAGCCTGGTGTTGATGCTGGTCGAACGCACGGTCCGCTAGTCGCGTTCCAAGCGGCTAACAGAACCCTGTCGGTCTCGAAACGGGCCGGAGCCGCTGGGAACGGGACTAGTCTTTGACAGTTACGTAGGGCCGCAGCGCTTCCAATTTTTTCCGGCTGATTCCCCGGATTACAACAAGCTCGTCCACACTGCGGAACTTTCCGCTGATTCCCCGGTGGCGCACGATGCGCCCGGCGATGACCTCACCCACACCGGGCAGCTGCGCGAGCTCCACGAGGCTGGCGGTGTTTACGTTGACCGGCTTCGGCGGCTTCTTCTTCGCGGCGGCGATGGGGACGGCAACCAGAAGGGCGGCCAGCAGCCAGCCGCCCAGGGAGAAGAGCCGGCAGGGCATCGTCTTCCTCACATCTCGAGCAGGCGCCGCAGTTCTTTCGTGGCCTGGCCCCGATCGGTGCGGTAAAGAGCCACCGCCGCTCGCGCCAGGGCCACGTACACTTCGCGGTAATGGCGGGGCAAGGCCTTGAGCCCCACCAGGTGGTGCCAGAGCGTCTCGGCATCGCCGCGGCGGAGCGGGCCTGTCCAGGCCTGCGGTCCCCAGCGGGCGTAACTTTCAAGCGTCTCGCGCACGAGCGGCATCAGGGCGGCGCGGGCCCGCGCCGGAGGCACACCTGCGTGGGCCAGCAGACGCGTGCCCAAGTCCACCAGCGTCATCAAGTGACCCGCCACCAGGGCGGCGGCAGCATGGTAGAGCGGCTTTTCCTCGGCACTGAGTTCGAGCGGATGGCCGCCCAGGGCGAGGACAAGGGCCCGGGCGACCTTCGCCGCCCGCCGGTCGCCTTCAATGCCAAAGACAACGCCGCGCGGCAGCTGCCGCAGGGGCCGCGGGAAGGGATAGAGCGGGTGCAGCGAGCCGACCGCCGCGCCCAACTCTTCGAGGGGAATCAGCTCGTGCGAGCTCAGCGCCCCGCTGGTGTGGAGGACTACCTTCTTCCGCCAGTCGGCCTCCAGTCCGGCCAGGGCGTGGGCGGCCTGGGCGATGGCACGGTCGGAGGTGGCGACGAGAATCGTGTCGCCGCGGGCCACCTCCGCGCCGACGCTTCCGCGGGCCTGGCCGGCGCCGATGAAGCGGGTCGCCGCCCGCGCCGTGGAGAGGTGGCGCGTTACGACGGCGCCGATGGGGTAGCCGCGCCGGCGCAGCGCCCGGCCCAGGGTCTGCCCGACGCGTCCCGCTCCCACCAGTGCAATCGTCGTGGGCATGGGAGCGATAGCATACCCCGGTACAGGGGTGCCCTAGGGGAGGAAGTAGAAGGCCATGGCGAGGATGACGTAGACGGCCAGGAGCTGGACGCCTTCCATCCAGTTTGATTCGCCGTCCGAGGCAATCAGGTTCACCACCAGCACCGCGAGCGCCACCGCCACCACTTCGAAAGTCGAGAACAGCAGGTTCATCGGCCGGCCGATGAAGTAGCTGGCAAAGACCAGCACCGGGGCCACGAAGAGCGCGATCTGGAGGCTCGAGCCGATGGCAATGTTCAGGGCCAGATCCATCTTGTTTTTTCGCGCCACCAAGACGGCGGTGGAGTGCTCGGCGGCGTTGCCGATGATGGCCACCAGGATGACGCCCACGAAGACCTCGGTCATGCCGAGGGATTTGGCGGCGTGCTCCACGGACCCGACCAGGAGCTCGCTCATCAGGGCCACCAGCGCCGTGGCCCCCAGCAACACCAGCGCCGACTTCTTTCGGCTCCAGCCGTGCGTGCCGATGGCGTGGTCGGCCTCCGGTTCGCCGCTCACGTAGAGGTGGCGGTGCGTGCGGAGGGTGAAGGCGAGGGAGAGCACATAGGTAACAAACAGCACGGCGGCGATTTCAAAGGAAAGCTCCTGTTCGTGGAGAGGGGCGACGCCCGTCGCCACCCCGTGGTAGATGGCGGGCACGAGCAACCCGATAGCGGCCAGCGCCAGCAGGGTGGAGCTCATGGAGGCGGCGGTGCGGTTGAAGCGCAGCGTCTCGGTGCGCAGGCCGCCGAGCAGAACCGCCAGGCCAAGCACCAGCAGGAGGTTGCCGATGATGGAGCCGGTGAGCGAGGCCTTGACCACTTCGTGCAGCCCGGCCCGCAACGCCATCAGGGCGATGATGAGCTCGGCGGCGTTGCCGAAGGTGGCGTTGAGCAGCCCGCCGATTCCCTCCCCCATCTGCTCGGCCAGGTGCTCGGTGGCTTTTCCCATCAGCCCCGCCAGGGGAATGATGGCGAGCGACGAAGCGGCAAAAACGGCCACCGGGCTGGCATGCTGCCACTCGAGGACGACGGCCATCGGCACAAACAGCAACAGCAGACTGAGGGCGTTCTCAAAGCTCAGGAGCTTCGACTTCGCGGCGGCCATCGGCGGGGGATGATGCCGGGTTTGGAGGGGAAAATCAACCACCTCACCAGCTCACCCCGAATGTCATTGTGACGAGTTCGTGGGGGCGACGAAGAATCTAGACTACGCTCAGCGGGAAAGTGAGATTCTTCGCTGCGCTCAGTAATGACAGGGAAGGACCGGATTAGGGCGGGGGGGTGGGTTTGCGGGGGCCGGCCTTGCGGGCTTTTCGGGCCGGCTTCGCTGCCGGGGTGGTCGGGGCCGTGGCCACCGCGGTGAGCTCGACCAGCGGCTGGCGGGGCAGGAAAGCCGGGGTGAAGAGCCCGCCGATGTCTTTTTGCTTCAAGGCGCGGAGGCGGTCGCGGAGCTGGGCGGCGCGCTCGAATTCGAAGCGCTTGGCGGCCTCGCGCATCTGCTCTTCGAGCTTGACGATGATCTCGCGCAACTGCTCCTCGCTCTTGATTTCCTCGAACTCGGTCTCTTCGAGCGGCACGGTGGTGAAGTCGGCCTCGACCATCTGCGCCAGGGCCATGTCAATGGGCTTGACGATGCTCTCCGGAGTGATGCCATTGTCCAGGTTGAAGCGGAGCTGAATGGCGCGGCGGCGGTTGGTTTCCTCCAGGGCCTGGCTCATGGAGTCGGTTACCACGTCGGCGTAGAGGAGGGCCTTGCCGCGAATGTGGCGGGCGGCCCGGCCGATGGTCTGGATGAGCGAAGTCTTTGAGCGCAGGAAGCCTTCCTTGTCAGCGTCGAGGACGGCGACGAGCGAGACTTCGGGGAGATCGAGCCCTTCGCGGAGCAGGTTGATGCCGATGAGCACATCGAAGGCGCCGCGGCGGAGGTCGCGCAGGATGCGGACGCGCTCGAGGGTGTCAATTTCCGAGTGCAAGTACCGGCAGCGGACCCCGACCTCGCTGTAGTACTGGGCCAGATCTTCAGCCATTTTTTTGGTCAGGGTGGTAACCAGCACGCGCTCGCCGCGGGCCGCGCGCCGGCGGATCTCTTCCAGCAGGTCGTCCACCTGGCCGCGGACCGGGCGGACTTCGACTTCGGGGTCGATCAGGCCCGTGGGGCGGACGATTTGCTCCACGACGACGCCGGCGGAGCGGGTGAGCTCGTAGTCGCTCGGCGTGGCCGAGACGTAGATGATCTGGTTGACCCGGTTTTCGAACTCTTCGAACTTCAGGGGGCGGTTGTCGAGCGCCGAGGGCAGGCGGAAGCCGTAGTCCACTAGGGTCTGCTTGCGGGAGCGGTCGCCGTTGTACATGCCGCGCAGCTGGGGGACGGTCTGGTGGGACTCGTCGATGATGACCAGGGCGTCGCGCGTGAGGTAATCCATCAGGGTGGGCGGCGGCTAGCCGGGGCCCCGGCCGGACAGG
>JACQTJ010000078.1 GCA_016210855.1 Acidobacteriota bacterium | reverse complement strand
TTCGTGAGCCGGTGTTCATCGCCTTGCAGGCGCTGCGGGCGCACAAGTTGCGCTCCTTCCTCACCCTGCTCGGGGTGATCATCTCCGTCTTTACCCTGATCGGGGTGATGTCCATCATCGAGGGCCTGAACCGCTACATTGCCGAGCGGGTGGCCGACTTCGGCACCAACGTCTTCTACGTCACCCGCTACCCCATCATCACCAATGCCAAGGACTGGCTCGAGGCCCAGCGCCGCAACCCCAAGATGACCCTCGACGACCTCAACTACCTCCAGGAAAGCATGACCCTGGCCGAGCACGTGGGTGCCCAGGACTGGCGAGAGTACGACATGCGCGCCGGCAACGAGAGCCTCGAGGACGCCCGCATCCGCGGCACCACCCCCAATATGGTCGATATCTCCACGGAAAAAGTCATCGCCGGCCGCTACATCACCGAGACCGACTACGAGCACCGCGCTCTGGTGGCCTTCGTGGGCGCGGAGGTGGTCGAGCGCTTTTTCCCCAGCGTGGATCCGCTCGGCAAAACCATCTCGATTGACGGCATTCCCTTCGAAATCGTGGGGGTGGCGGAAAAGATCGGCAGCGTCCTCGGCCAGCCGCAAGACCGGTTCGCTTTCATCCCCCTCACCACCCTGCACAAGCTTTGGGGCGAAGGCCCACCGTCGGACAGCGGGCCCTGGATCGGCATCAAGTGCAGCTCGCCGGAGGTGATGGCGCGGGCCAAGGACGAAGCCCGCACCCTGATGCGGGCCCGCCGGCAGCTCAGGTACGACCAGAAGGACGCCTTCGGCATCATCGAGACCGAATCGCTCACCAACCTCTGGGACCAGATCTTCGGCGGGGTGGCGGCGGTGGCCGTCGGGATCACCTCGGTGTTTCTGGTCGTGGGCGGCATCGTCATCATGAACATCATGCTGGCCTCGGTCACCGAGCGCACCCGCGAAATCGGCATCCGCAAGTCGCTCGGGGCCCGCCGGCGCGACATCCTGCTGCAATTCCTGGTCGAAGCCTCGGTGATTTCGACCGTGGGCGGGCTGATTGGCGTCTTGCTCGCCTTCGGCGCCACGGTCCTGGTGGTGGCCGCCACCCCCGTGCCCATGCGCACGCCGCTCGGCGCCGTCCTCCTGGCCGTGGGCATCTCGAGCGCCGTCGGCCTCTTCTTCGGGATTTATCCGGCGCAGAAGGCCGCCCGGCTCGACCCGGTCATCGCCCTCCGCGCCGAATGAGGGGGAAGCTCATGGTTCGCTTTCGGCTCCTATATTGTGAACGGCACACTTGCCCTGAGCGGCAGCGAAGGGTCATTGCTTTGCGGGCGGAGTGAAGATGGGCCTACGCGACCAACTTGAGCTGCGCTGGCGCCGCGACCTCGCCGAAAACGTGGCCATGGCCCTGGCCACCCTCCGCGCCCACAAGGTCCGCTCCGCCTTGACCGCCCTCGGCGTCATCGTGGCCGTCATCACCCTGATCTCGGTGGTCGCCATCCTGATGGGCTTCGACCAGAACGTCCAGCAGGTTATCCAGGGCTTCGGCACCAACACCGCTTTCTTTGCTCATTTGCCGTTTACGGGGCCGCGCTTCAGCCGCCCCACCAAGGAAGAGCGCCTGCGCAAGCCCTTGATCTACGAGGACTATCTGGCCGTCCAGGACGCCTGCACGGCCTGCGTCAGCGCCACGGTCTCCCTGTTCGGTACCGAAGACCTAGACCGCGCCCGCTACAAGAGCGAAGAGGTGGTTGGCCTGGACTTCCGCGGCGCCACCGCCGAGTTCTTCTCCGTCTACGCCAATGCCGTCGTCAAACACGGCCGGCCCTTCACCGCTGCCGAAGACTTGCATCGGGTGGAAGCGGTGGTGATCGGCGAAGACATGGCCAAAGGGCTCTTCGGGTTGGAAGACCCCCTCGATAAGGAAATTATGGTCAACAGCCACTATTTCCGCGTGGTCGGGGTCTTCGAAAAACCCAAGGGCGGCTTCGGCCCCGGCGGCCAGGACAACCGCGCCGTCGTCCCCTACTGGACCTTTCGCAAGATCTTCCCGCTCGCCAAAAGCCACGGCATCCGCATCGAGGCCTACCCCGGGCACTTGCCCCTGGCGATTGACCAGGCCCGCATCGCCCTGCGCCGCACCCGCCGCGTCCCCTACGACAAGCCCGACAACTTTGGCTACGCCACCTCCGAATCCATCATCCGCAATTTCCATGATGTGGTGGGCATGGTGGCTCTGGTCACCACGGTGATCGCCTCGGTGGGGCTGCTCATTGGCGGCGTGGGGGTGATGAACATCATGCTGGTCTCGGTCACCGAGCGCACCCGGGAGATTGGGGTGCGCAAGGCCATCGGGGCCCGCCGCCGCGACATCATCTGGCAGTTTCTGAGCGAGGCCATGACACTTACCGGTTCGGGCGGCATCGTGGGCGTGCTGGTGGGCTACCTCGTCAGCACCATCATCCGCTCGACTGTCCCCACCCTCCCCACCTACGTGCCGCTCTGGGCCGTGGTCTCGGCCGTGGTCGTGGCCGCTAGTGTCGGCCTGTTCTTCGGGATGTACCCGGCGGTCAAGGCCGCCCACCTCGACCCCGTCGACGCCCTCCGCTACGAATAACGTCCAGCAGCGCTGTCATTCTGAGCAGAGCGAAGAATCGGCTTTTTGTTTTTTTCCCACAGACCGCGTCCGTTATAGTGATGGCAGGGACAAGAAGCGGGAAACCTTCAGGGAGGCTTTTCCGTTTAAGTCCCTAGAGAGAGCGAACGGTGAAGCGTCGGTTTGCCTTCCGGGAGCCGGTCTGGATCGCGCTCCACACCCTGCGGGCGCACAAGTTGCGCTCCTTCCTCACCCTGCTCGGCGTCATCGTCGCCGTCACCACCCTGATTGGGGTCATTTCCGTGGTCGAGGGCATGAACGCCTACTTCGCCGAGCGGGTGGCGAACATGGGCACGAACGTCTTCTACGTGCAGCGCTACCCCATTATCACCAACCTCAAGGACTGGGTGGAGGCCCGCAAGCGCAACCCCAAAATGACCCTGGAGGACTACGACTACCTGCGCCAGAACCTGGCGCTGGCCGAGCTGGTCGGGGCCCGCGAGTTCCAGTCCACCACCGTCCGCGCCGGCAACCAGAGCATGCTGGAGGTGAGCCTGCGCGGGGTCACCCCCAACATGATTGACATCTCCCCCGAGCGCCTCGCCCTGGGCCGCTACCTCACCGAAGCCGAATACCGCAGCCACGCCTTGGTGGCCTTCATCGGCACGGACCTCGTGGACCGGCTCTTTCCCTACGCCGACCCGGTCGGCAAGATTGTCTACCTCGACGCCCGCCCGTTCGAGATCGTGGGCGTGGCCGACAAGATGGGCTCGGCCTTCGGACAGAGCCAGGACAACTTCGCCTACATTCCCCTCACCACCCTGCACAAGCTCTGGGGCCGGGGCAACCCCGACTGGAGCGGGGTGCGGGTGGCGGTGAAGTCGGCGACCCCGGCCGTCATGGAGCAGGCCAAAGAGCAAGCCCGCGCCCTGATGCGCATCCGGCGGCGCCTCAAGCCCGACGAGTCCGACACCTTCGGCATCGTGGCCAGCGAGTCGCTCACCGCCCTCTGGGACAACCTGGTCGGTGGCCTGGCGACGGCAGCGGTCCTGATTGTCTCGGTCTTTTTGGTGGTGGGCGGCATCGTCATTATGAACATCATGCTGGCCTCGGTCACCGAGCGCACCCGCGAGATCGGCATCCGCAAGTCGCTCGGGGCGCGCCGGCGCGACATCCTCATGCAGTTCCTGGTGGAAGCCTCGATGGTCTCGACCGTGGGCGGGGTCATCGGGGTGGTCTTTGCGCTGCTGATCAGCGCGGTGGTCAAGGCCACCATCTCCCTGCCCATGCGCACCCCCTGGAGCATCATCTGGCAGTTCCTGAGCGAAGCCATGACTCTGACCGGCGCCGGCGGGGTTGTGGGCGTTGTCATCTCTTACCTC
>JACQTJ010000079.1 GCA_016210855.1 Acidobacteriota bacterium | reverse complement strand
GGTCATCTTTGTGATGCCTTGCGGTTACGGCCTGGAGCAAACCGTGGCGGAGTATCGAGTCACCAAGCTACCGCCCGAGTGGGCTCGGCTGCCAGCCCTGAAAGAACGCCGCGTCTTTGCCCTCGACGCTAATAGCTACTTCTCCCGCCCGGGGCCCCGCCTAGTCAAAGGCGTGGCTCTTCTGGCAGCTCTCCTTCATGCGGACCGCGCTCTCCCCCCGCTACCCCCAGACTCTTGGCAGACGATTTAGGGGGGAGTGGTAAGAGGGGAGTGGCAGGATTGACTTCCCTCCCATCCCACGATTTTGGTATAGTCGCAGCACTCCCAGGGGAGGCCAGGACGGGGGTTGGGCCCTCATGAAGCCTACCATCAAGGTCGCGGTCGCTGACGACCATCCTATCTACCGGCTTGGGCTATGCAAGCTCCTGGAGCCGGAACCCGACCTTACCCTGGTGGGCGAGGCCTCGAACGGCATGGAGGCCGTTCTGCTGGCCGAAAAGTACGATCCCGACATCCTGCTGCTTGACCTCAAGATGCCGGTGATGGACGGCATCGAAGTCCTCAGCGAACTCGCCAAGCGCAAGCTGCGCACACGGGTCATCCTGATGATGGCCAACGCCGACCGCGACAAAGCCGTCCGCGGCGTGCGGCTGGGGGCCCGCGGGATTCTCTTCAAGGACACCGACCCCAGCCTGCTGGCCAAGAGCGTGCGCAAGGTCTTCGAAGGTGAAGTCTGGATCGACAATCCCATCCTCAGCCAGGCCCTCGAGACCCTGGTGAGCAAGCCCGCCGCCCCACCCGGGGTCAGCGGCCAGCGCGACGCCCGGCTCTCGAGCCGCGAAATGGAAGTCGTCCGCTGCGTGGCCATGGGCCTGCGCAACAAGGAAGTGGCCGACAAGCTCGGGGTGAGCGAAGCCACCGTCAAGAACCACCTGACCAGCATCTATTCCAAGCTCGGCGTCTCCGACCGCCTCGAACTCATCCTCTACGCCATCCACAACCGCATCGTCCACGTCTAGGGGCTAAGCCCGGGCCGGGCCCAGGCGCCGCTGCAGCCTCTCCCAGGCTTCCGCTCCGCGGCCCTTCAGGCGGGTGCGCAGCAGGGAGAGCAGCGTCATGGCCACAATGATGGCGACCAACCCCAGGCTCGCCAGCTCAATCGAGCTGGCCCGCTTGGGCAGAATCGAAAACCGCCCGTAGACGAACTCGATGTGCACCCAGTAGATCAAGAGCGACGTCTTCCCCAACTGCTCGACCGGACTCCAGCGCTTCCCCGGCTTCAGCGCGCACCAGGCGTACACCACCAGCAGGATCACCAGCAGCACCCCCGTCCGCACCAGAAAGAAGTTCGGGCTGGTGTGCCAGAAGTCGTACACAGCGTAGAGCTGCACCGGGAGTGAATCCAGCCACAGCCCCAGCATCCCGACCCCCACCCCAGCCCCGCCCAAGAGTAGCATCGTGGTCCGGTCCCGGCCCACCCGCACTGCTCGCATCAGCACCAGCCCCGCGGCGCAGCCGGCAAACGTGAACGCCATCCAGGGGAACAGTGGAAACAGCCACGGCTTGGGGTGGTAGTCAGTGTGCCCGCCGTTGATGTAGCTGGCGAGCCACCAGGGCAGGAAGTCAGGCTTCCCGGTGGTCCACAGCCGCGGCGTCACCAGCGCCACCGCCACCGCCAGCCCGGCCGCCAACATCACTTGTTTCCAGCGCCCCTGCGCCAGGAGCGGCACCACGCTCGCAGCTACGAGCGACAGCCCGATCGTGTTTAGAATGTCCACGCGCAACAGGTCGGTCCACGGCGCCCAGCCCCAGCCGAGCAGGAATTCCTGCACGCGGAAGAGTAACCCGAGCGCGAAAATCTCCAGCCCTCGCCGCGCGGTGGCGCGGGCGATCTCGGCCCCGGCCAAGCCCTTGCCTTGCAGGCGGTCCACCACCAAGGCGAGGGACACGCCGGCGAGAAAAAGAAACAGCGGGGCCGGCAGCGTGCCGATGAGCTGCGAGTACTGGAAGAACTTCCCCTCGCGCTCCCCCAGAGCGAGCCAGGAGTCGTAGCAATGAGTCTGGAACATGGTCAGGCAAGCCAAGCCCCGCATCCAGTCGATGTAGTCGAGCCGGGCCCGCGCCGCGCTCATCGCTCACTTCTCCCGGTCGCGCTTCTCCATCAGTTCGCGCAGCTTGACCTCCCCCAGCGGCTTCTCGCTCTTGATGGCCAAGCTCTTGCGCCACTCTTCGCCGAAGTGGCGGTTGAACTTCCAGTTGATGAAGGCCACCACGCTCATCGAAATCACCGCCCCGCAGGTGGCCAGGGCCATGTCCTTGTGGGCGTCCCAGAGGTCGCCTTGGGTGCCGAGATACGCCTGGCCGAGCTCGCCGCCAAAGAGCATGGCCGTCCCCCACTCGATGAGCTCGTAGAGCATACTGAACGACATAGTCAGGTCCACCGGCAGGTAGTAACCCCAGAAGCCCTTGGCCCCGGCCACTCGGAGGAAGACCTCCCGGATGGGATAGGCCAGCAGGAACCCGAAGGAGAAATGCACCAAGCGGTCGTAGTGGTTGCGCTCGAAGCCAAACAAGTCGTTCAGGGTGGTGCCGAACAGCGCCCGGGTCCAGTCGTTGTAGGGCACGAGCGCATAGGTGTAGTGCGCCCCGATGGTGTGCAGGCAGAGGTGAATGAAGATGAGCGTGTAGGAGATGTTCGAGAAGGGAAAGCGCCGGTGTGTCAGGATGAGGAAGGCGAGCCACACCACGGTCAGCGTGTGCTCCAGCACCCAGTCTTTGAACACCCAGGGCCGGTAGGCCCAGGCCAGCCACCACAGCGCGTAGAGTCCCAGCAACAGGCGCGGATAGCGCGGGCTATAGAAAAGGTTAGGCATCTTCTCCCCCCGACGCGGACAAAGGTTGCGTCGAGCCTAGCCTGCTGCGGGGGCAAAACGCAAGCCGCAGTCAGCTCCCGCTTGACCCACCGGCGGCTCTGGCGTACGGTCGGCCACGTGCGACGCCCATTTGCGGTTGCGATCCTGGCGATCCTTCACTGGCTGGAAGCAGCCCTGCTCCTCCTGCTGGCCGGGCTGCTGGCGTGGTGGATGCGCGTGGCGGCGGAGCTCGGCGGCGCCGCGATCGCGCCCCCGGAGGTGCCCACGGAAACGCTCGAGCTGCTCAACCGCCTGAGCAACCCTTCGATGATGGGGGCGGCCGTCATCGTCTTCGGGGCTGTGGCCGCGGTCTTTGCGGCGGCGGGGGTGGGCTTGTGGAAGCTGCGCAACTGGGCACGCCTCGTGACTCTGGGGCTGACCGCCCTGCGGCTGTTGCTGCTTCTACCCGGCCTGCTGCTGACGCTGGCGCGGTCCGACCTGCTCGGCCTGGGCGTCGAGCTGCTGTTCGTCCTGGTCTACGCCTGGATTCTCTGGTACCTCTACCAGCCCCACGTCAAGCAGGCCTTCGGCGCTGCCTGACTGGGGAAGCCGCGGCTCCTGGAGGCCGTGGGGCTGGCGGGGATAGACCACCATCTCCACCGGCTCGCGGTTTTTGATCTTCACCCCATCGCCTTCTTCAGCACGGCGATTTGCCCGGCGTGGTAGAGGTCGTGCTGGACGACCCCGTGCACCTCGATGTAGATGGTGTGCTCCTTGCCCGGCATCTTCTCCCCCAGCCGCTCGTCGCTCAGCCGGGCCACCGCTTCCCGCAACTGCCGGTGGCCGCGCTCGAGCTCTTCCAGTGCGTGGCGCCACGCCGCTTCGTTTGTCTCCCGCACCGCCGGCCAGTCCACTTCCCGGGGGATGTCGCGCCCCACTTCGCCTCCGAGACGCCGACGCACGATCCCCTCCCAGGCGGCAATGTGCAGGGTGATTTCCCAGATGGTGTGGGCTTGGCCGAGCCGCCGGGCTGCCTGCTCGGCCGTCACGCCCACCAGCACCTCCCGCACCGCCGGCCCGTGCCAGGCCTCGCCCTCAAAGGCCCGCCGCAGCTGGTCCGAAATCCGCTCCACTTCGTTCATCTTTGCTCTCATGGCTTCTGGGCGGCCGCGTAGTGCAACGCATTGAAGAGCAGCTTGAAGGTGTTGTGCGGCTGGGCGCGGAACTGGGCCCGGAAGCCGAGCAGGATGATGCGGCCGTTCTCGTAGCCCACTTCTGCCGCGGCGATGCGGTTGTGCAGGTACTCGTCGCCGCGAATCCAACCGCTCTCCAGGGGATTGGTCGCAGGGTAGCGGGCGATGACCTTTACGTCCGTGTAGCTGAAACCGGGGGCCAAGTCGAAGGCCGGGCTGTTCGCAAACATCGCCGTGGCTTCGGGCGGCATGCCGTAGGCCACCGGATGGCTGGGGTCCACGAGAATCTTCAGCAGCGAGCCCGGGCAGGCAAATTCCTCCCCCTTCACCCCCTTGAGCACGCTCTTTACCGGCACCGCCCAGGACTCGAGCGCCAGCTCGGCCGACTCATCCAGCAGCACCAACGTCCCGCCCTGGCGGACGAACTCCCGCAGGGCTCCCAAACCTTCCTCCCCGATCCCGCCCTTGTACTCCTCCGGGGTCCATTTGCGCTTGTTGCCTTCGAGGATGTCTTTTTTGTCGCGGTCGCCGGGAAAGATGATGACGTCGAAGCGCTCGCCGAGCTTGCCCGCCTTGAGGTCGGCGTTGTGGAGGGTTGTGTAGCCGAACTCGTACTGCTCGAGCAGCCAGCGGGTCCAGCCCTCGTCCATGGAAGCGGTCCAGGGCTGGTAGAGCCCCACCCGCGGCCTGCGAAGGCGCATCAGCTTTCCGCGCAGGGCCGCTTCGTCGGCAGCTGTAACCTCCTCGCCCACCAGGCCCAGCTCAGCGACCAAGGCGCCGAGCTTCTCCCCGCTCGGGTTGCGCACATAGAGGCTGCCGGCCGGGTAGTGCCATCTTCGCGTTTTGACCTCCACCTTGTCCGTCAGCCAGGACACCTCCGCGCCAGCCTCGAGCAGCCGGTTGGTGAGGACGACTTTGCTGTTCGGCCCCGGAGCGATGACGAACCCGCGACCCCGCCCGCGGGTGGCGCTGACCAGTTCGCCCTTCGGCCGGGGGATGGACTCGAGCTTGGTCAACTCGGCCTCAAAAGCTTTCTTCGCTTCCTTCGCCTCGACGCCCATCTGCAAGGGCAGCGTCCAGGCCGTGACGTCATAGGGCTGGTCGGCCATCGCTCCCGGCGGCATGGTCTTCGGGTCGGGGTGCTTCTGGATCTCCAGCATGTCCTTGGCGTAGGCGCGGAAGGGCTGCGCCATCAGGATGACGTACGTGCCGGCAGGATATTCTTTGTCGTCGGCCTTAAAGGCCTTCCCCGCGCGGTGCACTTCAACCCCGGCGTAGTGCAGCACTTCGAGCAGCTGCCAGAGCGCCCCCGGGTCGTGCTGGTCGGGCGGGAAGAGGTAGGCATAAGGATTGTCTTTCTTCCCGGCTTCGATGGCCTTCTGGCCCATCTTCACCTGGTTGCGGATGAGTGTGACCCGATTGGCGGCCATGGCCTCCAGCAGCGAATAAGTCGCCACCAACTCGTAGTCGATGATCTCGCGCAGGGTCCACTTCCCGCCCAGCCACGGCCGGGGGTAGTTGTTGCGCGGCATCACGTCGCGCGGGGCCGGGTACGGTTTCTTGGGGTCTTTCTCCAGCTCATCCAGGATCTCGTCGAAGCTCGGGGCCGGGTCTTTCGGGGGCACGCCCAGCTTCGCCGTCTCCTGTTCGGTGGAGGTGGCCATGCGAGTGCTCGCTACTTCCGTGAGCAGCCCGACTATGTTGTGCCACCAAGCCTCCATCAAGAAGCCACCCTGCCACCAGCTCGTGTAGAACTGGTCGTAGGTCACACCGGTGAGCCCCGCGTCGTGCAGGCCGGCGAACATGGCAAAGCCGAGCAGGCCGTTCTCCGCCCAGATGGTGGGGTCCACGTTCGGGTTGATGGGGTTGCGGAAGGGCGGGACAAAAATGCGCGCTCCGCTGGCTCCCATCTGGTGTTCGTCGAGATAGACCTGGGGAAACCAGTCCTGGTAGAGCACCTTCGTCACCAGGCGGCTTTCGACCTGCGTCAGCATGAAAGCGTCGCGGTTGTTGTCGTGCCCGGTGTAGTAGTGGTAGAGCCAGGGCATCGAGGCCAGGGCGTTCGTCGAGTCCTTGGTCTGGTTGTACCAATCTACCACCATGATCTGCCCGTCGGGGTTGAAGGAGGGCACGAGCAGGAAGACCACGTTGTCGAGGACGTTTTCGACCCAGGGGGATTCCTCCGTCGCCAGCCGGTGGACGAGCTCGAGCACCATCTGCGAAGAGCCGATTTCCGTGGAGTGGATGTTGCAGGTAATGAACAGCACTGCCGGCGTCTGCCAGGCCAGCCGCTGGGCATCCTCTTCGCTCAGGTCGTAGGGGTAGGCGAGACGCCGCTGGGTGGCTTTGATGTCCTCGAGCCGAGCCAGGTTCCGGGGCGAGGTGATGATGGCCATCAGGAAGGGATTGCCGCGCGTGGACTTGCCCAGCTCCTGCACCAGTACCCGGTCACTGGCCACATCCACTTGCTGCAGGTATTCGACAATCCTTTCCCAGCGCACCAGCTTCCCTTCGGTCCCCATCCGGAAGCCAGCGAACTCCTCCGGGGTCGGAATCTCGGCCCCGACCGGCAGGCTCAACGCCCCGAGCAGTATCAGCAGGAAGAAGGAACGCAGGAGACGAGAGCGCATCAGACACCTCACGCAGGGTAGAGTTAAGGGATGGCCGCCACGCAGCCCGGCCCCCGGTAGGGCTGTGTCACCGGTGGCGGCAGGCTTACCTATACACCAGCCCCGCCACATCGGCCAACCGAAAAAACGGTTTCCCTCCCCTGCGCTCCTCGGCCCCGCTTGGCCGTCCCTCGTGGTAGACTCTCCGCTCCGCCATGAGCGCCTACGCACGGTTGCAGGAACGGTTGAAGCAGGGGGGCACGGTTCTGCTCGACGGCGGTGTGGGCACGGAAATCCTCCGCCGCGGGGTCTACTGGCGCGGCCACGGCCTGGAACGGTGTCCCGAGATCGTCGAGGCCGTGCACGCCGACTACCTGGCCGCCGGCGCTGACCTCATCTCGACCAACACCTTTCAGCTCACCCGCCGCAGCTACCTCAACCTCTTCCAGGGGCTCGACCACATGCGCCGCATCGGGCCGCCAGGCCTCGAAAACCGTGCCGCCGAGCTGACCCGCAAGGCCGTCGAAGTGGCGAAGAGAGCCCGAGAGAAAAGCCAGCGCCAGGCCGCCATTGCCGGTTCGGTGTCCCCGCTCCAGCACTGCTACCGGCCTGACCTCGTCCCCCCGGACGCCGACCTGCACCGCGAGCATTCCGAAACCGTGAACCAATTGGCGGCGGCCGACGTGGACCTGATCCTGCTCGAAACCATGAACACCGTTCGCGAAGCCCGCATCGCTCTCGAGGCTGCCCGGGCGGCGCGCCTGCCGGCTTGGGTGAGCTTCGTGGTGGACGAAAAGGCCCGGCTGCTCAGCGGCGAATCGCTCGCCGAGGCCGTGCGCGCCGTCGAGCCGCTCCACCCGGACGTGGTGCTGGTCAACTGCGCGCCTCCGGAGGACATCACGGCAGCGCTCGCCGAGCTGCGCCGGCACCGCAGCGGGCCCATTGGCGCCTACGCCCACATCGGCCACTACAACCCGCCGAGCTGGAAGGCCGGCTTCTACCCCGGCTTCAGCGGCACCGAAGCTTGGCCGCCGGAGCGCTACTGTGGTGTCGCCCAGAAGTGGCTCGCGCTCGGCGCGCAGGTCATCGGCAGCTGTTGCGGCACCACCCCCGACCACATCCGCGCCCTAAAAGCTGCGTTGGCCGAGCGGCAGCCTGCCAGAGCGTGAGGAAAGCGCTATGAGTTACGAGCCCGTGAAAAAGAAGCTGCAGCGGGGCGAGCTAGTGGTTCTCGACGGCGCCATCGGCTCGGAGATGCTCCGCCGCCAGCTCACCTGGGAAGGCCACAAGGTGGACAGCCACCCCGACGTCATCCGCTCCATCCACGCCGACTACGTGCAGGCCGGCGCCCACGTCATCTCCACCAATACTTTTCAGCTGGCGCGGCGCAGCTGGCTCGCCCACTTCCGCGACGTGAATCACATGCGCCGCATCGGTCCCCCCGGCCTGGAGCGGCGCGCCGGCCCGATGATCCACGACGCCGTGGCCCTCGCCCGCCAGGCCCGCGACGCCTCCCCGCGCAAAAACGAAGTGGCCGTCGCCGGCGCCATGACCACACTCGAGTGGTGCTTCCGGCCCGACCTGACTCCGTCGGTCGAGGAAATGCGCGCCGAGTACGTCGAGACCATCCGCCACTTCAAAGAGGCGGGCTGCGACCTGATGCTGTTTGAGACCTTCAACCGCTGGCTCGAAGCTCAGGTAGCGCTTGAAGCCGCGCGCGAGGTCGGCATCCCGGCCTGGGTGTCGTTTGTGCCCGACTGGGAAGGGCGGCTGCTGAGCGGCGAAGCCATCGCGGAGATGGCCGCCAAGCTCAAGCCGCTCCACCCCGACGCCATCCTCTTCAACTGCGCCCCGCCCCCGGATGTCACCCGTGCCCTGGGCGAGCTGCGCCGGCACCACGACGGCCCCTCCGGCGTCTATCCGCACGTCGGCCGCTTCGATCCCCCCGACTGGATGTTCACCGACAAGTACCCGCCCGAGAAGTACCTCGAGGAAGCCCGCGGCTGGCAAAAGCAGGGCGCCACCATCATCGGCGGCTGCTGCGGCACCACCCCCATGCACATCGAAGCCCTCCGCCGCGGCCTGGCCCGCAACTAGCGCCGCGCCTCCCGGAGGATTTCCCGGGCGGCGTTGTAACCCGGCGCTCCCATCACCCCGCCGCCCGGATGCGTCCCCGACCCGCAGAGATACAAACCCGCGATGGGGGTGCGGTAGCGGGCCCAGCCCGGCAGCGGCCGCAGGAAGAAAAGCTGGTCCACGCTCATCTCCCCGTGAAAAATGTTGCCTTCGGTCAGGCCGAACTGCTCTTCGAGGTCGAGCGGGGAGAGCACCTGCCGGTGCAGGACTTTCTTCTTGAAGCCCGGGGCGTAGTCCTCAATCAAGTCCATCACCCGATCTGCGTAGGCTTCCTTGATGGCCTTCCAGCTCCCATTGCGCAAGTGGTAGGGCGTGTACTGCAGGAAAATGTTCATCAGGTGCTTCCCCGGCGGGGCGAGCGAGGGGTCGTAGGTGGTGGGGATGGTGATTTCCAGCATCGGCCGCTCCGACGGCCGCCCGTACTTCGAGTCGTCCCAGGCCCGCTCGACGTACTCGAGGTCGGGGCAGATGTGAATCGTGGTCCGGTGCGGCGGCTGGAGGCCCGCGCACGGCCAGGCCTTGAACTCCGGGAGGGCGTCGAGCGCCAGGTTGATCTTCATCGAGCAGCCGCTCATGCGGATGTTCCGCACGGCCCGGGCAAACTCCGGCTCCAGGTGAGCCTCGCCAACCAGCCCGAGGAACGTGCGCCTGGGGTCGGCGTTTGAGATTACACGGCGGGCACGTATCTCTTCCCCGCCGCGCAGCCCCACGCCCTCGGCCCGGCCGTCCCGGATGAGAATCCGCTCGACGTCCGCGCCGGTGCGAATCTCGGTTCCCCGACTACGCGCCGACGCCGCCAGCGCCTGGGTGACGCCGCCCATGCCGCCTTCGACAAAACCCCACAGGCCCCGCCGGCCGCCCGTGTTCCCCATGCAGTGGTGCAAAAGAATGTAGGCGGTGCCGGGCGTCTGCGGGCCGCCGTTCGTGCCGATGACGCCGTCGGTGGCGAGCGTCACCTTCAACTCCTCCGATTCGAACCAGGGGTCGAGGAAGTCCTTGACGCTCTGGGTGAGGATTCTCAAATGGCCGACCATCTCGCGCTCGGGCAGGCGCAGCAGTTGCCAGGTGAGCTTCGCTGCCTCCCACAAGTCGCGCGGCCGCTTGCGGGTCAGGTCGGGCGGCGATGTCAGCAGCAGCGGCTCGACGAACCGCGCCAACCGCTCCAAGAAGCCGTCGTACTCGGGATAGACTTCCGCATCGCGCTTGGAAAACTTGGCGATCTCCTCGCACGTCTGGCGCTGGTCGGCCCACATCAGCAGGTAGCGCCCCTCGGGGAAGGGGGTAAAGAAAGCGGGGTCTTTGGGCAGGAGGCGGTAGCCGAAGCGGTCAAGCTCAAGCTCGCGGATGATGCGCTCCTGCAGCAGGCTGCACAAGTAGGCAGCGGTGGAGACCTTGAAGCCCGGCCACACTTCTTCGGTGACGCAGGCGCCTCCGACCACTTCCCGGCGCTCCAGCACCAGCACGCTCAGTCCGGCGCGGGCGAGATAGGCCGCCGTGACCAAGCCGTTGTGGCCGCCGCCGACGATGACGGCGTCGTAGCTCTTCGACATCGCAGTTCCAGCTTAGTCTGACTGTTCCGACTGCGGCAAGGCCTCCGCCGTGCGTGCGGCGCGCCTCCGCCACAGCCAATAGGCCGGCAAGCCCGAGACCAGCAGCCCGCTCCCCCAAAGCGCTGAGCCGGGATCGGAGATGAAGGTGTTGCCGATGAGCCCGGCGGCCGCCAGCACGAACAGCAGCGGCACCACCGGGTAGCCCCAGCAGCGGTACGGCCGGGGCCAGTCCGGGCGCTTCCGCCGCAGCACGATCACCCCCGCGGCCGCCAGGGCGTAGAAGAACCAGCCGGCAAAAACCACGCGGGAGTAGAGCTGCTCGTAGCTCCCGGTCAAGACCAGCGCCGAGGCCCACCCTCCCTGCCAGACCAGCGACTGATAGGGAGTCTTGTAGTCGGGGTGGAGGGTGCCGACGCCGCGGAAGAAGAGCCGCTCGCGGGCCATGGCGTAGTAGACGCGCGGCCCGGTCAGGACGAAGCCGTTGTTCGCGCCGAGCGCCGAGAGCATCACCAGAAAAGCAATCAGTCCCGCCCCGGCCGGGCCGATGACCCGTAGAGCAAAATCGGCCGCGACCAGGGGTCGGCCGGCCATCCCCGCAACGGAGAGCACCCCGATGTAGGCCAAGTTCATCACCATATAGATGGCCACGATCACCGCCATGGAAAGCAGGAGTGAACGGGGCATGTTCTTTTCCGGCTGCTTCACTTCGCCCGCCACCAGCGTCACATCCACCCAGCCGTCGTAGGCCCACAAGGCCCCGAGCAGCGCCAGCCCGAAAAGCTTGAGCGAATCCCGACTCCACTCCGTGGGCCAGAGCGGCAGGAAGTTTTCCGCCCGCGTGATCCCCGGCAGCAGACCCCAGGCGATGATGAAGGCCACGATGGCGAGCTTGGCCAGGGTGAAGACATTCTGGGTCCAGACACCAAGCTTGACCCCGCGGCAGTTGAGCGCGGTCAGCACGAGGATGGAGGCAATGGCCACTGCTTTCAGCGCCCCTGGGCCCAGCGGGTAGAAGTGGCCGAGGTAGGTGGCGAAGGCCACGGCCAAGGCGGCGATGGTGCCAGTCTGGATGATGAGGAAGAGCATCCAGCCGTAGAGGAAGCCCCACAGGGGCGAGAAGGATTCTCGCAGATAGACGAACAGGCCGCCGGTGGAAGGCATAGCGGCGGAAAGCTCCGCCAGGGTCAGGGCCCCGAACAGGCCCAGGATGCCGCCGAGCAGCCAGATACCCAGGTTCAGCCCAGAAGCCGGGACCTGCTGAGCAATGGTGGCGGGCACGAGAAAGATCCCCGAGGCGAGAATCGTCCCCACATTCACCATGGTGGCGTCGAAGAGGCTGAGCTCGCGGCGCAGCTCGGGTTGGCTTGGCTCGGCCACAGCGGTTCCAGGGCAACAAAAGCTAGGCGCTTATAGCACAGTTCCGCCGCCGAGAGTTCCGGTGTAGAATGAAGGTTGCCGCCAGCCCTATACTTCGGGGAGAGTGCTCCCATGTCCGGACAAGCCCTAGAGGTGAGAACGCCCGTCGGGGAATTCACGAACGAGCCGTTGACCGACTTCAGCGTCCCGACCAACCGCCAGCGCATGCAAGAAGGGCTGAAGAAAGTGGCCAGCGAGCTGGGCCGCGAGTACGACATCCGCATTGGCACGGAGCGCATCCGAACCGAGGAAAAGATCCGCTCCACGAACCCCTCCCATCCCGACCAGGCGGTGGGCATCTTCAACGCCGGCACTAAGGAGCTGACCGCCCGGGCCGTCGAAGAGGCCCACGGCGCCTTCCAGTCCTGGAAAGAAGTGCCCTTCGAACAGCGGGCCGACTACCTCTTCCGCGCCGGCGAGCTCATGCGCCGCCGCAAGCTGGAGCTCGCCGCCTGGATGGTCTATGAGGTGGGCAAGATCTGGCCGGAGGCCGACGCCGACATCGCCGAGGCCATTGACTTCTGCGAGTTCTACGGTCGGGAGATGCTGCGGCTGGGGCCGCCGCAGCCGCTGACACCGGTCAAGGGCGAGAAGAACCACCTGCAATACATCCCGCTCGGGGTGGGGGCCGTGATTCCGCCGTGGAACTTCCCCGGGGCCATCATGGTGGGGATGACCACGGCCGCGATCGTCACCGGGAACACCGTGGTGCTCAAGCCCTCCAGCGACTCGCCCACCATGGCCGCCAAGTTCGCCGAGGTCATGGAGGAAGTGGGGTTGCCGCCGGGTGTATTGAATTTCCTGCCCGGGCGCGGGAGTCAGGTGGGCGACCCGTTGGTGATGCATCCGCTCACCCGCTTCGTGGCCTTCACCGGCTCGAAGGAAGTCGGCCTGCGCATCAGTGAGCTGGCCTCCCAGCCCCAGCCGGGCTTGCGCTGGATCCGCCGCGCGGTGCTCGAAATGGGCGGCAAGGACGCCATCATCGTGGACAACGAGGCCGATCTTGACGCTGCGGTCGAAGGGGTGACAGTTTCGGCCTTCGGCTACCAGGGACAGAAGTGCTCGGCCTGCTCCCGCGCCATCGTCGTCCGGGACATCTACCCGGAGTTCCTCAAGCGCCTGGAAGCGCGGGTGAGGAAAATCTTCGTCGGGCCGGCCGAAGACCCGAACAACTACATGGGCCCGGTGATCAACCAGTCGGCGATGAAGTCCATCCAGGAATACATCGAAATCGGCAAGAAGGAAGGCCAGCTGATCACCGGCGGCGGGCGGGCGGGGGGCGACGGCTACTTCCTCGAGCCGACGGTCATCGCTGACGTCTCCCCGAAGGCCCGCATTGCCCAGGAAGAAATCTTCGGGCCCGTCTTGGCTGTGATCCCCGCCCAGAACTACGACCACGCCCTGGAGATTGCCAACGGCACCGAGTTCGGACTGACCGGGGGCGTCTACTCCCGCAACCCGGAGAAGCTGCGGAAAGCTGCCGAGAGCTTCCACGTCGGCAACCTCTACTTCAACCGCAAGTGCACGGGCGCGCTGGTGGGGGCGCATCCTTTCGGTGGCTTCAACATGTCCGGCACGGACTCCAAGACCGGCGGGAAAGACTACCTGCTCCTTTTCCTGCAGGCGAAGACCATCGCCGAGAAGATCACCAGCTAGCCGCCAGTTGATGTCGAACGAACACGCTCTGCTGGCTCTCACCGCCGCGGGGCTCGGCTTCCTGCACGCGCTGCTGGGGCCCGACCACTACTTGCCGTTCGTCCTGCTCGCCCGCGCCGGGCGGTGGTCGCGGGCGAAAACGCTGGCGGTGACCCTCGCGTGCGGCGTGGGCCACGTTGCGAGTTCTCTGGCCCTGGCCGCGGTGGGGATGGGGCTGGGAGTGGCCGCCACCCGCCTGGAAGCTCTCGAATCTTTTCGCGGCCGGATCGCCGTCTGGGGATTGATCGCCTTCGGGCTGGTGTATTTCGTCTGGGGCCTCCGCCAAGCGGAGCGGCACCGGCCACACCGCCACCTCCACCTGCACCCGGACGGCACCGTCCACGCCCATCCCCACGTCCACGAGGGCGAGCACCTCCACGTGCACACGGCGGACAAAAGCCCCGGCCCACCGGTGACCCGCATGCCTCCGTTGGTGCTCTTCACGATTTTTGTTTTCGGCCCCTGCGAGCCCCTGATCCCGCTCGTGCTGGTTCCGGCAGCGCAGCAGAGCCTGGGTGGCGTGGCTCTGGTGACGGCTCTATTCAGCCTCACCACGCTCGCCACCATGGCCGTGGCCGTGGTGCTCTGCCAGGCGGGCCTGGAGCGGGTGCGGCTGGGACGCCTGGAGCGCTACACGCAGGCGATGGCGGGTGCCGCTCTGGCACTGTGCGGCTTGGCCCTCCACCTCTTCAGCTTCTAGTCCCGCGCCCTTCATTGAAAGCGGCTGTGATTTGTTGTACCTTTCCTGCTTCTTGGGCGAACGCCTGAAATCGGACAATCCCTGAGCCGTTCTTGCCGAACCCGCGAGCAGGGCTTGCCGGGTTGCGGAGAGACCAATGGACGTTTTTTCCTACGACGTGCTGGTGGTCGGGGGCGGGGGCGCAGGCCTGCGGGCGGCGATTGCCGTGGCCGAAACCAACCCCAGGCTGACCGTAGCGGTCCTCTCCAAGGTCTATCCGATGCGCAGCCACACGGTGTCGGCCGAAGGCGGCGCCGCCGCGGTGATCAAGCCGAACGACACCCTCGACCAGCATGCCGACGACACCATCAGCGGGGGCGACTGGCTTTGCGACCAGGACGCGATCGAGGCCTTCGTCACGGAAGCCCCCGCCGAGATGCTCCAGCTCGAGCATTGGGGCTGTCCCTGGAGCCGCGAGTCGGATGGCAGTGTGGCCGTCCGATCCTTCGGCGGCATGCAGGTGCAGCGAACGTGGTTCGCCGCCGACAAGACTGGCTTCCACATGCTGCACACCCAGTTCCAGACCAGCCTCAAGAACGACGGCATCCAGCGGCACGACGAGTGGTTCGTCACCAAGCTCCTCGTGGACGACGGTCGCTGCCAGGGCGTGGTGGCCATCGAGGTCGCTACCGGCAGGATTCAGGCCATCACCGCCAAGGCCGTCATCCTCTGCACGGGCGGGTGCGGCCGAGTGTTTCCCTTCACCACCAACGCCAACATCAAGAACGGGGACGGCATGGCCCTGGCGTACCGCGCCGGGGCCCCTCTCAAGGACATGGAATTCGTCCAGTACCATCCCACCGGGTTGCCCTTTACCGGCATCCTGATTACCGAGGCCGCCCGCTCCGAGGGCGGCTGGCTGCTCAACAAAGACGGCTACCGGTATCTCCAGGACTACGCCCTGGGCAAGCCGGAGCCCAAGCCGGTGTTGCGCTCGATGGAGCTCGGGCCGCGCGACCGGCTGTCGCAGGCCTTCGTCAAGGAGCAAGAGAAAGGCCGGACCCTCCAGGGCCCCTACGGCGACTACGTCCATCTCGACATCCGCCACCTGGGCGAAAAGCTCATCGACAAGAAGCTTCCCTTCGTGCGCGAGCTCTGCCTGAAGTACGAGAACATCGACCCCGTGAAGGAAATGATTCCCGTCCGCCCCGTGGTGCACTACATGATGGGCGGCATCCACACCGACATCCACGGGGCCACGCCTCTGCCGGGGCTCTACGCTGCCGGTGAGGCGGCCTGCGTCAGCATCAACGGCGCCAACCGCCTGGGCTCGAATTCGCTCACCGAACTGT
>JACQTJ010000077.1 GCA_016210855.1 Acidobacteriota bacterium | reverse complement strand
CCTGATCCTGGAGTCCGACGAGTGGCAGATCGAGATGGCCGCCCAGCGCGAAGACGGCCTGGCCCACCTAGCCAAGGGCGGCTGGCATCTGGTGATCGCCAACGTCTCGCTCAGCGGGGTCTCCGGTCCGCTTTTCGAGCTGCTGAGAGACCTGGACAAGAGCGACGCCAAAGTTCGCACACTGTTCCTGGTGCCGGCGCTCGGGGAAGCCCAGGTTTTGCAAACCCTCGAGCGCATGCGGCTCCCCTACGCCACCCTGCCGCTCCACCTGCATGACTTCCTGGAAAACGTCAGCGACCTGTTGCACGATTCCGGGGCCGTCAGCGGGCCCCTGCGCGGCTTCCGTGAAGGCGGACCCGCCGCGCCCAAACCCCACCTCCAAGACGCCCGCAAGCGCAAGGAGGAAGAAGGCGCCCCCACCATGTTCGCCGCCCGCGATGGCTACGAGTACGACGAAGAGGAACTGCGCCGCTTTGAAGAAGAGGAGCGCCGCAAGCACGCCAGCGAAAGCGGCGAGTCCGATCCCGACTCCGGCACCGGCTGAGGCGCAGCGGCCTCACCCTGGCTGGAGGCGGGCAGTGAAGTGCCGGAGGAAAGGCGCCTCGTAGGTCAGCCGCAGGCCGCGTATCCGCTCCCGGTGCTGCCACACCTCAAGAATCACCTCGATGACGTAGTCCATGTGGCTCTGGGTGTAGACCCGCCGAGGGATGGCCAGCCGCACCAGGTCCATCTCGGCGTGCTCGCCGAACATCAGCGTACCGATTTCGACCGAGCGGATGCCGCCCTCAAGATAGAGCTCGGCCGCCAGCGCCACCCCGGGGAACTGCGCCGGCGGGATCTGCGGCAGGAAGGCGCGGGCGTCCAGGTAGATGGCGTGCCCGCCGGGTGGCTGCACGATGGGCACACCCTCGGCCGAGATGTGCCGCCCGAGGTAGGCGGTGGAGACGATGCGATAGCGGAGATAGTCCTCCTCCAGCGCCTCTTCCAGCCCCACGGCAATGGCTTCCAGGTCGCGCCCGGCCAGGCCCCCGTAAGTCGGGTAGCCTTCGGTCAGGATGAGCAGGTTCTTCTCCTGCTGGGCCAGAGCGTCGTCGTTTGTGCACAGGAACCCGCCGATGTTGGCCAGCCCGTCCTTCTTGGCCGACATCGTGCAGCCGTCGCCCAAGGCGAACATCTCCCGGGCAATCTCCTTGGGGGTCTTGTCGGCGTAGCCTTTCTCGCGCACCTTGATGAAGTAGGCGTTCTCGGCGAAGCGGCAGGCGTCGAAGTAGAGCGGCAGGCGGTGCTTCCGGCAGACGGCCGCCACCCCCCGGGCGTTTTCCAATGAGACCGGCTGGCCGCCCCCGGAGTTGTTGGTGATGGTGAGCATCACCAGCGGTACCCGCTCCCGGCCCACCCGGGCGATCAACTGCTCGAGTGCTCCGACGTCCATGTTTCCCTTGAACGGGTGCGGAGTGGCCGGTTGGCGGAACTCCGGGATGGGCAGGTCCACGGCTTCGGCCCCGGTGAACTCGATGTTGGCGCGGGTGGTATCGAAGTGGGTGTTGTTCGGCACCACGTCGCCCTTCTTGCACATCACGCTGAACAGGATGCGCTCGGCGGCCCGGCCCTGGTGGGTGGGGATGACGTGCTTGTAGCCGAAGATGCCCTGTACCGACTCGCGGAAACGCTCGAAGGAGGGGCTGCCGGCGTAGCTTTCATCGCCGATCATCATCGCCGCCCACTGACGGGTGGACATCGCCCCCGTGCCGGAGTCGGTCAGTAGGTCAATCAACACTTCTTCGGCCGGCAGCAGAAAAAGGTTCCAGTGCGCCCGCCGCAGCCGCTGCTCCCGCTCCGCGCGCGTCGTCCAACGGATGGGCTCGACCGACTTGATCTTGAACGGCTCGATAATCGTCCGAATCGGCATCTTTTCTTCTCCTAGCTCTCACTTTCGGGCGGTGATGATTTCCGAGTCCAGCCCCCCGGGGATGAACTCCCGCTAGACCTCGGCGAAGCCGGCGGCGCGCACCGACGGCTCGGCCTGGACCGGCCGGCAGCCGGCAAAAAGCCAGGGCACGAGAAACGTGGGTGTCACCTGATACGCCCGCTCCCACCACGTCAACGGCTCACCGTTCTTGCTGAAGTTCACCACTACCAGCCGTCCGCCCCGCCGCAGCACGCGGCGAAATTCGCCGAGGAGCGGGACGAGCTCGCGGGTGGGGATCAGGTCGAGAAAGTAGCCCGCATAGAGAACATCAAAGGTCTCGGCGGGAAAAGGCAATTGGCGGGCGTCAGCCCGTGCCAGGCGGGCCTCCGGCACCTGCCGCCGCGTCACCCGCAGCATCCCGGGCGAGAGATCCACCCCCACCAGCAAGCCCGTCGAGCCCAGGCGCGACCGCAGGCGGGCATGCACCAGGCCGGTCCCGACTGCCACCTCCAGCACCCGCTCCCCGGCCCGCACCCCGGTGCGCTTCAACCCGCGGTTGACCCCCTCCCGCTCCAGCCTGGCACCCGGGAGCCCATAGAGAACGCTGAACATGTTGTAGGCCCGGACCAGGGCGGGCCGACTGCCGCGGGCTTCGATCACGCCGGCTATTGTAGCCCGGGGCCCGCGGGCTGATTTCCGCTGTTTGTCCGCGGGCGGCTTTGTGCGACAATCTCCGCCCCGAAGAGAAATGAGTAGCGGTGTGAAGGCGCGCCGGCAAGGCCGGGTGCGGCTGCGGAAGTCCAAGCAGGTGCCGCCGGCCGAGGTCAAGGCGCTGTTCCGGGCGGCCGGCTGGACCGAAGACATCGCCGCCTACTCCCCCACCCAGATCCGCAAGCTCCTGCGTCATTCCTACCTGGTGCTGACGGCCTGGAGCCGCGACGGGAAGCTCGTGGGGTTTGCCAGCGCCGTCTCCGACGGCGTGCTCTGCGGGCTGGTGCAGAACTTGGTGGTCCACCCGGCCTACCGCCGCAACCGGTTGGGGACGCGGCTGCTGCGCGAGCTGGCCTCCACCATGAGACGTCAGGGCATCCCCTGCCTCTATGCGCTGGGCACGCGCAGCCAAAGGGCGCGGACGTTCTTCCGCCGGGTGGGGTTCCACCCGCTCACCTGGAGCGTCTTCCTCCGCCACACCCGCTGCTGACTCAGCGAGGCTTGGGGCAAGAAACTTGAACGTGCGCACTAGCCCGACCGGGAACTGCCGCCCCCGAGCGAGAAGCTGACCAGGCGCCGGGCCCGGCCGAAGCGCGCCTGGGGCGCGTAGGCGAGGAAGTTTTCAATCTGGGCGCAGGCATCGCGGTAGCCTTGCAGGATGGCCGGCCCGGTGGTCTCGCCGCCGAAGTCGAGCACGGTACCGCCCAGCGAGGCCGGGGGGCGAATCGTAAACGCCTTGACGTAGCGGTAGCGGCGTGTGCCCATATCCATCTCGATTTCCTCCGGCCGCAACCCGAGGCTGGCCGCGGCCCGCTCGCAGGCGGCGTTGACGTTGGTCAAAATCTTCAGGTCGGTGAGCAGGTTTTGCAGCATCAGGATATCGAGGGCGCGCAGCCCCACGTCCACAAAGGTTCGGGCTTCGCCGCGGCGGCCTTCGGGCGGATCCATCATCACCAGGAAAAGCACGTCCGCCCCCAGGCGGATGGCCGGCCGAATGGGCTGGTTCGCCACAATGCCGCCGTCGGCATAGGCCCGTCCCTCCACGGTGAGCGGCTCGTAGGCGATGGGTAAGGCGGTGGAGGCGATGACCGCGCGCACCAGGTCGTCGGTTGTAACCACTTCTTCAGCCACGAAGCGAGCGTCCACCCCGGGGTCGGCCGCCAACACCTGGGGGGGCACGTTCGAGAAGAAGCGCGCCGTGCCGGCCTCCAGGTCGGTGGCCGTGAAGACGACGCGAATGGGCGAGGCGCGCAGCCGTTGGTTCGAGATGCGCTGGCGCAGGTAGCGCCCGCGCTCGAAATTGGCGAACAACCCGGTCCGCAGCGGCAGGCGAATCAATCGGTGCAGCAGCGTGCTCACCGGAGCCCGCAGCACCGCCCGCAGGCCGACCAGCGCCGCGAGCGCCAGCGCCAGGCCCGCCGCTGCGCCGGGCTGCACGCGAACGAAATCGGCCAGCAGGGCATGCGCCTCGAGCGAGCGCAGCATCACCAGCAGGAAGCCCCAGACCACTAGATTGGCCAGCACCGACTGGGCCGCCTTGCGCCGGTCAGGCTTCCACGAGGTGCCCCGGAAGAAGTTGCGCACAATGTAGCCCAGGTACGGCAGCCGGTCGTAGAGCAAGAGCACGGCCACGCCGGTGAGCCCGAGCGACACCCAGGTCAACACCGGGTCGTCCAGGCTGAGGCGAAAGCCGCGAATGTCTAGGAGGTGGCTGATCAGGTTGCCGAACCCCGCCGAAGCCGCGATCAGCCCGGCGAGCATCCAGGCGTAACGCGTCCATTCGATCCCCACCGCCGGCGGGGTCAAGTCGAACCAGGACTCGGTGAGGTGTTCGGCGTTGCCCACCAGGCTGTCTGAGTGTGCGGCGTAGCTCGCGGCGTTGATGCTGCCGACCGAGGTGGCGGTGATGATGTGCGTGGGGAGCTTGGCGTCCTGGAAGGCGAGCAGGACGCCGGCTTCGTAGGCCCCGCGGGCCCCGCCTCCAGAAAGGACGGCGGCGATGCGGCCCCTGAATTCACCCCAGACGCCCTCCGCTCTCGCCTCTTCCAGACGGGCCCGAAAGGCGGCGCGTTTCTGCTGGAGTTGGGTCTTGGCGTCGGTTGCCGACACGGCTGCGGGAATGTTTCTCGCAGTGGGGCCAGGAAGTCAACTGCTTCTGCGGCTCAGCCGCCCGCTCCCTTGACTCCCCGCTCCGGCCGGACTACAGTCGTGGCCACCTCGTCGTAGAATCCTCCGTAGAGGTGAGCTATGGCCGCCATCAACCGCAAGCGGGTCCTGCTGGGTACGGTCGCCGGGTGGCTGGTGTGGGCGATGTGGAGCATGGTGGTCAACGCCGTGCTCCTGGCCCCCTACTATGAAGCCGCCGGGGACGCTGGCCACCTGCTGAAGGAACCCCGCTACGCGGCGCCAGTGTTCCTGGCGAGCTGGTTCCTGACCCTGCTTATCGTCACCGGCATCGCGGCCCACGTTTATGCCTGGGTGCGAGGCACGCTGGGGCCGGGTCCGGGCACAGCGCTGCGGGTCGGCATCCTGGTCGGCTTCTGCGCCGGCTTCCCCCTCAGCCTCTCCGTCGCCACCTGGGTGCCGGTCGAGCGCATCATCCCGCTCTGGTGGATGCTCGACCTCTGGGTGGGCGCCATTCTCGCCACCTTCGTCGCTGCCTGGCTCTACAAAGACTAGCGCCCTGCGGCTGACGTCGCCCGCCGCCCGCGCTGCTGGCGGCGGTAGGCGATCGATTCGAGGATTTGTTTGAAGCGCGGTTCGTTGCGGACGCTGGCGAGCAGCGGGTCGCGCTGGAACCACTCCAGGCGCTCATCGCCGTTGCGCACCGCCCGGTCCAGCCATTCCAGGGCTTTTTCTTTGTCTCCCAGCACCGCATAAAACGCGGCGGCGTCCGCCGTTGTGAACCCGTGCACCTCGGCGTACTTTTGCGTCTCACCGTCCATCTCCTTCAGCGCTTGCGCTCCTTTCCCTTCCCGCGCCAGCAGCAGCGCCCAGGTAACGCGCAGGCTGTAGTTCGGACGGTCTTGGGGCCGAGCACGCTCCAGCGCAGCGCGCGCCCGGCGCAGATCGCCTTGGTCGATGCAAGCCCGGGCCAGGTGGCGTATGGCGAGAATGTTTGTCAGGTCCTGCTCGACGACCTTTTCCTGCGCCCGAATGGCATCCGGCAGCTTGCCTTGCTCGCGATACAGCTCCCCGAGGAAGGTGCGTGCCGGGAAAAACGTAGGGTCTGCCTCAAGCAGCTTTTCGCCTATTGCTTGAGCTTCCGCGTAGTCTCCATTCAACCTGTGATACAACAGCGACCAAATCATGGCCGATCTGGAGTTCGGGTCGAGTTTCAACGCCCTGTCAATCTCCCCGGGAACCAGCTCCTTGCGTCCTTGCAGGAGATAGACGCCCGCCAGGATCGCGGGAGCAAGGCCGCAATTGGGTTCGTCTTGGAGGGCGCGTCTCAATTCCTCTTCGGCCTTGTAGAGCACACCGGGATCGTTGGAATAACCAGCGTGAAGCATAATCACGAACGTCAGTCCATACGCAATTCGAGCGTCGGCGAAGTGTGGGTCGAGCTCCAGCGCTTTTTCAAACATCTGCCGCGCCCGCGGCACCTCAAACTGTCCAGTCAACAGCAATGCGCCTTTTTGTAAGTATTCGTTCGCCTCAGGATTGTCGGAAGGCTTGCAGGGCCTACCCCCTAGTCCGAGCGGTGCGGCTGGCCGTTCAATGCGGCTGATACCGATGTTGAACGGCACGCCGCGAATGGCCGCAATCACCACCCCTAGGCCGATGAGCAAGAGAGGCACAGCAACCGCCCAGAACCACCACCGCCGGAGAACAGCTTTGGGCGTCGGCGCCGCCACAATGGCAGTGCCCGATTGCAACGCTTCGAGCGCGGCGCGGATTTCGCTCGCCCGCTGGTAGCGTTGCCCGGGCTCCTTTGCCAAGCAGCGCTGGATGATG
>JACQTJ010000008.1 GCA_016210855.1 Acidobacteriota bacterium | reverse complement strand
GCATCGAGTTCGCCAAGTCGAAGGAGTTCTGCCAGCGGGCCTTCGAAGCCGGGCTGCGCTACGCTTACCTGCAGTTTGACGGCATCGGCAACGACGCCAACAGCCACCGCCAGGTGGGCAACCTCTTCGACGTCAAACTCAAGGCCATCGAGAACATGCACGAGGCCGGGATCGAGATCATCCTGGTGATCACCCTGATCAACGGCGTCAACAACGACCAGGTGGGCCCCATCATCCGTTTCGCCCGGGATAACCCCAGGAGGATTGCCTTTATCGCCTTCCAACCGGTCAGCTTCACCGGCCGCGACGAAGACATCACCCCGGAGCGCCGCCTGCGCCAACGCTACACCCTCTCGCACCTGGCCCACGACGTCAAACACCAGCTCGGCATCACCGAGCCCACCCGCGACTGGTTCCCCATCTCGCTGATGGGTGCCTTTGCCGACTTCGCCGACGTGGTCCACGGGCCCAACGCCGATTGGGGCCAGGTCAGTTGCGGCTGCCACCCGAACTGCGGCGTGGGCACCGCCCTGATGGTCAACAAGAACAACGGGGAGTGGGCCCCGGTGCCCGAATTCCTGAACATCCCCGGCCTGGTGAAGGACATCCAGAAGATCACCGACGCCGGGCGCGGCCGGGCCTTCTCCGCCGCCCTGATGGGGCTGGCCCTGCTCAAGAACTACCGGCCCTTCCAGGCCCCGCCCAGCCTCACCCTGCTCGACCTGCTCAAGAAGTTCGACAAGTCCTTCGCGGTCACCGGCGAAACCAAGAAGAAGTACGGCGACTCCTCGCCCCAGCGCACCTACGAGGACACCCTCAAGCGCCGCTCCGACCCGTGGAACTTCCTGTTCGTGGCGGGGATGTGGTTCCAGGACCTGTTCAACTACGACTTCCGCCGCACCGAGATGTGCATCATCCCCTACGCCACCCAGGAGGGTGAAATCTCCTTCTGCGCTTACAACACCGGGGTGGGCTGGCGGAAGATCATCGAGAGCATGCACAAGAACGCCACCGTGGCGGAGTGGTACCGGGCTCACGGCAAGCACCAGATCTACGCCAAGGGCCGCACGGTGGAGCTCAACGCCTATGACCACTCGCTCAAGCTGAACGAGGACGATGTCAATCGCAAGCGCGAGCGGGCCTCTGACGTCCCCATGACGGCCGCCGAAGAGGAGCGGCTCCGCCGCAAGGCCGCCTGGCAGGCCCAGCAGGTGCGGGAAATCTACGAGGAGATGGTGCTGAAGAAACCCAAGCCCACCCTGGTCAAAATCGGCAACACCCCGGTGAGCCCCGAGACCCGCGTGGGGGCCGCGGCCCACGGCGACGACTAGGGCCTGGAATCGGGTGGGGGTAGGGATCATCTAAAGGCAGGGCAGGTACAACGTACTCGTAAAAGGAGCTGACATGGCGCAGGTACTGAAAATGCTCACTGCTCGGCGGCCGCAGGTGGCCAAGGTCACCAAGCCTCTCAGCGTTGACCGCCACCCCTTCGAGGACTACCTCTCCAACCCCTATCTGCGCAAGTTCCTGGGCCTGCTCACCCAGAAGGGCTCGGACGGCCAGTGCTACCTGGAGAAGCTCTTCGCCAGCTACGACTCGCCCGAGCTCACCGTGATGGAGAGCCTCAAGTACGGCCTGCCCCACCAGCTCATCGAGGTCTTCCGCAACAAGGCGGGGGTATCGAAGGACGTCATCAAGGAAAAGGTCTTCCACCACATCCCCACGGTGCGCTCGCTGGTGAACACCGCCAAGTCCATCGCCACCTACGGGCTCACCACCCCGCAGCGCTTCACTGCCCCCCTCATCGTGGTCTGGAACATCACCCAGGCCTGCAACCTCACCTGCAAGCACTGCTACCAGGACGCCACCCACAAGCCCCTGGCCGATGAGCTCACCTGGGAGGAAAAGCAGCGGGTGCTCGATGAAATGGCCGATAGCTACGTGCCCTTCGTGGCCTTTGCCGGCGGCGAGCCCCTGGTCTGCAAGGACATCTGGAAAGTCCTCGAGCACTGCAAGAGGCGCAAGATCCACGTCACCGTGGCCACCAACGGCACCATGCTCACCCGGGAAGTCTGCCAGCGGCTGGTGGAAGTGGGCGTCAAGTACGTCGAGGTTTCGCTCGACTCCATCGACCCCGACGAGCACGACAGCTTCCGCGGCCTGCGCGGCGCCTGGAAGCGCTCCACCGAGGGCATCCGCAACGTGGCCTCCACCCCCGGCCTGCGTGCCGGCATCGCCACCTGCTTCACCCGGCAGAACGTCCACACTGCCGACGACATGATCAATCTGGCCAAGGACCTGGGCTGCACCACCTTCGTCCACTTCAACTTCATCCCCGTGGGCCGCGGCAAGGAGATCGCCCAGTACGACCTCACTCCGGCGCAGCGCGAAAACCTGCTGCGCACCCTGAACCGCTTCCTCCAGGAGGGCGAAATCTCCATCATGTCCACCGCCCCCCAGTTCGGGCGGGCCTGCATCGTCTACGGCTCCGAAGACGGCCTGATGGCCACCGGCCACGCCGGCTCCGGCCGCGGCAAGCAGACCAAGGTGCTCTCCAAGTACATTGGCGGGTGCGGGGCCGGCCGCTGCTACTGCTCCATCCAGCCCAACGGCCGCGTCAACCCCTGCGTCTACATCCCCTCCCACGAAGTGGGCGACCTGCGCAAGTCCCACTTCATTGACATCTGGAACAACTCGCTCTTTGACCTGCTGAGCGACCGCGACGACCGCGGCGACCACTGCGGCATCTGCGACTACCGCCACTACTGCGGCGGCTGCCGCGCCCGCGCCGTCAGCTACACCGGCGACATCCAGGCCGGCGACCCGGGCTGCGTCTACAACATCCACGAGTGGGAAGAGATCACCGCCAGCCAGAAGTCGCAGCTCGTTGTCCTCGGCCAGAACGCCGTCCCGGGCAACTTCCTGGCGGGGATGACTGACGGCAAGCTGCCCAGCGCCGAGAAGGCTCCCGACGTCCTGCTCAGCCAGCTTTCCACCGTCTTGGACCAGGTCGTCGGCCAAGCGGGCGCCTCCGCCCAGGGCGACGACTGAGAATCAGAGGAGGGCCTACTCACCAACGTCTCATGGCCCCGATGCCTGTCGGGGCCTCAGCTGCTCCTTTACCCTGAGGCTGCAAGGCCGAAGGGTTGAAAAGGCGGAACCCGTACCGGTTCCGCCTTTTGCTTTCCTTACTCTGCGCCTCTGCGGTGAGTCGTCGTGGCCCCCGGCCGGCGAAAAGGGCGTAGACAGCCGGCGGCGGGCTCGTCTATAATCGGCGCTGCGTCGAAGAACCGTGAATCCCGTGGGGCATTCCCAACGTAGTATGAACCCAGGCGTACCCGTGCGGGGGTGAGCGGAAGATGAGCGAAAAAGGGCTGGAAACCGCGGCCCGGGGCTTGGCCACCAGTGAGCACACGAACGGCTTCCGCCTGCGGGCGGAAACTCTGACCGTACCGACCCGCGAGCGGGTTGAGCTCATCAACATCACTGACCAGTTGGCCGCCCGGGTGCGGGCGAGCGGCGTCCGCCAGGGCCTGGCTCTGGTCAACTCCCTGCACACCACCCTGGCCCTGTTCATCAACGAGTTTCAGCCCGCCCTGCTCGAAGACATCCGCGCCTTTCTCGAGCAGGTTGTGCTCCGCGATCGCTACTACAAGCACAACGACCCGGTCTTCTCCGACTGCGACCGCCTGAACGCCGACGCCCACCTCCGCGCCATGCTCCTCGGCCACAGCCTGGCCCTCCCTATCCAGAATGGCGAGCTCGTGCTCGGCACCTTCCAGTCCGTCATTCTCGCCGAGCTCGACGGCCCCCGCGAGCGCGCCCTGCAACTGCACATCCTCGGCCTCTGAGGCCTTCCCAGAGGCACCTGCCTTGCTTCCCCCCGGCGATCGGGGTATGATTGCGGTGTTCTCCGACCCCGGCCGCCTACGGGAGAGACAGCCTAGTTCCCCGCATTCGGGGGGCGCCGGGGCGATACCGTGTCGCTCGAAAGGGCGCCGCGCCCCTTTACCCTGAGGGGAGGCACAGCCGACCCGAAGGGTTTTTCGGAAAGGAGAACGCGCAGCCTATACCCGGTTGCGAGGGCGCGGGTATAGGCTGAAGGTTTTTTTAGGGGTACTGGGGAGTGAAAAGGTCAAGCTTGTCATGCTGAGCGAAGCGAAGCATCTCAGACTGAGATTCTTCGCTCCGGCCTGTGGCCTTCGCTCAGAATGACACGGGGTTTTAGCAAGAAAACGATGTTGACAGATAAATTCGGCCGCCAAATCACCGACCTGCGGGTTTCGGTCACCGACCGCTGCAATTTCCGCTGCATCTACTGCCGCGCGTCCGAGCCGGAAAACTACCAGCCCCCGGAGCACCTGCTCAGCTGGCCGGAGCTCGAGCGCCTCTGCGGGATTCTCGGCCGCCTGGGGTTGCGCAAGATTCGCGTTACCGGCGGCGAGCCCCTGGTGCGCCCGGGGGTCGAGGAGTTCATCGCCCGCCTGGCGGCCCTTGGCCTCTATGACGACATCGCCATCACCACCAACGGCTACACCCTGGCCGAGAAGGCCCCCACCCTGAAAGCCGCCGGGCTCAACCGCGTGAACGTCAGCCTGGACTCGCTCCGCCCCGAGCGCTTCGACCGCATCACCCGCACCCGGGGCGCGCTCAAGCGCGTGCTTGCCGGAATCGAGGCGGCCCAGGCCGGCGGGCTTGATCCGGTGAAGGTGAACGCCGTGATTGTCCGCGGCTTCAACGACGACGAAATTTCCGACTTCGCCCGCTTCGCCCGCCACCGCGGCTTGGTGATGCGCTTCATCGAGTTCATGCCGCTCGACGCCGACCACATCTGGGACCGCACCCGGGTGGTGCCAGCGGCGGAGATGCGCCGGGGACTTGAGGCCGCCGGGCTCCCGCTCGAGGAGCTGCCCCGCCACTACGCCAGCGAAACCGCCCTCCGCTATCGCTTCGCCGATGGCGGCCCGGGTGAGATCGGCTTGGTGGCCCCGGTCTCGGAGCCCTTCTGCGGCAAATGCAGCCGCATCCGGCTCACTGCCGATGGTAAAATACGCACGTGCCTTTTCTCGCAGTTCGACCACGACCTGCGCGGGCTGCTGCGGGCGGGCGCCCCGGAGAGCGAAGTCACCGCTGAGGTTGAGCGCATCGTCGAGATGAAGGAAGACGGCCACCACATCAACGACCCTGATTTTGTGCCGCCCAACCGCACCATGGTCTTCATCGGCGGCTAGGACCCTATGGCTCTTACCACCCTGGAACCACCCAAGCAGCCGGAGACCATCCGCGTCCCCGAGATCGAAAAGGGTGTGGGCTGCAATTTCTCTGACTACCTGCTGGTGCCCGACACCTCGCTCGACGCCCGCAACGCCGCCGCCAAAGAGAGCCTGGGCGAGCGCGTGGTCATCCTCGGCCACCACTACCAGCGCGACGAAGTCGTGAAGTTCGCCGACTTCCGCGGCGACTCCTTGAAGCTCTCCCAGCAGGCCGCCGCCCAGACCCGCGCCCAATTCATCGTCTTCTGCGGCGTGCACTTCATGGCGGAAAGCGCCGACATCCTCCGCCAGCCCTACCAGCAAGTGATCCTCCCTGACCTGAACGCTGGCTGCTCCCTGGCTGACATGGCCGACATCGGCCAGGTCGAGGACTGTTGGGCGGCGCTCGAAGCGGTCGGCGGCCTCCGCGTCCTCCCCGTCACCTATATGAACTCCACCGCCGCCATCAAGGCCTTCACCGGCCGCCACGGCGGCTCCATCTGCACCAGCTCGAACGCCGCCAAAGTTCTCCGCTGGGCATTCACCCAGGGTGAGCGCGTGCTCTTTCTCCCCGACGAGCACCTCGGCCGCAACACCGCCTACCGCATGGACATTCCGCTCGAGGCCATGGTGGTCTGGGACCCCCACCGCACTCTGGGTGGCTTGACCCCGGACCAGCTCCGCCGCGCCCGGGTGATTCTCTGGAAAGGCTACTGCTCCGTCCACCAGCGCTTTCTGCCCGAGCACGTCGAGCGCGTTCGCCGCGAGCACCCCGGCATCCGCGTCATCGCCCACCCCGAGTGCCGCTGGGAGGTTTGCCAGCTCGCCGACGAGATTGGCTCGACCGAAGGCATCCTCAAGGCTGTCACCTCGAGCCCGCCCGGCTCGCGGTGGGCCGTGGGCACCGAAATTCACCTGGTGAACCGCCTGGCCAAGCAGAACCCGGACAAGCTGGTGGTCTCGCTCGACCCGAACGTCTGCGTCTGCACCACCATGTTCCGCATCGCCCCCCAGCACCTCTGCTGGGTGCTCGAGAACCTGGTGGGCGGGCGGGTGGTGAACCGCATCCAAGTGGATGGGGAGACCCGGCGCTGGGCTCGGGTCGCCCTGGAACGCATGCTGAGCTTGGCCTGAGGCGCCCATGGCTGACGACGAGCGCGACGAGCGCGACGACGAACCGGAAGACGACGGCGAGGAGCGGGAAGAGAAGCTCTTCAACCGCCAGGAGGCCGAGCGCCTCCTGCCCCTGCTCGAGACCCTGCTCACCACGGTGCGCGAAAAGAAAAAGCACACCGAGGGCATTGACCAAGAGTTCTCCCAGGTGCAGAACCGCATCCTGCTCTACGGCGGCATCGTGCCTCCCTACGGCTACTTGGCCGATAAGAAGCTGGAGCGCGACACTTGCGCGGCCGCCCTCCGCGAGGCCCTGGCAGAGATCGAGCGCACCGGCTGCGTGGTGAAGGACCTGGATCTGGGTCTAGTGGACTTTCGCAGCATCGTCAACGACGAACACGTCTATCTCTGCTGGAAGCTGGGCGAAGAGCGCATCCGCTACTGGCACCGCCTGGACGAAGGCTTCGCCGGGCGCAAGCCCCTCGGGTCCGCCGACGCCTCTTCGCCCGATGCGCCCAAACCGAACTAGCCCACCGCCCATCGGGGAAGGGAAGGAGCGCCCGCCGGGACGATTGTTTTCATGACGGAGCACAAGCCCAACCGGTTGGCCAGCGAATCGAGCGCCTACCTGAAAAGCGCGGCTCACCAGCCCGTGGACTGGTACCCCTGGGGTCCCGAGGCCCTGGCCCGCGCCCAGAAAGAAGACAAGCCCATCCTGCTCGACATCGGCGCCGTCTGGTGCCATTGGTGCCACGTGATGGACCGGGAGAGCTACGAGAACCCGGACGTCGCCCAGCTCATCAACCAGCACTTCGTCCCTGTCAAGGTGGACCGCGACGAGCGCCCCGACCTTGACGCTCGCCTCCAGGCCGCCGTCAGCGCCATCAGCGGCCAGGGGGGCTGGCCGCTCACTGCCTTCCTCACCCCCGACGGCAAGCCTTTTTTCGGCGGCACCTACTTTCCGCCGGAAGATTACATTGGGCGCCCGGGCTTCAAGCGCGTGCTCGCTGCCATCGCCGCCAACTACCACACCCGCCAGGCGGAGATCCGCGCCAGCGCCGACAACCTCACCGAAGCCCTGGGGCAGGCGGAAATGTTCCGCGGGGCCCGGCGGGACTTCACCCCTGTGGTGGTGGACGCCATTGTGGATTCTGCGGTCAAGCTCTTCGACATCCGCTACGGCGGCTTCGGCAACGCCCCCAAGTTCGCCCATCCGGCCGCCTTGGAGCTTTTGCTCGAGCGCTACCAAGTCACGGGCGAAAAATACCTGCTCACCGTCATCACCACCACGCTCGATTCGATGGCCCGCGGCGGCGTCCACGACCAGCTGGCCGGCGGCTTTCATCGCTACTCGGTGGACGCCCGCTGGCAGGTGCCCCACTTCGAAAAGATGTCCTACGACAACTCGGAGCTACTCAAGAACTACCTGCACGGCTTCCAGGTCACCGGCAACCCCTTCTACCGCCAGGTGGCCGAGGGCATCATCGCCTGGGTCAACACTACCCTCGCCGATCTCGAGCGCGGCGGCTTCTACGCCAGCCAGGACGCCGACCACAGCCTCGAGGACGACGGTGACTATTTCACTTGGACCCTGGAGGAAGTCCGCGCCGTGCTCCCGCCCGACGACGCCGCCCTCATCGCCGAGCACTACGACATCGGCGAGAACGGCGAGATGCCCCACAACCCCGCCAAGAACGTCCTCTGGGTGGCGGTCTCCGCTGAAGAACTGGCCCGGCAGCGCGCCGTGCCGGTCGAAGGCCTCGAAAAACGTCTGGCCGCTGCCCGGCAGAAAATGCTGGAAGCCCGCCGGAAGCGCCCCACTCCTTACGTGGACACCACGCTCTATGTCGCCTGGAACGGGATGCTCATTTCCGCCTGCCTCGAAGCCTACCGGGCGCTCGGCCGCGAAGACTGCCGCCTGCAGGCCCTGCATACGCTCGACCGAATCCTCGACGCTGCTTGGAGCGACCGCTGGGGCTTTGCCCACGTCTGCCCACAGTCGGGCCGCTGTCCGCAAGACCAGTGGGCCGGGGGGATCCTCGACGACCAGGTCTTCATGGCCACAGCCCTGCTCGACGCCTTTGAGCTTACCGGCAACCACCGCTACTTCGAGGACGCCGAGCGGGCCATGAGGCTCTGCCTGGAAAAGTTCGGAGACACCGCCGACGGTGGCTTCTTCGACCGCCCCCAGGACGCGCCTCCGCTCGCCGAAGGCCTCGACATCCCCCGCAAGCCCTTCCAGGATTCGCCCACCCCGGCCGCCAATCCCGTGGCCGCTATGGTGCTCGACCGCCTGGCCAGCTACACCCTGAACCAGGACTACCGGCAGAAGGCCCGGAAAACGCTGGAGGCCTTCGCCGGCTTGGCCGATTCGTATGGCCTCTTCGCCGCCACCTACGGCCTGGCGGCGCTTCTGCACGTTCGTCAGCCCCTCGAGGTGGTCATTGTCGGGGCTCGCAACGACGCCCGCACCCAGGCTCTGGCCCGCGCCGCCCACGACACCTTCCGGTTCGGCAAGGCGGTGCTCCAGTACGAGCCCAAAGAGATTTCGGCCGAGCGGCTGCCGGCCGGCCTGGCCGCGACGCTGCCGCACCTCGGCGGTGACGGCCCGATGGGGCTGGTCTGCGTCAACGCCACCTGCCAGTCGCCCCTCCGCCAGCCTGAGGAGTTGGCGGCGGCGATTGCCGGAGCCGCCCGCTAGCCCGCGATGATGCGTTCTTGGCTGCTCGCCCTGCGCCGGAGCTGAGGTAGAATCGGGTTTCCCAAACGCACCCCTACAAGGAGGGGAGCATGAGACGGAACCTCTGGGTATTCGGAGCCATCCTGGGGGTGGCGGCGGCGGGCTTCGTGGTTTCGAGCGCGCCGCCTGAAGCGCAGCCGAAGTGGGAGGTGGAAGGGCACTACGCGGAGGCCTGCCAGTGCAACGTGCCCTGCCCCTGCAACTTCGCGCAGAAGCCGACCTATGGCAACTGCGACAACACCAGCGTCTATCAAATCGAGAAAGGCCGCTACGGGAGCACCCGCCTCGACGGGCTTTATGTGATCGTGGTGGGGTCGAGCCCGGCGGGGGAGCGCTACGTGGACACGGTGGGCAACCTGACCTTCGCCCGCTTCTACATTGACGAGCGCGCCAACGAGAAGCAGCGCAAGGCGCTGGAAGAAATCGCGCGTGCCTTGAATGCCAGCTACCTGCGCCTGCCGACCCTCAAGCTCTCCCGCGACGAAGAGGTGAAGGCCGTGCCCATCCAGGCCAGCCTCAGTGGGAAAGAGGCCAGTGCGAAGATCCCCGGTGTGCTCGACTTCCACACCCGCGCCCTGACCGGCGCCGACGGTAAGCAGCGGATTGAAATCGTGAACGGCTCGGTCGTGATTGACTGGATGCCGCGCCTCTGGGCCGGCCAGTCCGCCACCTACAAGTACAAGGACGCCAAGAAGTGGGACTACAGCGGCCGGAGCGCCTACTTCGCCCGCTTCAAGGCCCACAGCAATATGGCCAGCCTCCAGCCGAGCGTCGGCGCCGCCCACCACTAGCCGCCGGGGGAAGAGCGTCACGCCTACGGGGGCGCAGGAAGAGGAAAGGGATGGCTGCTGTCGTCTTGCTGGGGGTCCTGCTCGCCTCCGGGCCTGCAGCTGAGCTGAGGCATTTCCGCCCCGCCGAGAAATCTCTCGTCCCCGCCGCTCTTATCGAGGAGTTGTGCCCTGACCCGGAGCGGAAGGCCTGCTGGCAGTTCTTCGAAGAAACCGGCAAAGCCTGGGTGGGGGACGTCAGCAACGACGGAGAGGCTGAACTGTTGATCTTCCCGGGCCGAGCCTTTGTAGGCTCAGGAGGCCTGTCTCTCTTTCTCTACCAGCGGCGCGGCGAGCAGTGGATCTCCCTGATCGAAGAAGAAGGCTGGCTCATCCGCGGCATCCGGGTCGACATCCTCCCCATCGTGCGCCGGGGCTACAGCGACCTGCGGCTCGGTGCCGACCTCTGCTGGAAGTGGAACGGGGCGCAGTACGTTGCCTATGAGCCGGAGGACTATCGGCAGTTGTCGCCGGCTTGGTTCGACGCGTCGGACCTCAGGGAAGCAGAGATTTTTTGGCGCCTCCGCTACGGAGGATTGAAGAAATTCAACTTCGAGCCGCAGTGGTTTCCGGGAGTTCCGAAGGGGTCGGTCAATTCCACTCTGGACGACGCCGAGCTTGGCTGGCGCTGGGTGGCCATGTTCAAGGGCGGCGTCTACGGTGCCCGGGGGGAGGAATCTTTTCTCCTCCTGCCGCAGCCCGACTACCTGGGGGCGGGCAGGCTGGAGCTGGAGGGAGACTGGCTGCTGATTTACGGCCCGGGTGACCCGCCCGACCTCTTGGCCCGCTACAACCGCCGCACCCGGGAGCTGCGCATCGAAATGGAAGAGTGAACACACCCCGCGGCCCAGGCTCGGTTGCGAGGCCCGCGCTGGCGGTGCGATAATAGCCTAGGGGAGTGAAGCCATGGCGAACATCAGAGCGGAATGGATAGAAAAGCGACTGGCCCGCCTACGCTCGTCGAGCTCCGGCGGGCAGGCCGAGCCGAGTGCGAATGGGGCAGGCCGGAACGTGACCCAGATGCATTACGCCCGCCAGGGCGTGATCAGCGAGGAGATGGAATACGTAGCCCGGCGGGAGAAGTGCGACCCGGAGTTCGTCCGCGCCGAGGTGGCCCGCGGCCGGGCCATCCTCCCCGCCAACATCCACCACACCTCGCTGGAGCCGATGATCATCGGCACGAATTTCACCTGCAAGATCAACGCCAACATCGGCAACTCCGCCGTCACTTCGAACGTTGACGAGGAGCTCAAAAAGCTCCGCTTCGCCGTCCAGTACGGTGCCGACACGGTGATGGACCTTTCGACCGGCGGCGAGCTTCCCCGCATCCGCCGGGCCATCATCGAGGCCAGCCCCGTCCCCGTCGGGACGGTGCCGATTTACGAGGCCGTCACCCGGGTGAAGCGCGCCGAGGACCTGACCATCGGGCTGCTGCTCGAAGTCATCGAAGAGCAGGCCGAGCAGGGCGAGGACTACATGACCATCCACGCCGGCGTCCTGCGCGAGTTCCT
>JACQTJ010000073.1 GCA_016210855.1 Acidobacteriota bacterium | reverse complement strand
GGAGTGTGGACTCGTCGGTCTGCTCTCGCAGCTGCTGCTGGCCGGCGGATTGATCGCCGCCATCCAGGCGTGGCAGCAAGGGAGCTGGCTCTACTTGGCGGCGGCCCTGGCGCTCTGCCCCCTGGCGAGCTACCGCTTCGGGGTGTCGGGCTCGCGCGAGTATGTGCGCGCCCTGGGGCCCGACGAGCTCCGCCATCTGCGGGCTGTGGTCTCCGTGGATTCGGTCGGCGAGGGGCGAATGTTCATCCCCCGCAGCACGCTGGGGGCGGATTTCATCCGGGCGCTGATTCCCTTCGGCGACTACGAGGCCTTCACCGATCTGCTGGAAGAGGGCGCGCACCTGCACGGCGTCAAGTACAACAACTACATCGCTGGCGGCACCACCGACCACGTGTCGTTCCTCGAAGTGAACAATGGCCTGTGGGCGCGGGGGAAAGAGACCCTGCGGCGGGGCTGGGCCTGGCTGGCCGGCCGGCGCTACCAACCGCCGCGGCAGATTCCGGCTTCGGCCCTGGTGGCGATGCTGCCCGGCAAGGCCTCCCCGGTCGTTTTCGGCGGCAAGATCCACACCCCCGCCGACGTCCCCGAGCGGGTCTATGTCGAGCCGCTCCAGGAAGCCTTGCTGATTCTCGACTATGTGTTTCATATCCTTGAGGGGGGCGCGCGAGTACGTGAGCCGCGGGAGCTCGACGAGTTCCACTACGCCCGGCTCTATGAGGTCTCGAGCCCGCGGGGGGCGCGCTCCGAGTTCTGGCTGGCGCTCAAGGACGCTCTCGAGCCCAACCGGCGCAACTTGAACGCCATCTACCGCGCCGACGCTCAGGTGGATGAGGTGAAAAAGGAAGCCACGGTTGCAGTGCGTGAGATCGTAGGCTGGGGCGTTGATACCCGGCTGCGCGACGAAGTGCGCGAACTGGCGGCGGCCCGGGGCCGGGACTGGCGCCGGGTACGACTCGACCGGCTGGCGGTTTCAGTCGGGGAGCGCCAGTTCCTCTTCGCCCGGCACCTGACCCCCGGCCAACAGCTCCGGCGGTATGGGATGCGCGCCCTGGCGTGGATCGAGCGCCAGATGGGCCGCTACAGCTTCATCACTTTTTTCCTGCTGGCCTTCGGGATCGCGCAAGCTATTAGCCGCGCGCTTAACTTCGCCTTTGCGGGCTCCTTCGCCTTCCAGACCTGGTTCTTCGACTGGCAGTTCTTGACTCTGCCTGCTGTGCTGCTTGCGCAGCTCGTCCTGCTGGTGCGCTTGATGGCCCGTGACGTCCCCACCTGGATTGACAATCACTACCGCCACGAGAACCGCGCCGACAACCTGGGCAGCCTGCGTCGGCTGCCGGTCTAGGCAAGCGATTCCTTCACCAGCTGGGCCACCTGGCGAGCCAGGGCGGGCGCGGCCGTGAGTCCGGGCGAGTCGATTCCGATCAGGTGAATCACCTGCGGGTACGTGGGGTCGCGGGTGACGACGAAGTCGGCCCCACCGTACTGGCCAGGCGGGGTGAGCTTGGCCCGGATGCCGGAGTAACCCGGCCGCAGGTCATCGGGCTGGAGCTGCGGCAGCAATCTCTGGACCCGGGCGCAGAAACTTTCGCGAGACTCCCGGTTCGTCTCGTAGTCGTTCTTATCCTCAAGGTAGCGGGCGTTGGGGCCGAGCAGCAGCGTGCCCCAGAGGGTCTTGGTCAAGTGAACCCCCAGGCTGAGGCCCGTGGGGTCCGGCGCCGGATAGACGAGTCCGTTGACCAGGTGGGCTTTCGAGGCTGCGGCTTCCCAGTATTCTCCGCGACAGGGATAAATCTTGTAGCGGCGGTTTCCGAAGAGGGCGGCCACTTCGTCGGCAAACAGCCCGGCGGCGTTCACGAGCACACGAGTCTCAAGCTCCCCGGCCTGCCCAGCTCTGATCCGAACATAATCAGGGCCCGGCTCGGCTGCTTCCAGCCGGGCGTCGGTGGCGATGTAGGCGCCGTGAGCGGCAGCCACGGCGGCGTAAGTCTTCACCAGGCTCTCGCTTTCGACCAGCCCGCTCGACGCCACGTGCAGGGCCAGGCGGCCGGCGACGTGCGGCTCCTGCTGGCGGAGCGTCGCTCCCGTCATCTGTTCCAATCCTTCGACTCCGTTCTCGCGCCCGCGCTGGAGCAGTGAGTCGAGCTGCTCTTCCTCTTCGGGCGATGTGGCCACGATAAACTTGCCGGTCTTCTTGTGAGGCACGCCGTACGCCGCGCAGAACTGGTAGGTCAGCCGGTTGCCTTCGACACAGCCGCGAGCCTTGAGAGAGCCGGGCGGATAGTAGAGGCCGGCGTGGATGACGCCGCTGTTGCGGGTGCTGGTGAGCAAGCCGACGCGCGGGAGGGCCTCGAGCAAGAAGACGTCGCTCAGGCGGGGCGCCAGCGCGGCGGCAATCGCACAGCCCACCACGCCGCCGCCCACGATGATGACGTTGGCGCGCTCCACGCTTCGTCAGGCAGCCCCGAACCTAAAGCCGAAGCGGAAAATCTGAGACAGGCGGCGGAGGGTGAAGTGCGGCCGCTCCAGCCGGTGTTGGGGTTCATAGTTGGCGAATTCCCCGCCGCGGCGCCGCACCGTCCACATGCGGAGCTCGCGGGCGGCGCGGATTTCGCTGTCGGGGCGGTCGCCGACCACCAGGACACGGCGCGGATCGGGCTCGGCGTCGAGCACTTGCCGGAGGAACTTTGTCTTGCCGCGGCCGCGCAGCAGGCCCGTATAGAAGATGGCGCGAATGTACGGCGAGCGATCCAGCCCCAGCACGCGCACCTTGGCGCGCTGGATGCGCAGCAGCCCAGCGGTGAGGACAAAGATGCGGATGCCGCGGCGGTGCAGGCGCCGCAAGGTAGGAAGGGTCTCCGGGAACAGGCGCAGGCGCCGCACCGGGTAGCTGAAGTAGGCGCGGCGGCCCAGGCGCGCCAGCCGGGCGGCTTCGCGGCCCCGCCACCCCAGGCGGGCGCAAAGCCGCTGGTCGAGGGTCATCAGGTTGCGCTCTTGGTGGAAGAGCCCCAAGCGGAGGCGAGCCAGCTGCGAGAGCGAGAGGCGCTGCTGGCGTGCTGCGGTTCTCAGGCTGGCGGTGAGCATCTTCTGGCAAGCGGAGCGATGGGCGGCCAGGACGCGCTGCCGATAGCAGTCGTAGAGGGTGTCGTCCAGGTCGAAGACCACGGTGGTGATGAGCGGATGAGAGCGCGACATCTAGCCCGTGCGCTGGCGGCGCATCAGCCAGAGGTAGACGAGAAAGGATACACCGAAGCCTACGAACCAGGCGTAGTGGAACAACTGGTGGAGGATGCCGGCCCCCAGGCGCAGCCAGTCCGGGTGGCCTTCGGTGGTGAGCGGCTCTGCCGCCAGTCCCATCAGGGCCACGACCACGCCGGCGGCCAGGGCGGCCACGGCGCGCCCGTTGAATCCGCGGGAGAACTCGTAGAAGCCCTGCCGCCGATAGAGGTCTTCGACCAAGATGATTTTTTTGCGCAGCAGGAAGTAGTCGGCAATCATCACCCCGGCAATGGGTCCGAGAAAGCTCGAATAGCCCACCAGCCAGCCGATGATGTAGTTGCCGTAGCTGGCCAGCCACTGCCAGGGCTGCAGGAGCAGGCCGATCAGGCAGGTGATCACCCCGCCCAGCTTGAAGCTGATGCGGCGGGGATAGAGGTTCGAGAAGTCGTTCGCCGGCGAGACCACGTTGGCGGCCACGTTGACGTTCAGGGTGGCAAGCAGGAGCGCAATCATGGCCACCACCACCGCCGCCGGATGCCCCAGATGACTTAGCACCACCACCGGGTCCCATTGGGCTTCGCCGAAGATGACGACCGTCGCTGAGGTGACGGCCACGCCGATGAAGGAAAACAAAGTCATCGTCGCCGGCAGGCCCAGCGCCTGCCCGACCATCTGCTCCCGCTGGCCCTTGGCGTAGCGGGTGAAGTCGGGGATGTTCAGCGCCACGGTGGCCCAGAAGGCCACGACGCCGGTGAGCGACGGAACGAAGAAAAGGAAGAACTCGTCGAACGTCTTGAACTTCGACGGGGCCGAGAGCATGGGCCCGAAGCCGCCCGCCTGCTGGCGTGCCCACAGCAACAGCACCAAGCCGATGGCGAGCAGGAACGGGGCGGTGACGCCTTGCAAGAAGCGGATGGTGTCGATGCCGCGGACGATGACATAGAGGTTGAGCAGCCAGAACAGCCCGAAGCAGAGCGGTTCGCCCAGCCAGTAGGCGCCCCAGCCCGGCACGACAGCGGCCAGCATGGCGTTGATGGCCTGGCCGCCGATCCAGGTTTGAATCCCAAACCAGCCGCAGGCCACGAGCGCCCGCAGCAGGGCCGGGATGTTGGCGCCGAGCACGCCGAAGGAGGCGCGGGCAAAAACCGGGAAGGGAATCCCGTAGCGGGCACCGGCGTGGGCGTTCAAGAGCATGGGAATGAGCACGATCAGGTTGCCCAAGAAGACGGTGAAGATGGCCTGCTTCCAGTTCATGCCGCCGGCGATCATGCCGCTGGCCAGCATGTAGGTGGGGATGTTGACGCTCATCGCCACCCACAGGGCCGCGTAGTTGTACGTACCCCAGGTGCGCTTCTCGCGGGGGACGGCGGCCAGGTCTTTGTTCCACAGCCAGCTCGGGGCTGCGGTCCCGCTCTGGCCGGGCTCTGCCGCGGGGGCTTGGCTGGTTTCGCTCACCGCAGCCTAGTAGATGTTGGTTTCGCGCTTGCGCCCGGTGTAGTCGACGTAAACAATCTTGAGCTCGGTGTAGAAGTCAATCGCCGTCGAGCCCGTCTCGCGCTCGCCGAGGCCGCTGGCCTTGGTGCCGCCGAAGGGCACGTGGGCTTCGCCGCCGACAGTGGGGGAGTTGATGTGGACGATGCCACACTCGACGCGGTCGGTAAACTGAAAGATGCGGTTGGCGTCGGTCGAGAAGATGGAGGCCGCCAGGCCGTACCGGATGTTGCTCGCCACCCGAACGGCCTCGTCGAAGTCCTTCACCCGGATGACGGAGAGCACGGGCCCGAAGATTTCCTCCTGGGCGATGCGGGCGTCGGGCCGGACGTGGTCGAAGAGAGTCGGGGCGGTGAAGTAGCCTTTGTCGTAAGCGCCCCCGCGCAGCCGCTCCCCGCCGCACAGCAGCTTCCCTTCGCGCTTGCCGATTTCCAAGTACTCCTGCACCTTGTTGAATTGCGCCTCGTCCACCGAGGGGCCCACCTGGGTGCCGGGCTCGGCGCCGTTGCCGACCTTGAGCTGCCGGGTGCGCTCAAGCAGCATTTGGACGAACTTGTCGGCGATGGCTTCGGTGACGATGATGCGGCTCGTGGCCGTGCAGCGCTGGCCGGTGGAGCCGAAGGCGCCCATAACGGTGCTCGTGGCCGCCAGCTCTAGGTCGGCGTCTTCGAGCACCACCACCGGGTTCTTCCCGCCCATCTCACACTGCACTTTCTTCATCTGCCGGGCGGCCTTGGCGTAGATGAGCGAGCCCACCTCGCAGGAGCCGGTGAAGCTCAGGGCGCGCACCGCCGGGTGCTCGACCAGCTCGTCGCCGGCCTCTTCGCCCGCGCCGTTCACCATGTTGAGCACCCCGGCCGGCAACCCTGCCCGGGCCAGAATGTCGACGACGTAGCGGGAGGTGAAGGGGGTCAGCTCCGACGGCTTCCAGACCACGGTGTTCCCGCAGACGAGTGCCGGGGCGATCTTCCAGACCGGCACGGCGATGGGGAAGTTCCACGGGGTGATCAGGCCCACGACCCCGAGTGGCTGGCGGATGGTGTAGGCAAAGTTCTTGGGCAGCTCCGAGGGGAGGGTTTCGCCGGTCAGGCGGCGGGCCTCGCCGGCCGTGTACTCAAGGATATTGATGGTGCGCAGGATCTCGCCCAGTGACTCGCCGACGGTTTTTCCCTCTTCGCGGGTCAGGAGCCGGGCCAGTTCATCCTTTTCTTCGGCCATGATTTGGGCGGCGCGTAGAAGCTGCTTGCCGCGCACCGGGGCAGGGGTGTCGCGCCAGGCCGGGAAGGCGCGGCGGGCGGCTTCGACGGCTTCGCGGATTTCTTCGCGCGAGCTGAGCGGCGCAGGCCCCAGCAGGTCGTCGCGGTTCGCCGGGTTGCGCCGCTCGAGCGTCCGCCCCGAGCGCGACTCCACCCACTGCCCGTTGACGTAGTTCGGGCAGGTGGCAGCTTTGCTGACCTGAGTCACCGTTGCCATCACTTCCTCCCCTGCTCCTACGCTTTCACTTCGGCGAAGGACCTCTCGAGGATGCGCGCGGCCTCGTCCACATCGGCCTTGGAGATGTTCAGGGGCGGCGAGAGCCGCACCACGTTGCCCCACAGGCCGCCCTTGCCGATGAGTAGCCCATTGTCTTTGCAGCGCTCCATCAATTGCAAGAGCTCCTGCGGGGCCGGTTCCTTGGTCTTCCGGTCTTTCACCAGCTCTAGGCCCTGCATCAGGCCCATGCCGCGGACGTCGCCGATGAGCGGATACTTCTGCTGCAGCTCTTCGAGCTTGCCCCGGAAGTAAGTGCCCACGGTGTGGGCGTTCTCGAGGAGCTTCTCCTCTTCAATCACCTCGATCGTGGCTCGCGCCGCCACCGCCGTGACCGGGTTGCCGCCGAACGTGGAGATGGTCAGTCCCTGGAAGGCATCGGCAATCTCCGCCCGGGCGATGGTGGCGCCCACGGGAACGCCGTTGGCCATGCCCTTGGCGGTGGTGAGCATGTCGGGCTCGACCTCCCAGTGCTCGATCCCGAACCACTTCTTGCCGGTGCGTCCGAAGCCAGTCTGCACCTCGTCGGCAATGAACAGCCCGCCGTACTGCTTGACAATGTTGAACACCAGCTTGAAGTACTCCTTCGGCGGGGTGATAAATCCGCCCACTCCCTGGATGGGCTCGGCCAGAAAGGCGGCGATGCGCCCGCTGGTCGAGGTCTGGATGACTTCCTCCACATCTTTGGCGCAGGCTACGCCGCAGTCGGGGTAGCTCAGCCCAAGCGGGCAGCGGTAGCAGTAGGGGCTGATGGCGTGGACGACCCCGACGCTCACCACGCCGCCCCGTCGCCAGGGCGCCTGCCCGGTCAGGGACTTGGCGATGAGGGAGTGGCCGCTGTAGCCGTGCCGCAAGGCCACCACCTCGAAGCTGCCCGTGGCCATCCGCGCCAGAAGCACCGCGGCCTCGTCGGCTTCGGTGCCGCTGTTGGTGAAGAAGCTTTTCTGCAATTTCCCCGGCGTGATTTGGGCCAGCTTTTCGGCCAGGGCCACGATGGCCTCGTTCGGGTAGAGCGTTGAGGTGTGCTGCAGCTTGTCGACTTGGGCCTTGATCTTGGCGGTTACTTTTTCGTGGCAGTGGCCCACGCTGATGGTGAGAATGCCGCCGAAGAAATCGAGATAGCGTTTCCCCTCGATGTCGAAGAGGTACTGGGCGCGGGCGTGGTCAGCCACCAACGGCTGGGTGTAGTAGTTCGCCACGCAGGGGAACAAGTATTGTTTGTGCTTGTGGAGGACTTCGTCGCGGGTCATGGGCGGTTTGGGTGACCCCTAGGTGTTGGCAACGGCTTCGTAGGTTTCCGGGCGCCGGTCGCGGTAGAACTGCCAGGTGGAGCGCACCTGCTGGATGAGGTCGAGGTCGAGGTCGGCGACCAGGACTTCGTCCTTGTCGCGGCTGGCCTGGGCAATGATCTTGCCCCGCGGGTCGCAGAAGTAGCTCTTGCCATAAAACTCCCCGATGTCCCAGGGCTGCTCGTGGCCGACGCGGTTGATGGCGCCGATGAAGTAAGCGTTGGCCACGGCGTGGGCGGGCTGCTCCAGCTCCCAGAGGTACTCGGAGAGGCCGGCCACAGTGGCCGAGGGGTTGAAGACCATCTCCGCCCCGTTCAGCCCGAGCACCCGCGCTCCTTCGGGGAAGTGGCGGTCGTAGCAGATGTAGACGCCCACCTTGGCGTAGCGGGTCGAGAAGACCGGGTAGCCGGTGTTGCCGGGGGTGAAGTAGAACTTTTCCCAGAAGCCGGGATGGCAGTGGGGGATGTGGTGCTTGCGGTACTTGCCGAGGTAGTGGCCGTTGGCGTCAATGACGGCAGCGGTATTGTAGTAGACCCCGGCCAGCTCCACTTCGTACAGCGGCACGACCATAACCATCTTGTACTTCTTGGCCAGCTTTTGCGCCCAGCGGACGGTCGGGCCCGGCACCGGCTCGGCCAGCGGGTACCAGCGCACGTCCTGCTCGGCGCAAAAGTAGGGGCCGTAAAAGAGTTCTTGCAGGCAGAGAATCTGCACGCGCTTGCGGCCCGCCGCGTGGATGAGCCGCTCGTGCTTGCGGAGCATGGCCGCTTTGATCTTCTCGAGCGGCGTGCTCTCCGGCGACCACTCGCACCGGGCCTGAATCAACCCGCAACGGACCAAGCGTGCCATGGTCAGCCTCCCCCCAGCGCCGGCGAGGGGCGAAAAGCGCCTTGCTTCGGGTGGGTTCTCAGGTTACACTGCTGCATCTTACCCGAAAGCGGCCGCGGCTTCAAACCTTACCAGATCGGGGGCGCCCCAGGAGGGCCGGGCATGGCCACCACCGATCGCGTCGAGCAGGCGCGCCAGACTCCACGGCTGATCGGCCGGGCCGTGCTCCACGCCATCTACAACAGCCTGCGGGGAGGTTCGCTCCTCCAGGCCCAGGCCGTGGCCTTCAACATGTTCCTGGGGTTTTTCCCCGCGCTGGTCTTCCTGGCCGGGGTGTTGATCTATGCGGCGCCCGGGTTCGAGGATTTGCTGGAAGGCTTGCAGGTGGTACTGCCGCCCGGCAGCCGGCGGGCGGTGGTGGACTCCCTGCTGAAGGCAGCCGAGCATCCCAGCCGGCTGGTGGTGGCGGGAGCGGTGGGCACCTTGATGCTCGGCTCGCAGCTCATGTTTTCGCTGAACCGCATCTTCGCCACCATCTCCGACCGCGAAGAGCGGCGCGGCTTCTGGTTCCGGCAGTTGCGGGCCTTCGGCATGGTCCTGGTGACGGTGGTTCCCTGGGTGGCGGTGAGTTTGCTGGTGGTTTTCGGGAAGTTTGTCCGCACCTGGCTGATTGAGGAGTTGGGGGTGGGCTTTGACCGCCCGGTGCGGATTCTCTGGACGATGGGCTACTTCGCCCTGGCCATCCTGACCGCCACCCTGGTACTGGCGGCCCTCTACTACTTTCTCAGCCCCGACCCCCGCCAGCGCTGGCACCACGTGCTGCCCGGGGCGGCGCTGGCGATGGGATTGTGGTGGATTGTTACTGCAGGCTTCGGCTTTTACGTCCGAGGCCTAGCCATCTACAACATCCTCTACGGCGGCTTTGCCGCCGCCATCGGCCTGCTGATTTGGATGTACTTGAGCGCTGTGGTGGTGCTGATCGGGGCGCAGTTCAACGCCGAGTTGGCCACGCTGCGGACGCGTTACGACCTCTACTGAATCTTCCCGGAAAAAGAAAGCAAGACAGCGAGAGGGGCTAGCGAGAGCTGCCGGCCGGCTTGGGCTGTGGCATGTCGGGAACGGCGAGGGCCACGCCGCGATCAATCCGCATCACCATCCCGGTACCGGCGGGCAGTTCCACGTGCTTGCCCTTGAACCAGACAAACGCCACCCCGGCGCCCACAGCCACACCAATGGCCGCGCCCAGAGCGCCGCCGGCGGCCACCCCGGCGCCGCCACCCGCCAGCACGCTCCCGGCGCGCTTCAACTTTCGGGGGCCGCCCGCCTGGACCTGGCCTTCCTGGCCGACATCCAGGTTCTTCACCTCTTCGTCTTCGGCCTCGGGATCATAGAGGTCGACTAGGCTGCCGCTGATGGGGACGTTGCCTGCTCCCGGCACCTCGATGGATTCAAAGGCGAGTACCAGGCGGCCGCCCCGCCCGAAGCGGCCCGGCTTCTCAATTTCACCAATGCGCCCCAGCACCCGGGCGCCCACGGGAATTACCTCGATGTTGTCAATCAGAACGGCGTCTTCGAGCGTGGCGATGATCTTGTCGCCGGCCTGGGAAATCTTGCTGTCCACGCTGGTGTGCAGGCGGAGGTTGATCTCCGTACCTTCCTGGAGGAAGAAATCCCGCCCCACCAGGGCCCCGGGGGAGAGCAGGAGCAGGACGCCCAGAAGGGCCAGTATTTGTTTTCCCTGACTCACCCGTCGTCTGGCTTTCACTGGCGAGCCTGCCTTCCTGGAGTTCGCGCCGGGCTCCAAAACACCCTATTCTACACGGAGGCTGCGCTTCGGGGTCAAACTTTTCTTTGCCGGCCTCATGGGGCCCGCGGGCACCGGGGAATGAGATTCTCCTGGTGGCGGCGACGTTGCCCGCTGACGCGGTTGCCGCTAGAATGGGGTGTCGGGGGGGAGGTTTCATTGGGCGACGAGAAGAACGCCGGCGCAGTCAGCGAGCCTGCCGTTCCGTCCCGGGGGATCACGGTCGAACTCTCCTACGCCACCGTGCCGGCCTTCGAGCAGGCTGTGGAGGTGGCCCGCAAGCACGCCACGTTCCGTCAATTTGGGGAAGGCAAGGGCGTGAAGGTGCTCGTCACCTACCAACTCGAGGAGCTCGATGCCCTCCAGGAACTGAAGGAAGCCTCCTGGGACCTGCGCCAGAAGCGGGCCTGGCTGCACGGCAACGAAATCGAATGGCACCAGATGGCCCAGCTCACCCACTGCTTCCGCGAGCTGCTGGGCCGGCCCCGGCGCGAGCATTGTTTCTTCGACGGAAACTTTTGGAGCGGCTTCGGCTGCCGCTACGCCATCGCCAATCTCTCCGACCGCATCAACAACGACTGGCTGGGCTTCGGCCGCCTGGAGTCAGGCGGGGTTTGGGTGTTCGACAAGCCCCGCATCGCTGCCTACGTAAAGAAGAACCTCTACACCGGCTTCCAGCGCTGCCCGGCCTTCGACGAGGAATACCTGGAACTGTTTTTCGAAGTCTTTCCCGAGCGGGTGGATCCGGTGGAGGACGACCGCTGGCAGCTTCTGCACAACCGCCAGGGAGAAGTCATCGGTGCGGGTCCCACCGGTGCGGACACGGCCAAGAAAATCATCTACGAGCTGCAGGACAAAATCCGTGAACGGCGCGGCCCCGATAAGGTTCAGGAGAACGGCAAGCGCAAACTGCCGGGCCAGTTTTTCCGGGCCTATCAGACACCGACGAAAAAGAAGAAGGGCCTGCTGGCCCGCCTGGTCGGCTAGGAGGAGCGATGCGGGTGCGAGTCGAGTGCTACGCCGGGCACAAAGCCGACCAGCGCCCACTGCGCTTCACCCTGAAGGAACGCGAGTTGCAGGTCGAAGAAGTGCTGGACCAGTGGTTCAGCCCGGAGCACATCTACTTCCGGGTTCGGGCCGACGACGGCCACATCTACATCCTCTGCCACAGCGAGAACGCCCTCGATGATGCTTGGACCCTGGAATCCTTCCGCCGCGTCCCCCGCAGCGGCTGACCGCTGCTGGCCATGACCGTCCGCCGCGTTTTGCTCCTGTGTCTCTTTCTGGGAGCGCCGCTGAGCGGGCTGGCGCAGGGCCGAGTCGAGCACGTGGTGGTAGTTTCGATCGACGGCCTGCGGCCGGCGTATTACCTGGAGCCCGACCGCCACGGCTTGCAGGTGCCTATGTTGCGGCGGCTGGTGGCTGCGGGGGCGTTCGCGGTAGGGATGCAGTCGGTATTCCCCACTCTCACCTATCCGGCACACACCAGCCTGGTCACCGGGGTCCCGCCGCGCCGCCACGGTATTTTCTTGAACGAAGCTCCTGATCCGGAGTTGCGTTTTGGTCTGCGTTGGTACGCCGAAGACATCCGGGCCCGCACTCTCTACCAGGCGGCGGAAGAAAAAGGCTTGCGCACGGCGCTGGTCTTCTGGCCGGTTTCGCTCGGGGCTCGGGCAGACGCTGTCTTTCCCGAGTTCTGGCGCGGCGACCGAGACGACCCCAAGCTGCTGCGCGCCCTCTCGACTCCTGGGCTGGTGCGGGGAGTTGAAGAGCGTTTTCCCGACTTCTGGTTCGATACGCCGCCAAACACGCAGGACAAGGACCTGGCCCACGTCGCGGTCTATCTCATCCAGACGCTGCGGCCCCACTTGCTTCTCTTGCACATGATCCAAGTGGACCACGTCCACCATGACTTCGGCCTCGGCAGCCCGGAAGCTCGCCAGGCTGTCGAGAATGCGGACGCCCAGCTCGGCCGCATCGTCAGGGCTGTGGAAGAAACCGGGCTGTGGGAGCGCACCGTGCTCTTCGTGGTTTCGGACCACGGCTTCGCTGCCGTCGAAAGAATCGTCCGGCCGGCCGTGCTGCTGCGCCGGGCGGGCCTGCTCAGCGCGGACGAGCACGGTTGGGTGACGGGCTGGAAGGCGGCCACCGTGTGCGGGGGCGGCACGTGCGAGGTTTTGCTCGAAGACCCCACCGATGGGGCCGCGCAGAAAGAGGTTCTTGAAATCTTTTCCCCTCTGCCCCACGACCCCGCGAGCGGGGTTGGGCGCATTTACTCGCCCGAAGAAACAGCGGCGCTCAGCCCTGACCCGGGCGCCTTCATCATCCTGGAGGCAGCGCCGGGATTTCACTTCAGCAGCGCGCGGGAGGGCGAAGTGGTTGAGCCGAGCAAGACCCGGGCCAGCCACGGCTACAATCCGGAGCGGCCGGACCAATACGCTTCTTTTCTCGTGGCCGGGGCAGGAGTAAGACACAAACGGCTGGAGAAGGTTTCACTCCTCGATATCGCCCCCACGATTGCCTTCCTGCTGGGGCTGGAACTGCCCGGGGCAGAGGGCCGGGTGTTGCGGGAGTTGTTTGGGTCGGGGAGACAGGCGCGGAGCGGCGCGCCGCATTAGGAGGATTCAACCCGGGCGTGGGATGGGATGAGCCGGTCCAGGCTGACCGCCACGCCGGCGAGCAGCCAGAACACCATCACCACCTCGGAGTCACCGAAGTTGTAGTGCAGCAGGCCGCTCAGGAGAAAGCCAACCGTCGCCCCAAAGATTCCCACGGCCAGGCCGTGACTCCACCCATCCTCCCCCCGCCGGGTGCGGGCAACGAGACCAAGCAGCAGCCAGAGATAGAGCCCCATCAGCAGCAGCCACGCCGCCAGTCCAAGCAGGCCCCGCTCCACGGCCAGTTGAACCGGAGTGGAGTGGAAGTGGCTGTGAAGCTTGAGTTGTTGGTAGGCGCGCAGGCCGAGCTCCTGCCAGCGGACAAGCACCGTATCCATCCCCACCCCGAGCCAGGGGTGCTCGCTGATGAGCCGCCAGCCGTCCTCCCACATCATTCGGCGATACTGCACGCTCAAGTCGGCCGGGTTGTAGAAGCCGACGCCGCGCGCCTTGACCAGCAGAGTGTTCAGCCCGAGGAGAGCCGGCGGGACCACCAGTAGGGTAGCCAGGCGTAGGCGCCAGCCCAGGCGTGTCCAGAGCATCGCCAGCCCGGCTACCACCAGGGCAGCCCAGGAGGCGCGCGTGAAGGTGGCGGCGAGCGCCCCGGCGAGCAGCATGGCCACAAGGGCCACGCCGGCGCTCGCCGGGCTCCATTTGCGCGGGTAGACAAGCCACAAGCCGCCCGCCAAGGCCGTGAGCTGCAGGAGGACTTCGGCGTAGGTGACAAAGTGGCTGTAGGTGCCGCGGGCGCGAATACTGCGGCTGGGCTTCACGTCGTAACCCCAGACGCGATCGGGGGCGGGCTTCGGGAAGCGCTCCGGGGGGAGGGTGAACGCGAAGGGAAGAATCCCGCCGCGCAGTCCTTCGCAGGCCAGCGGGGCTGATAAATCGTGGCGGGCCAGGATTTCATCGAGCTGGTCGGGACTGTGAATGTCGTTCTGGTCGCAGCGCAGGATGACATCGCGCGGCTGGAGGTAGGGGCCGAAGGGGCTTGTGGGCGAAAGTTCCACAACTTCGGCGCCGCGCCCGACAATCTTTTCCCAGTCCGCCGCCACCGCACCCAGGGTCGCCGACCCGAGCAGCACGGAGACGAGAATCGCCGCTTGGCGGCGGGTGGTGAGGATGCCGGCTGTGACCAGCACAATCAGTGCCAGGCCCGTGCCCCGGAGCTTACTCAGGCTGAGGGCGGGTTCGAGCGAAAACACCGCAGCCAGAGCGCTCACCCCGAGAAAAAGAAGAAGGGGAAGATCGAGGGGGGTGGGCGTCGGCCGGCGGCGACGGGCGACGAGTCCTACCGCCCATACCAGGGCCGCCACACCCACGGCGGCCTGGGCGGCGGCAATGGAGTGGGGCAGGGCAGCGGCAAAAAGCAGAAGGAAGAGAAAGGCGGCCCGGTTCCAGCGGTCGTTTGTGGCAGTTGGCAAGAGTCCGACTCAGGGGGCGCGATGGTAGGCAGGGCAGGGCTGGGTTGTCAAGGTTGGGGGCGGGACCGCCCGGTTTGACGCCCTCGAAGGGCGATGCTAAAGTGT
>JACQTJ010000074.1 GCA_016210855.1 Acidobacteriota bacterium | reverse complement strand
GGGCAAAGAGAGTGAGCCCCGCCAGGGCGAGAACCACCAGAACCGTCATGGAAATAAAGCCCGCCGTGTGCGTGGTGGGAGCATCGATCATCCAGATGGCGTAGGTCAGAGCCACGGCATAGAGCAGCAGGGCGGACTTGTCGGGACGGAGCTGCCGGTAGCTGTAGGCCGTGCGGCAGAACAGCCCCACCAAGAACATCCCCGCCAGGATCCCGGCCACATGGAAATTCCAGTAGAGCTCACCCAGCAGGGTGGGCGAAGCCCCTTCGGGGTTGGCCACGTCGTACAGGTACAAGCGGGCGTAGAGGACGCCGATGGGTGTGATTTTTTCCGCCCAGACCGCCCGGGGAATGGGAAAGGTCAGCAGGGTGAGGGCCGCAGGCACGCCGTAGGCGTGGCTCTCGGTCCGTTCCACAATCAACGCCAGGCTCTCGATCCCGGAGAACCGGCGCAGAAAGAGCACGCTCGACTCCCGCCAGAATTCGGCCTGCTGCAGGTGAGCCACTACCTCCCGGGCCTGGAGGCGCTCCAGGGGCACCTCGCGATAGAAGGAATAGATATTCAGCAACACTGCCACCACCAGTCCCGCCCCCAAATAGCGGGGGCGAAGCCGCACCCGGGCTCGCAGGTAATGGTGCAGGCACAGAAGCTGCAACAGCGGGAAGATCACGAAAGCCCGGTAGCCGAGCGAAACCCCGATGCCGAGGACAAGCAGAAGCAGGATTCCAAACAGCACGGCATACTTCTTGGCCCGGGTCTCTACCCAGGTCGCGTAGGTGGCGAGCATGACAATGGTGGGGCCAAACCAGGCGAACAGCAGGTAGTACCCTTTCTCGCGGATGCCGTGCACCCGGTTCGCGGTCAACTCGGCGACGAAGTCGGCCAGGCTGCCCGCCCCCAGCAGAATGGCGTGGAACGACCACAGGCCGACAGGCAGCAGTACCAGGGCGAGCAGCCAAACCCGGATCCGCACCCAAGCGGCGGGAAAGTGGGGCAAATGGGCGGCGAGCCTTTCACCCAGCCGGCAGCCGTAGCCCAGGTGAAACACCAGCACACCCAGGAGCGCATAGAGCAGCGCCCATTCCAGGGGCTCGCGCCAGCGATCCAGGCGGCCGAGGAACTTGGTGTCTCCAGTCATCAGGATCCACAAACCCCAGACCCCGAACTGCATCACGTAGTAGGCGAGAAAGGCGTTCTTGAGGTTGAACAAATCGAAGGTTCCCTGCCGCCACTCCCGGAGGAGTGGGAGCAGGCCGGCGACGATCACCCCAAGCGCCAACACCCAGCTGACTCCGTAGTTGATTGCCTGGCCCCAGAGCACAATCCCGGCCCCGGCCACCGCGGCCAGCGCACAGCCGCCGACCACAGGAACCAGGATTCTCGCCTCTCTCATCCGACTACTCCGGCGCGCTTGGCGGCTGCCGCCACCAGCCCGCGCAGGTGAGCAACCCGGAAGACGAAGTAACTCAACCCGGCAAACACCAGCAGGCTGGCCAGCCCTGACACCGCCAGCCCGACGAACAAACCCAGGCGCGGCTCCAGACCATCCGACAGCGCGACCGCAACCACGGCGGCCAGCAAGGCGCTGGCGCCCACCTTGACAACGTGAATCAGCAGTTCCTCGTCCAAAAGCTTCCCCGCGGCTCGCCCCAGCACGTAGGCTTGGAGAAAGAGAGTGAGCAGCCAGGTAACCGCGTAGGCCACCGCAATCCCCACTTGGGCAAGCTGCGGGGTCAGGGCCGCGCACAAAGCCGCGTACAGGCCGAGCGACACCAATCCCAGCCCGGCCGGGGTCCGATAGTCGCGCAACGCAAAGAAGCCGCGGCTGATGACGTTCATGGGGGCCATGCCCAGCATGCCCAGCAGGTACCAGGGCAGCACCCCGGCCACGGCCAGGGTGTCGGCCCGATCGAAGCGGCCGCGCTCAAACAGGAACTCGAGCAGCGGCACCCGCAGGGCCGCCGTCAGGGCGGCTACGGGGAGGATGATGAGCACGATGGTCTGCAGCGCCTGCGAGAGCCGCTGGCGGAACTGCTCCCGCTCACCCGCCACCCCGTTGGCGGTGATGGCGGGAAAGAGCACCACAGCAATCCCCTGCACCGCCAAGGTAGTTAGGGCAAGAACAATGCGGCTGGCGTAGCCCAGGGTGGAGAGGCTACCGTGAGGCAGCCCCGAAGCCCAGTAGGCGTCGAGCACGGGGAAAACGGTGAACGGCAGTAAGGCCACCCCCAACGGCAGTAGGGAGACTCCCAACTCACGGTTGGCGCGATGGCGGAAGCTCCAGCGAAAACTCAGTCCGCTCTCTCTCCACACGCCCGCCCCGAGGATGTAGGCCTTGAGAAAGGTGCCCGCCAGCCAGCCATAGACCACGCTGCGGATGCCCACCTCTGGTGCCCACCCCAGTCCGCCCACAATCATTCCCAGGTAGGGAAAGGCCAGCACCACGGCCGGGCAGGTGAACCGCCGGTGGAAGTGATGGAGGCCGGTGAAGAAGCTGCACACGATGTTCAGGCCCACAAGGAGCCAGATCCAGGGCGCCAAAGCGAGAGCGAGCTCCAGGGTGGCCGGCGGGATGTCCGAACTGGTGGTGAGGCGGAGAATCCAGCCGTGCCCTGCCAGGCCCAGCAGGCCAAGGGCCAGCCCGCCCACAGCCAGCAGCGAGAACAACCGGCTCGCCACCTCGGAAAGCTCTTCCTGCACCCGGCGATGGCTCAGCAGCGGCACGAGAACGAAGCCCAGCTCCCCGATGACCAAGCCCACGATGGTTAGCGGCAGCGCCCCCGCCGTCAGGAAGGCATCCATTTCAATTGACACCCCGAACAAATAGGCCAGCACCAGCTGGTTCACGAAGCTGGCCCCGAGGTGCAGGGCCGTGAAGACGGTAACGACGAACTCGGGGCGGGCAGCCACGGCTCGAGCCGCGCTCAGCCCACCTTGCAGCCATGCCCAGCCCAGGGACGGGCTCGGCCGGACGGCGGCTGCTTCGGCCGCTCTCGACTCTGGAGGGACAGTTAGGATCGCCACCTCAATTCACTCCCACCCAGTCCTGCCGGTCGGCGGCGCCACCGGTCGGGTTCGCTGCCAGGTACTTTGTCGCCGCCGCCACCACCCCTTCCACGGGAATCCCGCGGATGCATTCCATGGTTCCCGTCGGACAATGCCCTTCGGAGAAACAAAACTCGCAGGGGACGGAATGACGCAGAACGGTGTGCTGGTCCCCCCAGGGCTCCCACAGGCCTGGGAAGACGACGGAGGAGAACAGCGTCACACAGGGAGTCCCCACCGCCGCCGCTAGGTGGGCCGGCCCGCTGTCGTTGCCGATGAAAAGGCCGCAGCGACGCAACAATTCCGCCGTCTCCAGCAGTGAAGTTTGGCCGACCAGGTTGTGCACCCGTCCCGGGGCCAGCGCCGCTAGGGCCTTTCCCGGAGCTTCGTCTTCGGGCCCCCCGATGACCGCCACCCGCACGGGGAACTCATCGAGCAGGCGGCGGCAGAGGGCCACGAAGTTCTCGACCGGCCAACGCTTGTGCGCGAACCGCCCCCCGGGGAAAATGGCTACCACCGGCTGCGACCCGTTCAGGCCGTAGTGTCGCCACAGCTCATCGACGGCAGCGACGGACTCCGGCGGGGTGTCCACGCAAAAGACCAACCCCTCGCCGACCGAGGCCGCCGTGCCGTTGACCGCCTCGAGCGGGGCAAGCACTTGGTGGGGAAAGTCGCCGCGGAGGAACTGGGCGCGACGGAACAGTCCCAGACTGCCGCGCATCTGGTAGCCGTGAAGGTTCCGGTCCACTCCCAGCAGGCGCAGCAGGACGATTTTCTTCAGCCGGTTTGAGAAGGGTTCGCCGGAGAAAGGTAGCAGGAAGGTGGCGTCGGGGTGGAGCCCGCGCACCCGCCGGCGCAACTCCAGGAACTTCCGGGGCCGGAGCAGCTCATGGCTGTAAAAGAACAGGATGTGGTCTATGAGTCGGGGACTGGCCAGCACCCGTCCGCCGGCTTCCGGCATCTGGTGCCAGTAGCGAGGATTGCCCGTGGGCGTGGTGAGCAGGGTGATGCGGCTGTGGGGGAAGCGTTGCCGCAGGCGGTGGAGAGCCGGCAAGGCGCAGACGAAATCCCCCACGGCCGAACTGCGCAAGACCAGAATCCTCGTTGGTGCGCCCGCCCGCCGGGCGAAGAACAAGCGGACGAAGAGACCGAGTAGGGCGTTCTGGAGGCGAATCAGCCCGCGCGCCGCGGCGTAGGCCATCCGCCCCGTCACCCATCCTTTGTATCTAGGCCAAGCGGACATTCTTCTCCGCAACCACTTCCAGGTTGCCGCGGTTCAAGCCCACGTACGCCAGAAGCAAACTCGCGGGCACACCCGCGAGCCACACCCCGCGACTCACCCACCGGCGGGCGAGCAAGCCCCGGTAGCGGCCCCCGCTCAACCGGTTCACCACATCCCGCACCAGTGACGGCCAGGCCACCCGCGCCAGCCGCACCACTCGGAAGCCGGTCCGGGCGAGCAGTGCCGGCAGGGTCGCGGGCGAGAAGAAATAGAGATGCCGCGGGGCCTCCACGTAGGCGCAGTATTGACGGAAGACCCGCGCCACCGGGCTCGAAACCGACGGCGCCGAAACGAAGACTTTTCCATCGTCCTTCAACACCCGGCGCACTTCCCGCAGGGTAACGGCCGGGTGGTGCATGTTCTCCAGCGTGTAGCGCAGCACCACCAAATCGAAACGCCGCTCGGGCAGCCGCGCCTCCCCGAGCTCCCCGGGGTCGGCCACATCGAGGCCCCGGGCCCGGGCCCGCTCGACGGCCACTGGGCTCGGGTCAGTCCCATAGGTCTCCCAACCCAAGTCGCGGAAGAAAGCCAGGTAACGGCCGTCGCCGCAACCGACGTCGAGCACCCGCCCCGGGGGCAGGCTTTCGATGATCCGCGCCATCCCCCCGGTCAAGCGGTAGAGGACGTTCTTGAGCACGCGGCGCACGGCGGTGGTGGTCACCCCGCCACCTCCCAACTCATTGAAGTAATCAGCCGGGTAGTGGCGGGCCATGGCTTGGGGGCTGGGGCGGGGACTCAAGTAGACGAGCCCGCAGGCGCGGCACTGGACAATCGAATAGAACTCCGGGCGGCCGAGCAAGGTGTCCCGAGCACGGAATAACAATCGGGTATCGTCCTGCCCGCAGAGC
>JACQTJ010000076.1 GCA_016210855.1 Acidobacteriota bacterium | reverse complement strand
GGTCAGGCTGATGCCTGCCGTCACGCTTGCGGTGGCGCCACCCCTGCGCCTACTGCGCACCGCCCCAGGCGAGACCACGCAGGAAGTCTGGGTGGGGGTCGAGGGTCATCGTCCCGGCCTGGGCAAAGTTTCCGTCTGGCTCGATGTCCCGAGCGGCTGGTACACGCCTCTGCCGCAGGAAATTGACCTCGATGCGGTCGGCTCCGCCACCCTCCGTTTTTCGCTGACGCTCCCGGGACGAATCCCACCCGGGAGCTACGCACTCCAGGCTGTCGCCGGGCACGGGCGCGAGACCTTCCGGTCAGCGCGTCGGTCGCAACCGGATGGTCTTGGCGGTGTCCGCACGATCTTCGAGCCGGCGCGGGCCCGCCTGGAAATGCTTGATCTCACGGTTCCGCCTGGGCTGCGCATTGGCTACATCGGCTTCAACAACGACCCCCTCCCGGCCCTGCTCGCGCAGCTCGGCGTGGGCGTGGACATGCTGGAGGAGCGGGTGCTGGCCGGGGCGGCGCTCGCAGAGTACGACGCCATCGTCGTCGCCGACCGGGCCTACGACTACCGTCGCGAGCTTGTCGAGCAGAACGCGCGCCTGCTCGAGTATGTGAAAGCGGGGGGCGGGCTCGTGGTCGAGCACCAGGGACGCGACTGGGACCCGGGGAAATTCGCCCCCTATCCAGGCACCAAACCGCCCAACCGCAACCTGCGGGTCACCGATGAGGCTGCTCCAGTTCGCATCCTGGACCCCGACCATCCTGTGCTGAGCTTCCCGAACCGCATCGGCGCAGAGGACTGGCAGGGTTGGGTGCAGGAGCGCGGGCTCTACTTCTGGGAGAGCTGGGCGGACGAGTACACGCCGCTCCTCGAGCTCGCTGACCCGGGCGAGCCGCCCCAGCGCGGCGCCCTGCTCTACGCCCGCTACGGCCAGGGCGTCTACACCTATTGCGGCCTGGCGCTGTTCCGCCAGGTGCGGGCTGGCGTGCCGGGCGGTGTCCGACTCTACCTCAATCTCCTCAGCCAGCGCCGCCCCCCGCTCGCTGACTAGATGTTCTCGATGCCTTCGATGGTGCGGTAGGTGTCGCGGGCGATCAAAAGCTCTTCGTTGGTGGGGATGACGAAAATGCGGGCGGGGCTGGCGGCGGTGGCAATGTCGGCCTCGATCCCGAGGGCCTTTTCATTCCGGGCTTTGTCGAGCTCGTAGCCCAGCCCGGCCAACTGCTCGCAGGCGAGCTCCCGCACCCGGGGAGCGTTCTCGCCGATGCCGCCGGTGAAGACCAGGCCGTGGACCTGTCCGAGCACTGCGGTATAGGCGCCGATGTACTTGCGGATGCGGTAGCAGAAGACCTCAACCGCCAAGCGGGCCCGCTCGTGGCCTTTGCGGGTGCTTTCGAGCAAGCCCCGCATGTCGTTCGTCTCTCCGCTGATGCCGTAGAGCCCGCTGTAGCGGTTGAGCATGGTAGCGACTTCCTGGTGGCTCATTTCGAGCTTGGCCATCAGGTGCAAGATGATGGCGGGGTCGAGGTCGCCCGGGCGCGTGCCCATCACCAGGCCTTCGAGGGGGGTGAAGCCCATCGAGGTGTCCACGGAGCGGCCGTGCTGGATGGCGGTGATGGAGCAGCCGTTGCCGAGGTGGCAGGTGATGAGACTGGTTTCTTCCTTGGAGCGGTCGGTCAACTGCCGGAAGCGGTAGGCCACGTAGCGGTGCGAGGTGCCGTGGAAGCCATAGCGGCGGATGCGATGGCGGCGGAAGTAGTCGTAGGGGAGAGCGTAGAGGTAGGCGCGGGCGGGCATGGTCTGGTGGAAAGCGGTGTCGAAGACCGCCACCTGGGCCCGGTCGGGGAACAGCTCCCGGCAGACGTCGTAGCCCTTGAGGTTGTGGGGGTTGTGCAGGGGGGCGAGCTCGACCGCCTCTTCGATCTTCTTGACCACCTCCGCGGTAATGAGCTGCGAACTCTGGAAGTCGCCCCCGTGCACGACGCGATGCCCCACGGCGCTGATTTCCTTCGGATCGGCCAGCGCTCCGGTGTTGCGCAGCATGGAGACCACCTTGGCGATGGCGGCGTGGTGGTCGGGGATTTCGACGCCCACGTCCCGGCTGGCGCGCTCGCCGGCCTGGCAGCTGGCCACCGCCTCCACGGTGCCGATCTTCTCCACCAGGCCGCGGGCCAGCAGCCGGTCCTGGTTGTGGTCAATCCGCTCCAGGTCCGTTTCGATGTACTGGAACTTGATCGACGAGCTGCCGCAGTTGAGGACGAGTATCTTCATGGCGCCGTTGTCACCGGGACCCGGACGATTCTTGCCGGTTGCGATTGGCCAAAACGGCGGCTATTGTAGTGCGGACGCGGGAAAAAGCCTAGCGAAAGCCCGGCCCGGGGCAGGCGGAGGTGGATGGTGAAACGGCTACTGGGGAGCGCGCTCGTGCTTGTCGTGCTCGGCGGCGCGGCGAGCGCCGGCACGAAAGAAGAGCAGGAGAAGATCGAGCAGGTGATCGCGGCCGTGGTCGAAGCCTATCACACCGGCGACTATGCTGGCATGGGACACTACTACGCCGCGGACGTCACCATGGTGCCCGGTGATTACGCTCCTCCGCTTGTGGGGTGGACCAGCGTCGAGCGCCGCTACCAGGTGGCGCACGCCAACTTGAGCGGGCTGGAAGTGGCCCGGGAGAACACCCAAATCGTCGTGCGCGGCAAGTTGGCTTGGGCGACCTACCAGTGGCGGTTTGCCGGGAGGCTGGGGTCAGAGGCCATCAGCGCCCTGGGGCACACCACGCTGATCCTGGAAAAGCGCCAGGGCCGCTGGGTCATCGTCCACAACCACACCTCGGCTCTCCTGCCGCTGCCGTCGCCCGAGAAACCGGCCGCAGGGCCCCCGTCGTCCTGACTCGGCGGATTATTGCAACTGCCGGTACACCCAAAGGCCGAAGGTCGCCAGTCCCAACACCACCGAAGCCACGACGGTGCCGATCAGGTAGGGGCGGAGCCGCTCCAGCCTGGCCACGATTTCCCGTTGCTCGGCAAGCAGGCGCTCCTCCCCGGGGTCGATGTAAAGCTGGTCCTCTTCGCGGAGGCTGATGACGGCCCGGACGATGGCCAGCACAATCAGCAGGGCCGTGACCGCCAGCCAGGTGATCAGCATTACGGACAGGAGGGAAACGCTCAGCAGCATAGGCCGACCCCCTCGCGATGAGATTCGCCTCCCGAAGGCTCGGGAGGGACTTGCCGGCCAACCGCCTGATTCTAGCACTACCGGAGTGGAAGCGGAAAAGCCGCCTAGGCGGAGGGGCCGAGCAGCCAGGGGGGCGACTGGCCCGCCTTCACTTCCACCCCCATATCCCACTTGCCTTCCAAGGGCTTCTCGGTCGCCCAGATGACCTGGAAGCCGGCCTGCTGGCCCGTCCCGAGGTTTTCCATTTCCATCTCGCTGCCTGGGCGGAGTTGGCTGCCGATTTTTACCAGGGCTCCGTGGGCGCTGATCACGACCGCCTCCCCGGACTCATTCACCGGTTGCCCGTTCGACCCTTCTCCGGCGACACGCACCGAAACTCGCTGCAGCAGGCGCTGACTGCGGCGTCGCTCGCTGGATGGGACTTCAGAAACGGCCATCGCTTGGGGCTTCTCTCGGTGTGAAGCGCGGTTCCCTTATACGCCCCGCCCGGAGTGGGCGTCAACTCCCCTGGCTGAAAATAGTGCTTGGCGGGACGGCCAAACCGTGCTAGGGTAGGGATGCGTTTGAAGCTCTTGTAACTCCTGTTGAGTTGAATTCAGTGAGGCCGCGAGCATCAAACCTCGCGGCCTTTTCTTGTATCAGCCTCGGGGCGTTCGAGAGAAGCAGACAGCACCAAAAACAAGGAGCATTACCAAAGTGACTACGAATGGAAGAGAGCAAGGCACAGTGAAGTGGTTCAACGCCTCGAAGGGCTACGGGTTTATCCAGCGCCAGTCGGGCGAAGACGTTTTCGTCCACTTCTCCGCCATCCAGGGAGAGGGCTATCGCAACCTCCAGGAAGGCGCGGCAGTGGAGTTTGAGGTGACCAAGGGCCCCAAGGGGCTCCAGGCCGCCAACGTCGTCCAACTCTAAGCAGCTGGGGGCCGGGTGTCCATCCTCCGGCCCCCACTTCTCCTTTCCCTGACGACAGAGTCGTCTATCTCGCCTGGGCGAGACCTCGCCCCAGAGCTCGACCATGACTTGGATTTACGGACTGGCGCTCGCCTTCATCACCGTTCAAGTCTCCGCCTTCTGCACCACACTCTACCTGCACCGCTCCCTGGCCCACCGCAGCCTGGCGCTGCATCCGGGGCTGGCCTTTTTCATGCGCCTGCACTTGTGGCTGGCGACCGGCATGGTCCCCAAAGAGTGGGTGGCTGTGCACCGCAAGCACCACCGCTTCCCCGACCAGGAAGGCGACCCGCATAGTCCCAAGCTGAAGGGACTGGGGCGCATCCTGGTGGGCAATGCCTACTACTACCTGCGGGAGGCTCGCGACCCGGAAACCCTGGCACGCTTCGCCCCCGACGTCGGCAACGACTGGCTCGACCGCCACCTCCTCCGCCACGGCGGTTTGGGTCCGGCACTGGGCGTGCTCCTCTTCATGCTCCTGCTCGGGCCGCTGGCGGGCGGGCTGGCCTACGCCGTCCAAGCCGGCCTCTACGTCTTCCTGAGCGCCGTCATCAACGGCATCGGGCACGCCGTCGGCTACCAGACTTTCGAGAACACCGCCACCAACTTGCAGTCAGTCGCCTGGATTACCGCCGGCGAAGGCCTGCACAACAACCATCACGAATTTCCCACCTCGGCCCGCTTCAGCCTGCGCCCGGGCGAATACGACCCCGCTTGGCCGCTCATCCGCCTGCTCGCAGCGTTGCGCCTGGCCCGCTCCCTCCACGTCGCCCCACGCGCTTAACGCCTGGCTGTTGACTTCGACAGAAAAAGCCCCTAGGATGCCGGCACAAGGGTGACCGGGCGAACTTCCTTCGTTTAGCTCAAACGGCCGTGCTGCGTCGCAAACGCCTCATCCTCGCGGGCGCTGCCTCGCTGGCTGCGCTCTTTCTCCTGCCCCCGGGGGCAGCGGCGCAAGCTCTCAGGCTGTCGGTTTCCCCGAACTCGATTTCAGTCGCGGTCGGAACCACCAGCGCGCCGGTAACGGTTACTGTCACGGGCAGCGGCTTCACCGGCCCTGTGAAGATCAAGATCAAGGACCTGCCCGAGGGGGTCACGACCTCCCCGGTCGCGCCCTTCTTCCTCAACCGCGGCCAGAGCCAGGCGGTGACTTTCTCCGTTCCCGCCTCGGCCACTCCCGCCACCGTCACCTTTCGCATCGTCGCCAAGGTAGGGACGCTGAAGCGGGTTGTCCGGCCCACGCTCATCATCAATCCGCTCATTACCACTTTCGAGGAAGGTTCTCTGCTCATCCTGCAAAGCCAGGCCTTGGGCGAAACCATCCGCGTCAGCCTGGAATCGCAATGGGGCGGGGTCATTGTGGAGCTGAGCCAGAACGGGCTCAACTTCGTCAACAACGAAGGCCCCGGCCGGAATGTGGGGGCAGGCCTCTACGATGGTGGCGACGCCTACGACCCCTGCGCTGGCTGCACCGGGCTGTTCGGCTGGGACCCGGTGCAAGGCGGGGATCAATATGATCACGGCAGCCCGGTTCTCGAAAAGACAGGGGGCAACGACTTCCTCTATATCAAGACTCAGCCCTACGAATGGAATCCGGACGACAAAGGGGGTGGGCCCAACCAGCCGGTCCTGAGCGACGTATTCATGGAGCAGTGGCTCTTCCCCGTGCCCGGCCATTTCCGCACATTCCGGCTACATTACAAACTCACTCACTTTGGGACGGATGCGCACGCCAACACCGACCAGGAATTCCCGGGTGTCTATGTAAACCAAGCCTTCGACCGCTTTGTTTACTACGGAGGCAACGCCCCGTGGACGAATGATGCGGTGACGATAAACAGCGCGGCGCGAGCGTGGTTCTATACCCCCGAACGGTGGGCTGCCTTCGTGGACCCTCAAGACATCGGGCTAACTGTTTTCGCCCCAGAAGGGTATCCCTTGACCGCAGGCTTCAGGCTTATTTTTGATTCTGATACCAACTATTCTAGGGCCTTCACCACATTCACGCTCGGTCCTGGCAGCGTGCAGGAAGGGGACGTCTACCTGATTGCCGGGGACTACAAGGCAGCCAGGCAAGTGATCTATGCGCTGAGAAGTACGCTCTCGTTTCGGGACATTTTCACCCCCTTCGGGGACACTAACGATCCGGACGCCAATAGCGTAGTGCAAGGCACCATCCGGGTCGCCGGATGGGGTTTCGATAACGTCGGGGTTGCCGCCGTGGACATCCTGGTGGACGGCATCCTGGACGGCAGGGCCACTTACGGCCTTCCCCGGCAGGACGTCGTGGACGCCTATCCCAACTTCTCCCCGTTGAACGTGGGATGGGACTACCAGCTGGACACCACGCGCTACCCCAACGGCCCCCATGCCCTCGTAACCAAGGTCACCGACACCAGCGGCAACCAGGCCGTCTATCCCAGGAAGTGGATCACGATAAACAACGCGGGCTGGATGAATCCTGTGCCGACCCTGAGCACCCTCTCCCGGACTCACACCCCCGCCGGCGGGGGTCCGTTTACCCTGGTAATGACCGGTTCAAATTTTGTCCCCGGCGCCGTGGCCCGTTGGAATGGCGAGGACCGCCACACCTTCTACGTGGATGCCACCACCCTCAAGGCTGTCATTTCGGCTGAGGACATCGCCGCGCCCGGCATGGCGTTGATTACGGTTTTCAATCCGGAGCCGGGCGGCGGCACTTCCAACAACCTTCTCTTCACGATCGAGCCAACCAGCACGTCCGCGCAGAAAAAGCCTAGCCACCGGCGGCGTTCCCAAGTACAATACTCCCGCCCGATAAACCTCTAGGTCTCCCGCAGCCGAAAGGAGCCATCCATGTCTGCCCGCAAAGTCGGTCCCCTGACCACTCTGGCCGCGCTGGCTTTGGTCCTTCTGACCGCCGGCGCTCCGGCCGCGCAGGGTGAAGAGCCCGGTGTAGTTGACATCCCCTATAAGAAGTTCGTCCTCAAGAACGGCCTGCGCCTCATCGTCCACGAGGACCACAAAGCCCCGATTGTGGCCGTGAACCTCTGGTACCACGTGGGCTCGAAGAACGAGAAGATGGGCCGCACCGGCTTCGCCCACCTCTTCGAGCACCTGATGTTCAACGGCAGCGAGCATTTCGACGACGATTATTTCAAGGCGATGGAGAAAGTGGGCGCGACGGACCTGAACG
>JACQTJ010000075.1 GCA_016210855.1 Acidobacteriota bacterium | reverse complement strand
GTAGATGGGGTCGGCGTACTTGTTGCGGGCTCCGGGAAAAATGGACGTCCCGGTGTGAATCATCACCGGCAGGCGGGCCTGCTCGGCGGCGCGGTAAATCACCTCGAGGGCTTTGAGCCCATCGCGGTACTGGTTGGGGAAAAAGAGCTGGTGGGGTGGGTGGAGCTTCAGGGCAGGCAGCTTCAGGGCCTCGATAATGCGCGCCATCGAGCCGGCGGGGTCGCGGGCCGTGGTGGGGTCGAGCGAGCCGAAAGGGAGCAGCCGGTCGCGAAAGTCCCGGGCGTAGGCGGCCGCCCAGTCGTTGACCTCCTCCGTGAACCCCATCACCACCGGCGCCACGTAATTGATAATCCCGGCGCGCTCGATGCCTTCCTGGTCCATCAGGGCCACAAACTTGCGCGGGTCCTGCGTCAGTTCCAGGATGCGCTCGAAATCCCGCTGCCGGGCCCGGATCAGCGCCACACATTCGGGCTTCATCATGTGCAGCGGCTGCATATGCACGTGGATGTCGATGACTTTTTGCATCGTCAGGCGTGGACGCTGGTCAGTGCCCGCCGTTCGAGCTCCACAGCCGCGTCAGAGCCCGGCGGGCAAACACCCGCAGCATGTCGCGGCGGTACTCGGGCGTGGAGACGCTGGTCTTGAGCGGCTTCCCGGTGCGGATTACCGCATGGGCCGCGGCTTCGACCGCCTCGGGCGAGAAGCGTTGGCCGCGCAGCAGCTCGCCCACTTCCCGGACCAGCAGGGGGGCAGGGTTCACCGCCGTGAGCCCCAAACGCACGTCGCGGCAGATGCCGTTTTCAAGTTGCATCGCCACCGCCACCCCCGCCAGCGGGTAGTCAATCGCGCTGCGGATGCGCAGCTTCTGGTAGCTGCCTCGGTAGCCGGCCAGGCGCGCCGGCACCCGGACACCGCTCAGGATTTCATCCCGGCCCAAGCGGATGCGGTCCATGCCATCGTTTTTGTAGAACTCGGTGAGCGGCATCCGGCGCCGGCCCCGCGGGCTGGCGATTTCAATCTCGGCATCCAGAGTCATCAGGGCCGCGGCGGTGTCGCCTGACCAGACCGCCCAGCAACGCTCGCCGCCGGGGGCCACGTGGCAGACGGTCCCGTCCTTCTTCAGGCAAAAGCCGCAGGCCTTCCGCCACACGGTGGACTGGTTGTACCAGAGGCAGCGGGTTTCCAGGCAGAGGTTGCCGCCGAGCGTGCCCATGTTGCGGAGCACGGGGCTGGCCACCGTGCCCGCGGCTTCAGCGAGCACCCGGTAGTGCTCCTGCACCACGGATGATTCCGCGATCGCCGTCAGGGTGGTGAGAGCGCCGAGCTCCAGGCCACTCCGCGGGTCAAAGCGGATGCCGCCGAGCTCCCCGATGCCTTTGATGTCCACCAGGGCCCGCGGGCTGAAGAGCCCGGCGCGCAGGTTCGGGACCACGTCGGTGCCGCCGGCGACAATCATGGCCTCGGGGCCGTAGTCCGCCAAGCGGACCACAGCTTCGTCGAGCCTACGCGGGCGCAGTAGCATGAACGGCGGCAGGCTCATCGCCGGCCTCCGTTGCCCCGGGCCTGTGGCTTCTGCCTTTCGCGCAGGGCTTTCAGGATTTTCTCCGCGCTGATGGGCGTCGAGGTGATGCGCACACCGACGGCGTCATAGATGGCATTGGCCACCGCCGGGATCGCCGCTGCCAGCGACCCTTCGCCGGCCTCCTTCGCGCCCAACGGGCCTTCCGGGTCCACGCTTTCGACCAGGATAGGGACAATCTCCGGCGACTCGAGCGTCGAAGCCGACTTGTACTCCAGCAGCGACGGGTTCATCAGCCGGCCCTGATTCCAGATCATTTCTTCCTGCACGGCCTGGCCCAGGCCCATCCACACCGAGCCCTCCACCTGCCCCTCGACGGTCATGGGGTTGATGGCGCGGCCACAGTCGTGGGCCACGGTGATGCGCTCGACGCTGACCTGGCCCGTCTCCGTGTCCACGCTCACTTCGGCTACCTGGGCGCTGTAGCTATAGGCGGGCGAGGGGCCGACGCCGGCCCCTTTGAACTTGCCGCCCCGGGCCTCAGCCGGCGGAGCGTAGCTGCCGGTGGCTTCGAGCGTGCCGAACTGCTGCCGGGCAGCGGCGACGGCTTGCTCGAAGCTCATTACCTTCCCGGAGCCGTTTTGGGCGCAGACGCGGTCATCGCGGGCCTCAAGCTGGTCGGCGGAGACACCCCACACACGCGCCACCGCTTCGAAGAGCTGCTTCCTAAGATTCCGCGCCGCCGCCAGGCAGGCGTTGCCGGCCATGAAAGTGACCCGGCTCGAATAGCTGCCCAGGTCAATCGGGGTACGCTCGGTGTCCGCCGCCACCAGTTTGATTCGGTCCGGCCTTACGCCCAGCTCTTCGGCCACAAGCTGGAGCTGTATGGTGTCCGAGCCCTGCCCGATTTCCGAGGCCCCGGTCAGAAGCGTCACCGTGGCGTCATCCTCGACCCGGAGGTTCACGGTGCTGTGGGGCATCTCGGAGCGGATGATGGAGTTCGCCGCCCCCGAAACGTAGTGGCTGCCGGCGATGCCCACGCCCTTCCCGTAGGGTAGCTTGCCGCGCTTCTCCCCCCAGCCGGACTTTTCGACCACCTGGCGAATACATTCGGGGTAGCCATAGCTCGTGACCCGCAACTGGTTGACCGTAATGCAGGGCGGCTGGAGCTGGTTCCGCAGGCGGATTTCCGCCGGGTCGATGCCGAGCTCGCAGGCAACACGGTCGAGCAGCGACTCGAAGGCGAAGCGGGTGTTGACCGTGCCGTGCCCCCGCATGGCCCCACAGGCGGGCTTGTTGGTGAGCACCCGGTAGCCGTCGAACTGCACATTCTGGATGTCGTACATGGCCCCGAGCAGGGCGCCCGAATAGAGGAGGGTCACCGGGCCGTAGCCGCAGTAAGCGCCACCGTCCTGGACGATGCGGGCCTTGACCCCGGTGAGGCGCCCGTCGCGCTTGGCCCCGATGGTCAGCTCGATGATTTGAATCGGGCGGCCCCGGTGGGCGTAGAAAACCTCTTCGCGCGTGTAGGTGATTTTCACCGGCAGGGCCGCCTGGCGGGAAAGCACCGCGGCTTCCACTTCCACCGGGATGACTTCGCTCTTGCCTCCGAAGCCGCCGCCAATGAGCGGCTTGATGACGCGGATCTTCTCCTTCGGCATCCCCAGCACGTTCGCGAGCGTCAGGTGCAGGTAGTACGGCACCTGGGTGGAGGACCACACGGTGAGTCGGTCGGTGGCGGGATCGTAATGGGCCAGGGTCGAGTGCGGCTCCAGCGCCGCGTGGGTCACTTCGCTGCAGGCGAACCGCTCCGAGACCACCAGGTCGGCTTCGGCCAGGCCCTGCTCCACGTTGCCGAACTGGTGGTGGTACTCCTTTTCGATGTTGTGAGGCTTCTCGTCGTGAATCCAGTTCGACTCCGCCTTCATGGTCTCTTCGGGGTCGAAGTAGGCGGGCAGCCGCTCGTAGTCCACTTCGATGAGCTCGAGCGCCTGCCGGGCGCCTTCTTCCGAGACGGCGGCCACACCGGCCACGTTGTCGCCAATGTAGCGCACCTTGTCGACCGCGAAAGCGGTCTCGTCGTGTCCGATGGGCAGGATGCCGTACCGGTTCGGAAAGTCGCGGCCGGTGACCACGGCCTTGACGCCCGGCAGGGCCTCGGCCCGGGACGTATCAATGCGGCGGATGCAGGCGTGCGCGTGCGGGCTGTGGAGGATTTTGCCGACCAGCATCCCCGGCAGCGCCAGGTCGTCGGTGTAGAGCCCCCGGCCGGTGACCTTGTCCGGCCCGTCCACCATGGGGAGGCGCTGGCCGACGATGGAGAAGTTCGCCACGGCTAATGCCTCTATCCTGTCATTCTGAGCGAAGCGTCCCGACGGACGCCCGTCTGGGCGAAGAACCTCATCGGAGCATCAACCTGCCCCGCAGAGATTCTTCGTCCCCGTACGGGTTCTCACAATGACACGCTTAGACAAGCCATCCGCCCTACGCTTTCCCGCTTCCCACGGGAGCTTCTTGGAGTTTCCTGATAGCGTGCTCGACGGAAGCGTAGATTTGGGTGTAGCCGGTGCAGCGGCAGAGGTTGCCGGAGAGAGCTTCGGCGATCTCCTGACGGGTGGGGTTGGGGTTGCGCTCGAGCAGGGCTTTGGCTACCAGAATAATGCCCGGGGTGCAGAAGCCGCATTGGGCGCCGCCTTCGACGCAGAAGCCTTCCTGCAAGGGATGGAGCCGGCCGTTCTCGGCCACGCCTTCGATGGTGGCGATTTCGGCATCCTGGTAAGAGGCGGCGAGCATCACGCAGGAAAGCATGGGCACCCCGTCCGCGAGCACAGTGCAGCAGCCGCAGCTTGAGTCATCGCAGCCGCGCTTCGACCCGGTCAGCCGCAGGTCTTCCCGCAGGACGTCGAGCAGCAGCCTGTTCGGCGGCACCGTGACTTCGAAGTGCTGCCCGTTGACCCGCAGGGTGATGGGCTCGGCCGTCATCGTCCCACCCAGGAGGGCCGCCGGCGCTCGATAAAGGCGCGGATGCCTTCCACGGCGTCTTCGGTCTTCATCAGGCCGTCCAGGTAGAGCTTCTCCATCTCTTCCAGGGCGCGCTCGAAGTCGAGTCCGCTCCCCCGCAGCACCGCCCGGCGAGCCAGCGGCAGCGCCGCCGGGCTGAGTTCCGCCAATGTCCTGAGCAGCTCCTGCGTCGCGGTTTCGAGCTCACCCTCTGCGACCACTCGGGTCACGAGCCCTAGCTCATGAGCCTCTTCCGCCGTGAGGGTGCGGCCGGTCAGGATCAATTCCAGGGCCCGGCGCGGGCCCACCAGCGCCGGCAGCAGGATGGCCGCCACGGGAGGAAAGCAGGCCAGCTTGATTTCCGGCTGGGCAAAACGCGCGGTGTGGGTCGCCAGCACAAAGTCGCAGACGGTGGCGAGCTCCATACCGCCTCCCAGGCAGTGGCCGTGGACAGCAGCGACCGTAATCCAGTCCGACTGCCAGAGCCGGCGGAAGACGCGGTGGAAGCCGCCGAGCATCTCGGCGACGCGGTCGAGGGTGTGGTCGCGGACTTCGACGCCGGCGGAAAAGCCGCGCTCGCCGGCACCGCGGAAGACCAGGAAGCAGATGTGAGGCGGGCCGGGCAGCGTATCCAGGGCGGCGTTGAGTTCCTGCAGGGTGGGGATGTCGAGGACGTTTAAGGGCGGCCGGTTGAGCGTGATGTGCGCCACCGGCCCGCTGCGCTCGAGCTGGACGCTCGCAGAAGTCATTGTGCTTGCGTCGTAGCCTTCTTACTCTCGACCCAGTCCCCTTCCGCGAAGATAGCCTTGAGCGTGGCGAGGTCGCCTTCCGAGGGCAGGACCTGTTGCCGGTGCTTCTCGTAGTCCTCCGCGGCGAGGCGCTCCCCGGTGACGCTGTACGGCTGGTGGGCGTAGTCGCCGATGCGGCGGTTGAACTTGAGGTCGGGCACATATAGCTTGGGCTGCTCGTCAGGAATGAGGCGGTTGAGCTGGCCGATGAGCCTCTCGCATTCCTGCCGGTAAAGCTCGCGACTGTGCTCGTTCAAGCGCTCCTTGTCGGCCGCGGCGCTGGCCTGGTGCTCGTCGTAGCGGCCTTTCAAGCCCCAGACGTAGAACCAGTGCGCGGAGGTGGAGTGGTCCACACCGAACAGGTCGTAGGCAGCCGGGATCCATTTGTTGATGTACTTCTGGACGATGGCAGGGGGGATGCGGCCGGCCTGCAGCAGGCGTCGCAGGCCGTCCTGCCCGGTGCCCAGGTGGAAGGACTCTTCCTTGAGCATGGGGATCATGGAGCTGGCCAGCGGGGCGAAGCCCGAGTAGCTGAGCATGGTGAGCTGGAACTTGCCGTCGCGGTCGACGAAGTCGGTGTAGGTGTAGAAGTCCAGCCAGTTCTGCACGGGGTCGTTGAAGGCGCTGAGCAGACGCTTGTTCTCGAAGGCGCGGCGCTCGAGCTGCTTCTGGGCTTCGAGCTTGCCGCCGGAGCCGAAGTGCTGGATGAGCAGGTGGCACATCTGCCAGCCGTGGCGCATCTCTTCGGTCACCACTCGGGCCAAGGCCTGGCGGTCGTAGTCCGAAGGGGCGGCCTCGAAAAGATGCCGCTGCTGCTCGACCGAGGCGAACTCCGTGTCGCCCTGGTAGACGATCAGGTTCTGCAGGGCGTCGCGGATGCGCTGGTCGGGAATCTGGATGACGCGCTCCCACTTGCACCGGCCGCGGTAGTCCCCGAACTCGATCTGCATGGTCTTGAGCTCGCCGTACTTGGCCTCGAACTGGTAGCCGGTGATTTCGGGCAGGTCCACCCCGATGGCCTTCTGCCACTCGCGGAACAGGTCCACCCAATCATCGAAGGTTGCAATGCGCGCCGCCATCCTCGCACCTCACAGCCAGACTCTCGTCCTGCTGACTCTAGCGTCCCTGAAACACCGGGGCCCGCTTTCCCAGAAAAGCGCTGAATCCCTCCAGGGCATCGGCGGAAGCGAAGCAACGGGCTTGCGCCTCCAGCTCGAAGTCCAGGATGGCCTCCAGGTCCGGCGCCAGCCGCCGGAACAGAGCCTCCTTGGCGAGCGCAATCGGCAGCGGGGGAGCATCCGCCAGCCGGGTCGCCCACGTCCGAGTTTCCTCCTCCAGCCGGTTGTGGGGCACGACGCGATTCACGAGCCCGAGTTCCTCCGCCCGCAAAGCGTCGATCGGGTCTCCGAAGTAAATCATTTCGGCGGCGCGCGCTGAGCCCACCAGCCGCGGAAGGAAATAGGTGCCGCCAAAATCCGGGTGCAGGCCGACGCGGACAAACGCCTGGGTGAAACTGGCCTGGTCGGAGGCCAGCCGCAGATCGCAGGCCAGCGCCAGGTTGGCCCCGGCGCCCGCGGCGGGCCCATTCACGGCCGCCAATACCGGCTCGGGCATGCGGCGGAGGGTGAGCACGATCTGCTTGCCGTCGGCGGCCAGCCTGCGGACCTGCTCGGTGTCGCCTCGCTGCCGGAGCTCGTAGAACTCTTTCAGGTCGCCCCCGGAACAGAACCCCCGGCCGGCCCCGGTCACGACCACCACGCGTGCGCCCGGATCCTCGGCCAGTTGCTTCAAGGCCGCCAGCAGTTCCCGGCCAAGCTCCGTGTTGAGGGCGTTGAGGCGGTCTGGGCGGTTGAGCACGACGGTGGCGATGGCGTCCTGGTGCCGGACTTCCAGGGTGCGAAAAGCCATAAAACTATTCCCTTCCGCGGCGACGGTACCCGTTCCGCCCCGCGCGGTTTGAGGCGCTCATCAACACCCCTTGGAAGAAGATTTCCGCCATCTGGGTGGCGAGAGAGTCGGCGTCCGGGTCCACTTTGGGTTTGTACCAGGTGTAAATCCAGTTCATCATCCCGAACAGGCTCAGGACGGCTACCCGGGTATTCAGGTTCTTGAGCCTCTTCTGGCGCTTGAGTTCCTCGAGCAGGCCCCGGCAGATGCGGTAGTAGCCGCGCTTGATTTCCGCCACCTCGCCGACGTAGGGAGCCGTCAGGGTGTCGGCTTCATGAGAGAGCACCTTCATGGCTTCGGGGTTCTGAAGGAAGAATTCCAGGTGATTGCGAATGAAGAGGCGGAGTTGGACCGCCGGGTCGGGTACGCCCGAGGCCAGCAGCGTTTCCGCCCGCGCCTTGAGTGTAGAAAAGCAATGCCTCTGGATTAGGTAGAGAAGTTCTTCTTTGCTGTGCACGTAGTAGTAGAGCCCGGCCAGCGAGACGCGGCTGCGGCGGGAGATGTCGCGGATGCTCGCCCCGTCGTACCCCTTCTCGTAGAAGGCCCGGGTGGCGCAGGCCAGGATGTGGTCGAGCTTGGTGGGGGCCGGGAGGCGGCGTGTCAGCAGGGCAGCCATGTTTATCGAACGTTCGTTCTACTCGCCCTGCCAGGCCCCTGTCAAGCCCGCCCCCAAAAAAGCGAAGATTCTTGCACCCCGGGCTGCCCCCGGTTCATCTGTGTAGCTGAGGTCGGCTCAGGGGTTGCCGAGGCGGGGGCGGTAGGGCAGAATCGTTGCCGCGGCCGGGCACGGTCTCCGGCAGGCCCGCTTCCCCCCGGCACAGACGATGCCCACCCATCTGGAGAACGAGACCACGCTGGTGGCGGAAGCCCGGGCAGGCAGTGCCGAGGCCTTCACCGCCTTGGTCAACCAGTACGACCGGCATATCTACCGGTTGGCGTTCAACATCACCGGCAACCGGGAAGATGCCGAAGACGTGCTTCAAGAGGCTTTCTTGAAGGCCTACTCGAACCTGGGGCAGTTCCAGGGCGACTCGCGCTTTTACACCTGGCTGGTGCGGATCGCGGTGAACGAAGCCCTGATGAAGCTGCGCAAGCGCCGGGGCGACCGGTCGGTCTCGCTCGACGACCCGGTCGAGACCGACGACAACCAGCTGCTGCCGCGGGAGATCGAGGACTGGGGCCCGAGTCCGGAAGACCGCTACTCACAGGCGGAGCTGCGGGAGATCCTGTTCGTGGCCATCGACGGCTTGGAGCCGCACTTCCGCACCGTCTTCGTGCTGCGGGATGTGGAGCAGTTTTCGACCGAAGAGACCGCGGAGCTGTTGGCCCTGTCGGTGCCGGCGGTGAAGTCGCGCCTGTTGCGGGCGCGGCTGAGGCTGCGGCAGCGGCTGAACAAGTATTTCAAGCGAGGATAAGACCTTGAAGTGTAAAGGCGTGATTCGTCAGCTGTGCGATTACCTGGACGGGGAGCTGGACCCGGCCCTGGCAGAGGAACTCGAAAAGCACCTCGAGCACTGCGAGGACTGTCACCTGGTGGTGGACACCACCCGCAAGACCATCGAGATCTATTGCAACACCGAGCCCTTGCCCCTGCCCGCGGACGTCCGCGGGCGCCTGGAGCGCGCCCTGGCCGACCGGCTCCGTGAGTCGTAGGCAGCCCTGGTCCTTTTCCTCTCCGCATCCCCTTCCCTTCCGAAACGCGCCTGGTATCCACTGCCCGGCCGGCTGCGCCCACCGTGACATCTAAAGTAGAATAAGGACGCGGCAAAGGAGGCCTGGTGACTCCGCGAGCCCGATTCCCGCGTGGCTGTTTGCGGCGGGGAATTCTATTCCTGGCGAGCCTGGCGCTCCTGCTCACGGCGGCGGTAGCCGCGGCGGACAACGTTGACCCTTGGGTGTACGCCCACGCCGGCCTCGACCACTTCTACAGCCTCGAGTACAAAGAGGCCATCTCCGACTTGGAGAAGGCGGTCGAAGGCGACCCGGGCAATCCCATCCTGGAGAACTTCCTCACCAACGCCTACCTGTTTGAGGAGCTTCACCGGCTGGGGCAGCTGGAAGGAAACCTCTACTCGGCCAGCAACGCCTTCCTGCGCGAGAAGAAGCCGGAGCCGGGCCGGCAGCCGGCGGAGCTTATCCGGCAGCGGATCGCCCGGGTCAAGCAGCTCGCCGAACGGCGCCTGGAGCGCAATCCGCGCGACGTCAACGCCCTCTACGCCCTGGGCCTGGCCCACGGCATCGAGGCCAACATGCTGTTCACGCTGGAGAAGAAATACCTCGATGCCCTGCGTACCGGCAGCAAGGCCAACGAGCTGCACGAGCGCCTGCTCCGGCTCGACCCGAACTACCACGACGCCAGGCTCATCCCCGGGCTCTACCAGTACGCCGTGGGCAGCATCCCGCGCTCGGTGAAGTGGCTGGCGTTCCTATTCGGCTACCGGGGCAGCAAGCAGCGGGGCATCCAGCTGATGCAGCAAGCCATGATGGGCGGCAAGTGGGTGACCTCGGACGCCGCCATTCTGCTGGCCGTGATTTATGGCCGCGAGAAGCAGCACGCCTATGCCCGCCAGCTGCTCACCGCCGTGAGCGGGTATTACCCGCGCAACCCCCTTCTCTTCCTGGAGATCGGCCGCAGCTACGAGCGCGAAGGCAACCGCAAAGCCGCCCTCGAGATCTACCTCCAGGCGGCCGATCGGCGCGAGGCTGGCGCCCCCGGCTACTTCAAGCTCAAGCGGGAACGCCTGTACTACGAAATCGGCAGCCTCTACCAACACCAGGGAGCGCTGGAAAAAGCGCTGCAAGCCTACGGGAAAGTCAGCGAAGAACCGAACAGCGACGGCCTGCTGGTGGCCTACTCGGCTCTGCGGCGGGGAGAAATCTTCCTCGCCCAGAACCGCCCGGAGCGGGCCCGGGCCGAGTACGAGCGCGCGGCCGCCCTGCCCTACGAAGAGCCCCGCCGCGAGGCTCAGCACCGACTGCGCACCCTGAAGCCGTAGGGCCGGCGGCTACGCCTCCCACATCTTCAGGGTTCGTCCCACGCCTTCCGCGCGCGCCCGCTCGTAGACCCGGGCGGACGTGGCCACATCTTCCAGGGCCACGCCATTCGACTTGAACAGGGTAATCTCCTCCGGGCTGCCCCGACCCGGGAACCGCCCGGCCACCACCTCGCTCAGCTCGTGCACCTCCTGCCAGCGTTCCGGCTGGCTCGCGAAGGGGACGACGAGGTCGCCGGCCTCGTCGCGGGACTGCTCGCGGCAGTCCACCACGATGCGGGCCGCGCGGGCGATGACGGCGTCGTCGAGCTCGCGCTTCTCGGGGAAATTCGCCCCCACGGCGTTGACGTGGGTTCCAGGAGCCAACCAAGCCCCCTGCAACACCGGCTGCCTGGCAGTCGTCACGGCCACCACAATATCGGCTTCGCGCACGGCGGCTTCGGCGCTCGCGACCGCTTCGACCGGCAGCGAAAGCGCCGCCGCCATCTTCTCCGCGAAGGCACGGCAGCGCTCCCGGTTCGGGCTGTAGACGCGCACGCTCGCAAGCCGGCGCACTTTGGCCAGGGCCAGCAACTGCGTGGGCGCCTGGTGGCCGCTGCCAAGCAAGCCCACACAGGCGGCCTCCGGACGAGCCATGTAGTTGGTGGCCACGCCGCTCGCGGCCCCGGTGCGAAACCGTCCCAGCGTGTCGGCCTCGAGCAGAGCCACCAGGGCGCCGGTGTCGGCCTGGTAGAGCGGAATCAGAAACCGCGTCCCGGTCGGCGAGCTCGTGTAAAGCTTCCCGCCAAAGTACCCGCAGGTCTGGTCCGCGGCCGCCATGTAATGGAAGTACACGCCCCGCGAAGGGTGCAGGCGCTGGCGGGAGTGATTCTCGACCTGACCACCGGCCTGGGCGCGGAAGGCGGCTTCGACGGCTTCGAGCGCCATCTCCATGGTCAGGAGTTGCTCGACCTCGGCTTCGCGCAGATAGAGCACGTCCATGGTTGGTCTGGAACGGAAGTGAGACGCCAGCGAGGGGCGCTACTTGAGGTGCAGGCGGACGCCGCGCTTGTCGCGGATGAACTCGAGCTTGTCCTCGCGGGCCAGCCAGCCCACCGCCCAGTCGAGCAGGGGCGCTTCGAGTTTGGTGGCTTTCTTCAGCTGCGCCAGGGAGAGCTCGCCTTGGTCGCTCAACACCTGCCAGAGCTGGCCGGCAGCCATTCCGATTTCGCTGTTCATCGCGGGCTCCTTTCTGCCTCAGTCGCCGAAGGTAACGCCGGCGGCTCGGGCGGTGCGAATCAAGTCGCTCTTGGGGTTGACGATCTTGTACACCCCGATGGCTTCCTCGATGGGGCAGGACTGGATCTCGCCGCCCCGCAGGCAGACCATGCGGCCGAACTGGCCCCGGGCGATGAGGTCGGCGGCATGCACCCCGAAGCGGAGGCCGAGCAGGCGGTCGAAGGCGGTGGGGGTGCCGCCCCGCTGAACGTGGCCGAGCACGGTGACGCGCACGTCCTTGCCGGTGTACTCCCGGATGGAATGCGCCAGCGTGGTGCCGACGCTGCCGGGCTTGGGGGGTGGAATCGGGTTGCCGCTGGCGTCCTTGGGTGGGAACTTCGCGCCTTCAGCGACCACGACGATGCTGAAGGTGCGGCCGAACTGCTCCCGCTCCTTGATCTTGGAGCAGACGCTTTCGATCGTGAAGGGGATCTCGGGGATGAGGATGACGTCGGCGCCGCCGGCCAGCCCCGACCAGAGCGCGATCCAGCCGGCGTCGCGCCCCATCACCTCCATGATCATCACCCGGTGGTGGCTTTCGGCGGTGGTTTGGATGCGGTCGAGGGCCTCGGTGGCGGTCTGCACGGCGGTCTCGAAGCCGAAGGTGACCTCGGTGGCAGAGAGGTCGTTGTCAATCGTCTTCGGCACCCCCACCACGGGGAGGCCGAGCTTGGAGAGGTCGTGGGCGATCTTCAGGGTGCCGTCCCCACCGATGACCACCATGGCGTCGATGCCGAGCTTGCGGGCGTTTTCGATGCACAGCTGGGAGAAGTCCTTCGCCACCTTCTTGCCGTCCGCGACCAGCTCATAGGCGAAGGGGTTGCCGCGGTTGGTGGTGCCGAGGATGGTGCCGCCACGGCTCAAGATCCCGCGGACGCTGGAGTGGTCGAGCTCCCTGGTCCTCTCCGGCCAGACCAGGCCGTCAAAGCCGTCCTGGACGCCGATGACGCGCCAGCCGTGGTCGAGCAGGGCTGCCTTGACGACCCCGCGGATGACCGCGTTCAAGCCGGGGCAGTCCCCGCCCCCGGTTGAGATGCCGATGCTGCGAATGGTTGGTGGCATGACCGACCTCTCCCCACGCGAAGTCTTGCGGTAGGCCGAATCCCCCGGAGCCGCCAGCATTCTACTACAAACCCGCCCACGTCCAGCACCATAAAACCCACTACCTCACCCCCGCAGACAAAATCCGAAGCGGTGGTAGAATGCCCCGCGACCGGAGTCCGATCGGCAAGGAGGAGACATGTGGGCGAGGTTGGATGTTCTCCGTCCGCTGGGGCTTCTGCTGGTGCGCGTGGTGGTGGGAGCGGTGCTGATCGCGCACGGCTGGCCGAAACTTTTCGCCAGCACCGCGTTCTTGGAAGCTTTTCCAAAAATGGGCTTCCCCGCCTGGGCTGTGTACGTCGCCGGCACAGTGGAACTCTTCGGCGGCATCCTGTTGGTGCTGGGGTTGTTCACCCGGGTGGCGGCGTTTTTCATTTCCGGCCAGTTCTTCGTCGCCTTCGTGAAAGTGCACTGGAAGCTCGGCGAGCGGGCTTGGTATGGCTTCCTGGGCACAGGCGACGAATACCCGCTGGTGCTCTCGGTGCTGGCTTTCCTGCTCCTGACCCTGGGGGCCGGGGCGCTTTCGCTCGACCGCCTCATTTTCAAGAGCAAGGCCTAGACTCGCCGCCAAGCAAATCCAACGGAGGAGACAGCCCCGCAAGCCGCCGAGGCCTACCGTGGCTTTCGGGTGGTGCGGGGCGAGCCGAAAAAGAAAGAGAAGAGAAGGAGCCCGACCGAGACTCTCCGGGCGGGGCGGGCGCGGGCCTACGACTGCTGCGAGATTGGCACGGGCGCGGCGGACTGGGCTTCCTCAAGCGGAACCACAACCCAGCAGATCAGGTAGGCAATCAGGCCGCCACCGCCGAACAGCGCAATCAGCAGCCAGATCACCCGCATCAGCGAGACATCCAGCCCGAAGTGTTCGGCAAAGCCTCCGCAGACACCGGCGATGACCTTGTGCTTGCGGGAGCGGCGCAGCGGCTTCCGGACGCCGGGCGGCGGGGTGAGCGGCTTCTGCGCGGCCCCGCAGTGGTAGCAGTAGCGCGACCCTTCGACGATTTCCTTCTGGCAGTTGTAGCAAGTCATCTCCCGTTCCCCCTACTCCCTGCTACGAGTACCCGAACCAAAAAGTTCCTCTTAGAAGGCCAGGAGTTCCCGGGCGGCCCGCAACACATCGTCGGTCTGGGGGAGGATGACGTCTTCGAGCAGAGGCTGGTAGGCGCAGAAGGTGTCAAGCGCCGCCACCCGCCGCACGGGGGCGTCCAAGTGGTCGAAGAGCTCGTCCGAGATGCGAGCCGCAATCTCCGCTCCGTAGCCCCAGGAGATCGAGTCTTCATAGACCACCAGCGCCCGATTGGTCTTCTTCACCGAGGCGGCGATGGCCGCCCAGTCGTAGGGGCTGAGGGAGCGCAGGTCGAGAATGTCGGCGGTGACGCCGTCCTCTTTTTCCAACGTCTGGGCAGCCTGCGCGGAGCGAACCACGAGCGCGCCGTAGGTGATGAGGGTCAAATCGTCTCCCTCCCGCACCCGAGCGGCCTTGCCGAACGGAATCATAAAGTCAGGGCCGGGATAAGGGGCGCGGTTGTGTCCCTGGCGGTAGAGGTGTTTGGGCTCGAGGAAGAGCACCGGG
>JACQTJ010000007.1 GCA_016210855.1 Acidobacteriota bacterium | reverse complement strand
GCACCGGCAGGGGGCCGTGCCGGTAGAGCTGGTGGGAGACGGCGTGGGCATCGGCCGAGATCTTGCCTTCGTGGTAGAGCTGCTCGTATTCGTCCGCGCGGCCGTAGTTGCCCTCGAGGCGATAAAAGCACGGCAGAAACTTGAGCGACAGCAGCGAGCCGCGGGCGCGAAAATATTTGCCGTAGTAGGCCAGCCGGCGCCGGGGCAGCTCGTCTTTCCAGTGCCAGAGCCGCTCGGCGTCCGCGTCCCAGATCGCCACCAGGCTGGTCGCCACCAGCCTAAAGCCGCGCGGCGGCTTGCCCTTCACCGCCGCCCACAGGCTGGGCAGCGGCAGCCCTTTGATGGGAAAAAGCAAACAAAAGCCGACGCGGTTGATGTAGGCCGCCGCCTGCCGGAGCGTCCTAACCTTTTCGCGTTCCGTCACAGCAACGCTCTGTCATGCTGAACGAAGTGAAGCATCTCAGCTGAGATTCTTCGCTCCGCTCAGAATGACACTTGAAGAGTCAGGTTCACCGGCTTGGGTTCAGGGAGCCCTGGCGGTAGCCTTCGATTCTGCCAATCTGTCCCGCCGAGCAAAGTCGAGGCCTCTGCTTGTCCCGCCGCCAGCCGCAGCTTTCAGCGCTGCGGGTTGAAGGACCCTTGCCGATATCCCTCTAAGTCCAGCGTGACGAACTTGAAGCCGAGGGCCTTGAAGATTTCCGCGAACTTCTGCGCCATCTCCGGCGTGAGCGCCCGCGGGAGCTCCTCGGGGGCGATTTCAACCCGCACCAAATCGCCGTGGTAGCGGACGCGCACCTGGCGGAAGCCCAGCTCCCGCAGGGCTTCCTCGCCGCGCTCAACCTGTTCGAGGTTTTCTTCCGTCACCGCAATCCCGTGGGCGATGCGCGAAGCCAGGCAGGCGGCCGCCGGCTTGTCCCAGGTCGGGAGCCCGGCCCGCTGCGAGAGCTCGCGAATCTCGGCCTTGGTCAGCCCGGCGTCGAGCAGGGGCGTGAGCACCCGGTGGTCGCGGGCGGCCTGCTGGCCGGGGCGGAAGTCGCCCAGGTCGTCGACGTTCACGCCGTAGGCGACGCCGGCAAAGCTCCGCGCCCGCGCCAGTTCGTCGAGTTTCGCAAACAGCTCGTCCTTGCAATGGTAGCAGCGGTCGGGCTCATTGACCACGTAGAGCGGATTCGAGAGCTCGTCGGTGGGGAGGAACTCGTGGGCGATGTCGAATTGCCGGACGAACTCTTCGACCCCGCGCTGCTCGCTTTCCGGGAAAGAAGCGCTCAAAGCGGTGACCGCGAGGGCTCGACGTCCCAGTATTTCCTTCGCAATCCAGGCTAGATACGCCGAATCTGTCCCGCCCGACAGCGCCACAATCAAGGACGGCAGCCCCGCGAGCTCCGCTCGCAGCTGCTCTTCTTTAGCCGCACTTTCACGAGCGACTTGCGCCGGTGCCCTACTTACCAGCCGAACTACCACTGCTTGCCCTTGGGGGCTTCGGCGACCGAGAAGGGCAGGCCGTCGGGGTCGGCATAGAGGGCCAGGCGGCCGAACTCTTCTTTCTTCGGCGGCTGGAGGCAGCGGACCTTCTGCGCCTGCATGTGCTTGTGGAAGGCATCCAGGTCTTGGACGACAAACCCCAGGTGGCAGCTGCCGGCCGGGGCGGTGCCTTCGCTCCCGGGCATGGGATTGACGGCGTCGGCGGGGTGCAGGGCGAGGGTCGAGCCGCCGTTGGCGAACTCGGTCCAGTGCGGGGTCTCGTACTTGAGCGGGAGGCCGAGAACGTCGCGGTAGAAGGCGATCGAGCGCTTCATATCGGAGACGAAGACGATGGCGTAGTCGAGTCTCTCCATGACGCCCTCCGCTCCGGCGGCAGAAGCCGCCGGGCTGAACGCGGCCAGAGATGAATCAGTTCAGCCCACGGGCTTCTGCCCGTGGGACGACTCCCCCGCGTGGGGCCTATTCTACTCCGAAGTAGGGCCGGAAGAGGCAGCCACAGCCTGGGCTTCTTCTTCAATGACGGCGGCGCCCTTCGACGGTTCGACTTACGCTCACCGTCCCGAGTGAAATTCGAGGGACTTCGCTCAGGGCAGGCAGGCGGCCACCCAGCTTGCCCTGAGCGACCCGTACGGGGAGTCGACGGGTCCTCTCTGGCTTCACTCGGCTGTCGTGCTCGCAGCCTCAGCCACCGCCTGAGCTTCCGCCTCTTCGATCACCGCCGCGCACGCCGCTACCTTGTCCTCTTCTTCGAGCTTGAGCAGACGCACGCCTTGGGCGGCGCGGCCCATGGCGCGGATCTGCTTGGTGGGGACGCGGATGATCTTGCCCTGGTGGGTGACGATCATGGCGTCGGCGTCCTTCGGGACGCGGGCCACGGCCGCCACCGGGCCGTTCTTCGCCGCCACCTTGATGTTGATGACGCCCTTGCCGCCCCGCGACTGCAAGCGGTACTCGGCGACTTCCGTGCGCTTGCCGTAGCCAAGCTCGGTGGCGGTGAGGATGAGGTCGGGCAGGGCTTTCTTGAGCACGTCGTCGGGGACGTCTTTGAGCGAACTCGGCTCCTTCCCCGACTTCGCCGGGGCAGGCTTCGCCGCTTTCTTCACCACCTCCCAGTCGGGCGCGATGGCGGCCATGCCCACGATGTAGTCGGGCTTGCGGCCCTTGCGTCCCTGCGTATCCAGATTCATCCCCCGCACTCCGTAGGCCTGCCGGCCCATCGCGCGCACGTCGGTTTCTCGGAAGAAGATGGCCAGGCCGTTGTGGCTGGCGAGGAAGATCATGTGGCGGCCGTCGGTGAGCTTGGCCTCGACCAACTCATCGTTCTGCTCCAGGTTGATGGCGTAGATGCCGGTGGAGCGCGGGTGAGCGAACTGATTGAGCTCGGTCTTTTTCACGGTGCCGTTGCGCGTCAAGAAGAACACATAGCGGTTTTCTTCTTCGAGCGAGCGCACCGCCAGGCAGGCAGCCACCTGCTCGCCCGCTTCCAGCTTGACGAGCTGGGTGATGGCCTTGCCCCGCGACGCCCACCCCGCCTCGGGGATGTCCCACACCCGCAGCCAGTAAATCTTTCCGGTGTTGGTGAACACCAGCAGATAGCCGTGGGTGCCGGCCACGAAAAGGTGCTCGACGAAGTCGTCCTCGCGCGCCTTGAGCGCCATCCGCCCCTTGCCGCCCCGGCCCTGGTGGCGGTAGGCCTCGACCGGCGTGCGCTTGAGATATCCGGAGTGGGTGACGGTGACGATGACTTCTTCGTCCGGCACCAGGTCTTCGAGCTTGATCTCTTCGACCTGGCCGACGATCTGCGTCCGGCGCTCGTCGCCAAAACGCTTCTGGACCTCGCGCACCTCGTCGGTGATGACCTGGCGGAGCTTCGCGTCCGAAGCCAGGATTCCCTCGAGCTCCCGGATGCGAGCCTGGATGGCCTTGAGCTCTTCGAGGATCTTTTCGCGCTCGAGCTGGGTCAGGCGGTGCAGTTGCAGGTCAAGGATGGCCTGGGCCTGGACGTCGGTGAAGTCCCAGCGGCGCATCAGGCCGGCTTTGGCTTCGGCCGGGGCCTTCGAGGCCCGGATTTGCTTGATGATGGCGTCCTGGTGGTCGAGGGCCTTCTTGAAGCCGAGTAGGCTGTGCTCGCGCTGGCGGGGCTT
>JACQTJ010000005.1 GCA_016210855.1 Acidobacteriota bacterium | reverse complement strand
GGCCTGAGCGGCCTGACCGTGGCCGAGTACTTCCGCGATGAGCAGGGCCTCGACGTGCTCCTCTTCATCGACAACATTTTCCGATTCGTGCAGGCCGGCTCGGAAGTCTCGGCCCTGCTGGGGCGGATGCCTTCGGCGGTCGGCTACCAGCCCAACCTCTCGACCGAGCTGGGCGAGCTCGAAGAGCGCATCACCTCGACCAAGAAGGGCTCCATCACCTCGGTGCAGGCCATCTACGTGCCCGCCGACGACCTGACCGACCCGGCCGCGGCCACCACTTTCTCGCACCTCGTCGCTACGCTGGTTCTCTCCCGGCAAGTGGCCGAGCTCGGCCTGTACCCGGCGGTGGACCCGCTGGCCTCCTACTCGCGCATTCTTGACCCGCGGGTGGTGGGCGAAGCCCACTACCAGGTGGCGCGCTCGGTGAAGTCCATCCTGCAGCGCTACAAGGACCTGCAGGATATCATCGCCATCCTGGGCATCGAAGAGCTGAGCGAGGAGGACAAGCTCATCGTGGCCCGAGCCCGCAAGATCCAGAAGTTCCTCTCCCAGCCATTCTTCGTGGCCGAGCAGTTCACCGGCTTGCAGGGGCGCTACGTGAAGGTGGAAGAGACCATCAAGGGGTTCAAGATGCTGGTCGAGGGGGAGCTCGATGAGATCCCCGAGCAAGCCTTCTACATGACCGGCCCGGTCGAGGAAGTCATCGAGCGGGCCGAGAAAATGAGAGCGGCGGTCTAGGGCGGTGGCCGGTGTTCGGTGACCGGTGAAGAAGTGTGGTGCTGATTCGCGGCTTCAAGGACCTTGAGGTCTGGCGGGAGGCGCACCAGCTGGTGATGATAATCTATCGAGTAACCGGCGACTTTCCGCGGACGGAACGGTTCGGGCTGGCCGCGCAGTTCCGGCGGGCGGCGGCTTCCATTCCCGCCAACATTGCCGAGGGGTTCGGCCGCCGGACCACAAAGGAATTGCTGCAATCACTCACCATCGCGAATGGCTCCCTGGAGGAAGCCCGCTACTATGGTTTTCTCGGGCACGAGCTTGGTTACATCAACGAAGCGGATTACAGGGCGCTGGAGAAACAGTGCGGAAGCGTCGCGCGCCTGATGAGCGGACTGGCACGCTCGCTGCGTGCGAAAGTGAAAGGAAAGGAGACACCGGACACCGGTCACCGGTCACCGGTCACGCATTCCTAGCATGGCTTTGCTGCCCGAAGTAGTGGACCTCGAAGTCGTCACGCCCGAGCGCCAGCTGGTGCGCGAGGAGGTGCACGAGATCCAAGTGCCGGGCAAGAACGGTTATCTGGGCATCCTGCCCGGCCACGCCCCTCTGCTGAGCGAGCTGCACATGGGCGAGCTCAGCTATCGGCAAGGGATGGTATGGTGTCATTTGACTGTGTTCCGGGGGTTCGTCGAGGTTCTTCCTGACCGGGTGATCGTGCTGGCGGAGGTGGCCGAGCGTGGAGAAGAGATTGAGGTCGAGCGGGCTCGCGCTGCCCGTCAGCGCGCCGAAGACCGCCTGGCGAAACCCGACCCGGACACCGATTGGAACCGGGCGCAAGTGGCCCTCGAACGGGCCCTCATTCGCCTGCAAGTGGCCGCCAAGGCCGGCGGCGCCGGCGCCGGAGCCCCTGGCCGGCTCCCCCTGGAACCCACCCACGCGCCTTAGCTAGACGAATCCGGGGAGCAGGGCGAGTCATCTAAAAGACTTCGGAGCAAGAAGTGATGGCGAAGATTCGGATGTACTTTGCCCCCTGGTGCCACGACTGCCGGGCGGCGAAGCGGTTCCTCAACGAGCGCGGGGTGGCCTACAAAGCAATCAACATCGAAGAGAACTCCAGCGCTGCGGATTTGATCATCGAGAAGAACGAAGGCAAGCGCCAGGTGCCCACCTTTGAGGTGGACGGCCGCTGGTTCGCGGTCAGCCCGTTCGACCCCGAGCGGCTCGCCGACGAGCTCGGCCTCAAGTCCCTCTAGCCGCGGTTTGCCTCGCGGGCGCGCCCTCCGCTACACTTGCCCGGTATGCACCTGCACGTACCCGAGGCCCCGCGCATGGGCCGCGCCCTGGGCTGGGGGCTGGGGTTGAACCTAGCCTTCGTGGTAGTGGAATTCATCAGCGGCGCCCTGGCGCACTCGCTGGCGCTCATCTCCGACGGGGTGCACAACTTGAGCGATGTCCCCGCCATGTCGCTCTCCCTCATCGCCCTCCTCGCTCAGCGTCGCCCCGCCGACCCCCAGCGCACTTACGGCTACCAGCGCAGCGGGGTGCTGGCGGCTTTCGTGAACGCCCTGATTCTGGTGGCGGTGGCGGGTTACATCTTCTACGAAGCCTACCGGCGCTTCCGGAACCCTGTCCCGGTGGATGCGGGCCTGATGCTGTGGGTGTCGCTGGCCGGGGTCGGAGTGAACGCCCTGATCGCGCTGCTGATGTGGGGGGGGCGAAGCGACTTGAACCTCCGCACCGTGCTCATCCACAATGCCGGCGACGCCGCTTCGAGCGCTGGCATCCTCCTGGGCGCCCTGGCCATTGCCCGCACCGGCTGGACCCTGGTCGACCCGCTCCTCGGCTTCGCCATCGGCCTGGCGGTGCTGTGGAGCTCCGGGGGCGTGATTCGAGAGACCACACACATCCTGCTCGAGGGGACGCCCCGGGAGCTCAAGGTCGAGGAGGTGGCCCGGGCGATGCTCAAGGTGTCCGGGGTGGCCGAGGTTCACGACATCCACATCTGGTCGCTGGCCGCTCACCTGCATGCGCTCTCTTGCCACGTGCGCATCCGAGAGATGTCGACCCGGGAGAGCGAGAAGATTCTCACCCAGCTGAATGCCTTGCTGGCCCGCGACTTCCATATCAGCCACACCACCATCCAGTTCGAGTCGCGGGCGGAGCCAGAGACAGCCCATTACTTCCCGGCCGGCACCCGTCCGGACCACTCCTCGTAGCTAGAGAGAAGACAGGCGGGAGGCCTAGTGCACGGCGTCGGTGCGAGCGGCGGCCGATCGGTGCTTCATGGCGTACATCTGCTGGTCGGCTTCGGCGATCAGGTCGGTGGCCTTCTTGCCTTCGGTGTAGATGCTGATACCGGTGCTCACGGAGAGGTCGAAGCGGGCCACGCGGTTGGTGGCATTCCACTGCTCGACTTTCTTGTGCATGCGGTTGGCCACCACCTCCGCCCCCAGCAGGTCAGTTTCCGAAAGCAGCAACACGAACTCGTCGCCGCCGTAGCGGATGATGACATCCGAGCCGCGCACGCAGGAGCGCAGGATTTCACCGACTTCGGCGAGCACGAAATCGCCCATCAGGTGCCCGAAGCGGTCGTTGATCTCCTTGAACTTGTCCAGGTCCACCAGAATCAGGGCGAACACCTTGCCGTAGCGCTCCGAGCGCGACATCTCCTTCTGGAGCATCTCTTCCAGGCAGTACCGGTTGTAGACCCGGGTCATGGGGTCGATCATTCCCTGCAGGCGCCCCACTTCGTTCTCCAGGGTCTCGAGCAGCAATTCCGTCTTGACCTTTTCGGCCTCCTTGCCGCGCGTCAGGGCGTAGACATTGAAGCCCGCCACCGCCACGGCGGCGGCGTAGAGAAACCCCACCAGCACTACCATGGGAACACTGAGGGTGACGTCCATGGCCGCCGGCTTCAGGGAGAGCAGACCCAGGACGCCCCCTGCCACCACCAGCACGGAAAGGACAGCGATGCTGGCCCACAGCCAGTCCCGTCGCCCTAGCGAGCGGATTTGATGCTTGACTCTGTCGAGTTCAGCGGGCTGGAATTCCACGCACGCCCCCGGCCCCGGGGTTCCTCTCTCCTAGAGAACCGGAACTGAGAGAACCCATACTACCCGGAACCAAGTTGGCCGCTTTGTACCTGACTTAGAGGAAGCTGTCAAGGGAGGGGCCGGTCTGGCAGGGCTCCAGCCGCTCCACCCCGTGCAGGTAGGGCCGCAACATTTCCGGAATCACCACCGAGCCGTCGCCCTGCTGGTAGTTCTCCACGATGGCCATCCAGGTGCGCCCGATGGCCAGCCCTGAACCGTTCAAGGTATGCACGTAGTCGCTCTTGGTCTTGCCCGGTAGCCGGTAGCGGAGGCCCGCCCGGCGGGCCTGGAAGGCTTCGAAATTGGAACAAGAGGAGATTTCTTTGTAGCTGTTCTGGCCGGGGAGCCAGACCTCGAGGTCGTAGGTTTTGGCGGCGGCGAAGCCCAGATCGCCCGTGCAGAGCGCCACCACGCGGTAAGCCAGTCCCAGCTTTTGCAGGATGGCCTCGGCATCGCGGGTCAGGGACTCGAGCTCTTGGTAGCCCTGCTCGGGCCGGGCGAACTTCACCAGCTCCACCTTCTGGAACTGGTGCTGGCGCACGATGCCTCGGGTTTCCTTGCCGTGGCTGCCGGCTTCGGAGCGGAAGTTGGCCGTCCAGGCGCAGAGCTTGACCGGCAACCGCTCCGGGGCAAGGATTTCCCCCCGGAAGAGGTTGGTCACCGGCACCTCCGCCGTGGGAATCAGCCAGTAGTCCGTGCCCTCCAGCTTGAACAGGTCCCCGGCAAACTTGGGCAGGTTCCCCGTCCCCACCAGGGCGGCGGAGTTGACGATGAACGGCGGCAGGACTTCCACGTAGCCGTGCTCGCGGGTGTGAACGTCCAGCATAAAGTTGGCCAGAGCCCGCTCCAGGCGCGCTCCCCAGCCGGCATAGACCGCGAAACGCGAGCCGGCGATCTTGGCGGCCCGCTTCAAGTCGAGGATCCCCAGGGTTTCACCCAGGTCCCAGTGCGGCTTGGGCGCGAAGCTGAATTGCGGCGGCTCCCCCCAGCGGCGCACCTCCTGGTTGCGCTCCGGGTTATCGCCGGCAGGGACGCTCGAATGCGGAATGTTGGGCATGCTCAGCAAGATTTCCTGAAGGCGGATATCAAGTTGTTTGACCTTTGCCTCAAGGTCATCAATTTGAAAACCTAATGCCTGCATCTTGGACAATAATTCAGTCCCTTCATCGCTGGCCGCAAGCGGTACCCCTAGCCGCTGTTTCAGCCGACCGGCCTCTTGCGAAAGTTTGTTCTTCTGTGCCTTGAACTGCTCGACTTCCGTAATCCGGCCGCGCCGCTCGGCGTCCACATGGCGAAACTCATCGAGGTTCATCCGGTAGCCGCGGGCGCGCAAAGCGGCTTCCACGCGGTCGAGGTGGTCGCGGACGTAGGCAAGTTCGAGCATCGCGGCGCCGCAGCCTATTCTACACTGCGCCTATCGACTTTGACAGGCACGCCGCGGCTGGGCTATGGTGCCCGCATGCACAGCCGACCCCTTCCCGCTTTCGTTCTTCTCTCCGCCGCTCTCTTCTTCCTGGGCGCTTGCGCACCCAAAGAAGCCACCGAGCAGGAAACGAAGGCAGCTGTGGAGGCGGGCATCCGCGCTCACCTCAGCCAGCGCTCCGGCCTGGCCCTGGACAAGATGGAGATGGAAGTGAAGCAGGTTACGGTTCAAGGGGAGAAGGCGGAAGCCGACGTGGTCTTCCGCTCGAAGGGCGGCGAAGGGGAAATGGCCATGCACTACACCCTGCGCCGCCAAGGAGACCGCTGGGTGGTGGAACGCAGCGGCGGCGCCGGAGCCGGTGGAGGCGTGCTTCCCCCCGGCCACCCGCCGGTTACCACCCCGTCTGCGCCGCCCGAAAAGCTTCCCCGCAGCGGCCAGCGCTAGCAATCACTGCGCCTCACCGCCGCTTTAGGTCGCGCCGGGCGGGCACCCCGCCCAGCGAGTGGGCTTCTTCGACAGCCCGAACGATGGCGGCAGCCACCACCTCGGCTGCGGCCGTGCCCACCGCATTCACGTCGGCCGTCTTTTCACCCCGAGAGAGCGCAAACACGATGTCGCCGTCGAAACTGGTGTGCACGGGCGCGATAGCCCGGGCCAGGCCGTTCTGCGCCATGGCGGCGATTCTGGTGACGGCCAGGCGGTCGAAGCCGGCATCCGTGACCACCACGGCCAGCGTGGTGCTGGTCGGGACAGCCGGCGCCGCGAATCCCTTGCGAACCACTCCGCCCTTCATCTGCGCGGCTGTGTCCACAAACTCTGCCGAGCTTTCCGAGGCGCGGGCGCCGGCGAGGATCTTGCCGGTGGCGGGATCGCGCACATCGCCAAAAGCGTTCACCACCACCAGGGCGCTGACCTGAACACCGTTGCCCAGGCCCACGGTAGCGCTGCCCAGGCCGCCCTTGGTGGATGGCTTCACCCCGAACAGCTTTCCCACCGTAGCGCCGGTGCCCGCGCCCACGCTGCCCTCTTCGACTGCAGCGTTGGATGCGCCCTTCGCCGCCTCATACCCCATGTTGGCTCCGGGACGGCAGCGAGCATCGCCGATGCCCAGGTCAAAAATGATGGCCGCTGGCACGATGGGCACCCGGGCCACGCCGGTGTCGAAGCCGATGCCTTGCTCTTCCAGGTAGCGCATCACCCCCGCAGCGGCTTCCAAACCAAAGGCGCTGCCACCGGCCAGCACCACAGCGTGAATGCGCTCGATCAAATGCCCGGGGCGCAGGGTTTCGACTTCGCGCTCCCCTACGGCCGAGCCGCGCACATCCACGCCGGCCACGGCACCCTCAGGGCCGCAGAGGATTGCCGTGCAGCCGGTAACCGCCTCGAAGTCGCTCACGTGGCCAACGCGAATCCCCTCAATGTCCGTCAGGCCCTTCATCCCGTTCACGGTGAACCCGTTCAGGGTGAACCCGCCGGGAGCCTACCTGAACGCGTGCTGCGAATCAACGCAACCCGCCTCGCCCGCCATTCCGCCCACCCCAGGGGTGTGTTAGTATGACCTTCTGCCCGCCAGCGAGACCCGATGAACACCGCCTACATCGTCAGCGCCGTGCGCACCCCGATGGGCAAATTCGGCGGCTCTTTGAAGGATTTCACGGCGGCCGACCTCGGAGTGGTGGCGGCGCGGGCGGCGCTGGAGCGGGCGGGCGTGGACGCCGGGCAGGTGAACGAAGTCATCCTGGGCTGCGCCCGACAGGCCGGTGGCGGCCCGAATGTCGCCCGGCAAGTGGCGGTGCGGGCCCTGGGCCCGGTGCTGGGGACGCCTGTGCCCGCCTTTACCGTGAATCAGGCCTGCGCTTCCGGCCTGCAGGCGCTGGCTCTGGCGGCCGAGCGCATCCAGGCCGGGCGAGCCGACTGCGTGCTGGCCGGGGGCACCGAGTCCATGAGCCGCGTCCCCTACTTCCTCGCCGCCCGGTGGGGAATGAAGATGGGTCACCAGCCTTTGACCGACGGGATGTACAAGGACGGCTTCCTCGACCCGCTGTCGGAGATGGTGATGGGCGAGACCGCCGAGGTGCTGGCTGAAGAGTTCAGAATCAGCCGGGAGGAGCAGGACCGCTACGCCTGCCTGAGCCACCAGCGCGCCGCCCGCGCCTGGCAGGAGGGCCGCTTCCGGGATGAAGTAGTCCCGGTGGAGGTTCGAGACAAGCAGGGGCCCCGGGTCATGGAGCAGGACGAGACTTTCCGCCCCGACACCTCGGAAGAAAAGCTGGCCCATCTGGTCCCGGTCTTCAAGAAGGACGGCAGCGTCACGGCCGGCAATGCCAGCCAGATCACCGACGGGGCGGCGGCACTGGTGGTGGTAAGCGAAGCCAAGGCCCGCGACTGGAAACTCGAGCCCCTGGCCCGCCTGGTGGCCTGGGTCACCGTAGGCGTGGACCCGCGCCGGATGGGCATCGGACCGGTGCCCGCCATCCAGCGGCTGCTCGCCGAAAGCAACACTCGCCTGGAGGCGTTCGACCTAGTAGAATTGAACGAAGCCTTTGCCGCCCAGGTGCTGGCCTGCGCGCAGGAGCTGCACTTCGACCCGGCCCGGCTGAACGTGAACGGGGGCGCGATTGCCCTGGGGCACCCCATCGGCTGCAGCGGAGCCCGCATCGTGACTACGCTGCTCCACGAGCTGCGGCGGCGCCGGGCCCGCTGCGGTTTGGCCACACTGTGCGCGAGCGGCGGCCTGGGGATGGCCGTCAGCCTGGAAGCGGTCTAAGAGAAACCAGAAAGGGGTGAGTCATGGTTGAAGTGCTGACCGATGAAATGTTCGGCGGCGAGCGCAAGCCGGCCGGTTACAAGTTCATTCAATGGGAGCTGCGAGACGGCCAGGCCCGCCTGACCCTCAACCGGCCTCCGCACAACGTCCTGAATGCGGAGATGCTGACCGAGATGGCCCAAGCCTTCGAAAGCCTCCACGACCGCCCGGACGTAAAGGTGGTGTTGTTGCAGGCGGCGAAGGACTCCAAGTCCTTCTGCGGGGGCGTGGACCTGCCCGAATACACCACCCAGCGGGTCTTCCAGATGCTCGACTCTTTCGCCCGCCTCTTCCGGGCCTCTCTGGAGGTCGGCAAGCCCATCGTGGTGGCGGTGAACGGCCCGGCCCTGGGCGGTGGCTGCGAACTGGCGGCCTTCGGCGACATGGTGATTGCTACTCCCAAAGCCAAATTCAGCCAGCCAGAAATCAAGCTGCTGGGGATGTTCCCGCCCTTCGCCACCAGTATTTTCCCCTACATCATCGGACCGAAGCGGGCCATGGAAATGTTGCTCACCGGCGAGCCGCTGACGGCCGAAGAAGCGCTCTCGCTCCGCCTAGTGAACAGACTGGTGCCGGAGGCGGAGCTCGAAAAAACCTTGGACAGCTTGCTCGGCTACATCTCCCAGCACTCTGCCCCGGTGCTGGCCATGGCCAAGAAAGCCATCTACGAAGGCTTGGGGATGAGCCTGACCAGCTCGCTCAAGCACTCCCACAACCTCTTCCTCAACGAGCTCTACAAACTCGAGGACACCCAGGAGGGCCTGCGGGCGATTGCGGAAAAGCGGAAGCCGCAATGGAAGAACCGCTAGAACCCCGGGGCAGCAGGGGTTCGCATGGTGAAGCGGAAGCCAGCCCGGCGTCGTCGGCGCCCCTCCCCTGCCCGTGGGGTCGAGCTCAAGCGGGACCTGCCCGCCCTGCCCGAAGCCGCCGAGCGGGCCCTGCAAGACGTCATGCAGGCGCTGGACGATGGCCACTGCCCCTGCGGCGACCTCGACGAAGTCCGCATGGCCCTGCGCGAAGCCTTGAACAATGCGGTGCGGCATGGCAGCCACCTGAATCCGCGAAAACGCATCCGGCTCTTCTGCCGCTGCGACCCCACCCACGGGCTGCGCATTGTGGTTCGCGATGAAGGCGCCGGCTTCGATCCCGCCGCCGTTCCCGACCCCACCCAGCCGGAAAACCTGGAACGGTTCAGCGGCCGGGGCATTTTCATGATCCGGCGGCTGATGGACGAGGTGGAGTTCCACGACGCCGGCCGTGAAATCCACATGCGCCGGCACTGCCAGCCCTGATTGACACCCTCCTGGGCAAAGAGTAGACTGACCCCGCTCGAAAACAGCCCGTCCCTCGGGATGGGCGGGGCTCAGTGCCGGGGAAGGCGGTGCGAATCCGCCATGGTCCCGCCACTGTGATCGGCTGCGCGTCCTGCACCACTGCCCGTAATGGGTGGGAAGGATCCCGCGAGTGCGGGACAGGTCGCGCTGACCCTCCGAGAAAGCGGGAGGGAGCCGTCAGTCAGGAGACCTGCCTGAGCCGCCGCTGAGCACTCTTCGCGCGAGAGAGTGTGGCGCCCAATCGGCCTCAACCTCCGCCGCGAGAGTTGAGGCTTTTTTATTCGGACAGCAGGGATGAGCGCGGATAGACGCCAGCGCGGAAAGCGCAGCCTCAAGGCTTGGATGCTGATGGGAGCCGGGCTTCTCGGGGTTCCGGCGCTCGCCGCGGAAGAGCCGACCCGGAAGGTCACGGACGAGACCGGGCGGACCATCGAAGTCCCGGCCCGCATCGAGCGCATTGTGTCCCTGGCCCCCAACTTGACCGAAATCATCTACGCGCTGGGGCTGGAAGCCCGCCTGGTCGGCGTCACCACTCTCTGCGATTTCCCCCCTCAGGCCCAAGCCAAGCCCAAGGTCGGCGACGTCATCAATCCCAGCCTGGAAAAAGTCCTGGAGCTCAAACCCAACCTCGTCCTGGGCACCACCGCCGGCAACCGCCGGGAAACCGTGGAGGCACTGGAGCGCCTGGGGGTGCCCCTCTACGGGATTGATCCCCGGAGTGTCCGTGGGATTCTCGACTCCATCCGCCACGTGGCCGAATTGGCGGGCGCGCCGCAAGCGGCCCGTGACCCGACCGCTCGCCTCGAAGCCCGCCTGGCGGCCCTGGAAGAGCGCCGCAGCCCGAGCCGTCCGCGGGTGCTCTTCATCATCTGGCTTGAGCCTCTGGTTACCATCGGGCGCGATACCTTTCTGAACGACGTCCTTGACCGGGCGGGAGCGCAGTCCGCCACGGTTGATCTCGAGCCGAGCTGGCCGCGGCTGAGCCTAGAGGAAGTCATCGAGCGCGATCCCGACTACCTGGTCCTGCCCCACTCCGACAGCCTGGCAGCCAGCCTGGCCCGGCTTTCCCCCCAGGACCCTTGGCGGCGGCTGCGGGCGGTGGAGCAGAACCGCATCATCTGGGTGGATGACGCCGTGCTGCGCCCGGGGCCGCGCATCGTAGATACCATCGAAGAGCTGGCCCGGGCATTGCACCCGGAAACGACCCGGGAAGTGAGAGCCTGGAAATGATCGCCGCGATATTGACCCGAGGGGAGGTGGCGCGGGTGTGCTTGTTGCTGGCGGGCGTGCTTGTTATTCTGAGCTTGATCGCCCTCAGCGTGGGTTCGGCTTCCATTCCCTTGTCCACGTTAGGAACGGGGCTGTGGGAGCAGATCACGTTTTCACCCAGCACCCTGAGCCCCGACCATTACACCATCCTCTTCAAGGTACGTGTGCCTCGGATTCTCCTGGCGATGATCGTGGGAGCCGCCCTGGCCGTGGCTGGAGCCGGCTACCAAGCCTTGCTGCGCAACCCCCTAGCTGACCCCTACGTGCTCGGGGTATCGAGCGGCGCCGCCCTGGGGGCGATTCTTTCCCTCGCCCTGGCCGGACGGCTAACCGTCGCCACCCCGCTGGCCGCTTTCCTAGGGGCGACACTGACCATCGCCCTGGTCTATTTTCTCGGCCAACGCGGAGCGCAGCTCTCGCCCTACACCTTGCTGCTCGCCGGCGTGATCACGGCCTCGTTTCTCTCCGCCCTCACCACCTTCCTCCTCAACTCCCTCTCCGGGCGCGACCTGCGCGGCGTCACCTTCTGGCTCATGGGCGACCTGAGCGGCCCCACCGCCCTTCCCTTGGGCTGGTTGGCGCTGGGCGTGCTGGCGGCCAGTGGGGTAATCTACGCGGCCGCCAGTCCTCTCAACCTGCTGCTCGGCGGAGAGACGGAAGCGCAGACGCTGGGCGTGGATGTGCGACAGACGAAACTGATTGTTTATCTCGCCGCCTCGTTCGCCACCGGCCTGGCGGTCTCGGTGAGCGGCGCCATCGGCTACGTGGGCCTGCTGGTGCCGCACTTGGTGCGGTTGCTCTTCGGCAGTGACTATCGCCTGCTGGTGCCGGCAACAGCACTTGCCGGCGCGGTGGTGGTGGTGGTGGCCGACACCCTGGCCCGCACCGTGGTAGCCCCCACCGAACTGCCGGTGGGGGCGGTGACCGCCGTGGTGGGCGCGCCGGTCTTCATCTACCTGCTGCGCTCGCGACCGGCTACCCCCGGGAGTGGAGGAGACTCCTGATGGCCGACGGAGCCCTGCCGGTCAGCGTGGAAGTGCGTCAGGTGGCCTTCGGCTATCCGCATTTCCGCTTGCAGCCCATCAACTTCTCGCTGCGGCCCGGCGAGCTGCTGACCATCCTCGGGCCCAATGCCGCCGGGAAGTCCACCTTGCTCAAACTGCTGGCCGGGTTGCTCGTGCCCGAGACCGGCGCGGTGCTGCTCGAGGGCCAGCCGGTCGCCGCGCTTGACCTGCGGGAGCGGGCCCGGCGCATCGCCGTGGTCCAACAAGAGAGCCCGCTGCTGTTTCCCATCCGGGTGCTGCCCTTCGTTCTGCAGGGACGACATGCCTACCTGCCGGCGCTCGGTTTCGAAACCGAAACTGACCTCGCGGTGGCTCGCAACGCCCTGGCTGCCACGCGCACTGCCCACTTGGCTGACCGCCTGGTCCAGGAACTTTCGGGCGGCGAGAAGCAACGCGTGCTTCTGGCCCGGGCCTTGGCCCAACAACCTGAATTCCTGCTTCTGGACGAGCCGACGCTCCACCTCGACATCGGCTTCCAGGTGGAGCTGCTGCGCCTCGTGCAGCAGCTCGCCCGGCGCGAGCCCTACGCCGTGGCCCTGGTGACCCACGAGCTGAACCTGGCCGCCGAGTTTGCCGACAGCGTGCTGCTGCTCCACCAGGGGAGGATGCTGCGCTTGGGGACGCCGGCGGAGGTCTTTGAGCGCGATTTGCTGGAACAGGTGTTTGAGACCGAACTGGAGGTTTTCTTCCATCCCGAGACCGGCCGCCCGCGCGTGGTGCTGGGCTCGGAGACCAGCGAGCCGCGGCTGCGCTCGGGGGAAGGAGGTGAGGCCGGACAGAAACGCCTCGAATAGTTCATCGATGAACACTTGGTAGGCAAGAGAACATGCAGTTCCCCCACGGTTCAGACGCACGGGAATCAGGTGAGAGCCCTGAGCCGCCGCGCGACTGTGAGATGGCCATGCACACCCTCAAGAGCCACTGCCCGTACGGGCGGGAAGGCGACGCTCCCGAAGCGCCATCGAGCCAGGAGACCGGCCTGAGCCGCTTCACATTCCCCCTTCGCTGGGGAGGAGGAGAATGCTATGACGGCTCGCCTGATTCCGCTTTGTCTTCTGCTCGGCCTGCTGGCCCCCGCCACTTTGGGCTCGCAGGTTTCCCTCACAAGTCTCACCGGCACGGTCCTCGATCCCAATCGCAATCCATTGCCGCGGGCCACGGTGCGGCTGCTCGAGGCCGACGGCGTGGAGGCTGCCCGGGCTTTGACGGACAGCCAGGGGCGCTTCCGCTTCGACAACTTGGCCGCCGCCAGCTACACCCTTTCTGCTGAGCTGGTCGGATTCGAAACTTTCACCCGCATGGTTGCTGCAGGCGCAGCCGTCGAGGTCGTGCTTGCGGTTGAGCCGGTGCGGGAGCAGGTGGTGGTGACCGCCACCCGCACCGAGGCCCCCTCCGCCCAGGTAGGAGCCAGCACCAGCGTAATCACGGGCGAAGAGCTGGAAGCCCGCCTGGCCCTGCCGGTAACCGATGCCCTGGGGCCGACGCCCGGAACAGCTGTGGTGCGCTCGGGCGGCTTGGGGACAACCACTTCGCTCTTCGTGCGCGGGGGCGAGAGCGACTACAACAAGGTTCTCCTCGACGGCATCCCGCTGAACGAGCCCGGCGGCACGTTCCTCTTCTCGAACCTGACCGCAGAAAACTTGGACCGGGTGGAAATCGTGCGCGGGCCGCAGTCGGCCCTTTTCGGTTCCGACGCTGTGACCAGCGTCGTGCAGCTCTTCACACGACGGGGCGAGGCGGAAACCACCAGGCCGCGCTTCTCTTTTTCCTTCGAGGGCGGCAACCACTCGACCTGGCGCGGCCGCGCCGGCCTGAGCGGCCAGACCGGGCCCTTCGACTACTCCCTGCAGACCGCCCGGCTTTCCACCGACAACCAAGAGCCCAATAACAGCTTCCGGAACACAACCCTTTCAAGCAACCTGGGCCTGGGGCTTGGAGAGGCCACGTCGCTGCGCCTGATTCTGCGCGGCGAACTGGGCCAGGTGGGCACGCCCGGCCAGACCGCCTTCGGGCGGCCCGACCGCGATGCCTTCTTCCGGCGGCGCGACGCCGACTTCGGCTTCACGCTGCGCAATCAGACAGCACGGTTCTGGGAGCAGCGCCTGACCTACGCCTTCGCCCAGTCGCGGCAGCTCTCCCGCAACCTGATCGCCGACCCGCCCTTCGTGCCGCGCTTCGAGGGCCGGGTGGCCGAGTGCTTTGACTTCTTCACCGGAGCCTTCGGGCCCTGCCTGTTCTTCGACTTCACCTCCGACTTCTTGAACCTCAGCCGCCGCCACCACCTGAGCTACCAGAGCGACTGGCGGGCGGGCCGCGTCGGCCGCGGCGTCGGCCTGCACCTACTCACCTTTGCCTTCGAGTGGGACCGGGAGCTGGGGTTCCTCGAAGAGCGCCTGTTTCCCAGCCCGGCCGGGCCGGTGCGCGACCGGCGGGATAACTTCGGTACCGTCTTCCAGCACCAGGCCCTGTGGGGCCGATTGTTTCTCACCAACGGGGTGCGCGTCGAGGACAACGACCGCTTCGGCACGGCGGTCGTGCCCCGCAGCTCTCTTGCTTACAACCTGCGTACAGCCGGCGGCTGGTTCGGGGCCACCAAGCTGAAGTTCAACTTTGGTCTGGGGATCAAAGAGCCCACTTCGCTCGAATGCTGCAGCCCCGGCCCGTTCGCCTTCGGCAGCGCCACCCTCGCCCCCGAGCGCACCCGCAGCTTCGACGCCGGCGTCGAGCAGCGCTTCTGGACCGAGCGCGGCAAACTCGAATTGAACTGGTTCGACAACCGCTTCCGCGACTTGATCGGGTTCGAGATCGTGAGCTTCGTGCCCTTCCGCGGCTCCTTCTTCAACCTGGGGCGAACGAAGGCCAAGGGTGCGGAGGTCAGGCTCGAGCTTGCTCCCGGCGCCGGCCTGCGCGGCATCGGAAGCTACACTTTCCTCGACTCCCAGGTCTCCCGCAGCGGGACGGTCTTCGACCCTGTGTTCGAAGAGGGCAACCGGCTGCTGCGCCGGCCGAAGCATTCCGGGGCCCTACAGGTTTTCTGGGACTGGCGGCGACTCACAATAGCCTCGACCACTCTCTTCGTCGGCCGGCGCACGGACAGCGACTTTTCGCTGCTCGGCCTCACTTCCAACCCCGGCTACACCAAGTGGGATCTGGCCGCCAGCTACCGCAGCCCGCACCGGGTCACCTACTTCGCCGGGGTCGAGAACCTGCTCAACCAGGATTACATGGAGGTGCTGGGCTTCCCCGCCCTGAAGCTCAGCGTGCGCGCCGGAGCGCGGCTGGAGTTCTAGCCGGCAGCGGCCACGACGGGAGCAACGAGGAGTGCGAGGCCAGCCCGCCCGCTGCAGGCGGGGTTTCTTCTTGCCCGGCCTCGCGCCAGCGTGTTACTTTGACCCTCCTTTTGCGCCGACCATCCGATGAAGATAGGCCCCGCGACCGTTTCGCTGCTGGCCGCGCTGTGCGCTTCTTTCACTTGCCCGGCGCCGGCCCAGGCGCAGCGACCCGCCGGTCCTCCTCCCAGCTCCGACATTGTCGAGATTGTCGCCGACTCGCAGCAGAAAACCGGCGACACCTACTTGCTGCGGGGCAACGTGGAGATCCGCTACCGGGGAATGACCCTGCGCGCCGACGAGGTCACCTACGACGAAAAAAGCCGCACCGCCGAGGCCCGCGGCCATCTGGTCTTCGAGCGCGACGACGACCGTCTGGAAGCCGACGAAGGCCGCTATGAACTCGGCCCCGGGGCGGGCACTTTTCTGGGCGTCGAGGGCACCGTGGGATCGGTGCCCCGGCCGACGGATGACTACCTGGTCACCTCGAATCCCTTTTACTTCCAGGCCGAGCGGGTGGAGCGGCACAGCGACGGCAGCTATCTGGTAGAGCGCGGCTGGGTGACGAACTGCCGGCCCGGGCGCCCCCAGTGGCGGTTGCGGGCGGCCCGGGCGCAGATTCGTCCCGGGCGCGACGTGCGACTTTACCGCTCCTCTTTCCTGCTGCGCGGCGTACCCATCCTTTATATGCCCTTCGCCGCCCTCTCCATCGCCGAGCAACCTCGCAAGTCGGGCTTTCTCCTGCCGAGCTTCGGCAACGACTCCCGCCGGGGCACAACCGTCGGGGCCGGGTTTTTCTGGGCCATCAATCCCCACGCCGACCTCACCCTGGGAGCACGGTTCTTCAATCAGGGCGGCTGGGCCCAGAGCGTGGACCTGCGAGCATTGCCCTCAACCACTGGCAAGCTCGAGATCAACTACTTCGGCGCCGCCGCCACCAAGTTCAGCCGCACAACCGGGGTGAACCTGAACGGCCGCTTCGTGCACGTCTTCGCAGACGGCCAGTTGCCGAACGGCTTCCGCGCCCTGGCCGACATCAACTACCTGAGCTCGCTGCGCTTCCGGCTGGGTTTTGCCGAAACCTTCAACGAGGCAGTGGCGTCCGAGGTGCGCGCCTCCGCCTTCCTCACCAACAACCCCGACACCTTCTACTTCAACGGCTTCGCCGGCCGCTACCAAAACTTCTTCCAGGCCGCGCCGGAAACCTCGGTGACGCTGCTCGCGGCCCCGGGCTTCGAGTTCGGCACCCGGCCGCGCTGGCTCGGATGGCTCGGCCGGCAGCCGCTCTACTTCAGCTTCGACTCCTCGGGTGGCGGGATGCGGCGCGACGAGCCTCGCTTCCAGACCCCGGACCTCGTACAGCGCTTCGAAATTTACCCGCGGGTCACGCTGCCCTTCCACCTGGGCCGCATCTTCACCTTGACCCCCACCCTCGGGGTGCGAGCCGCGCGTTACGGGGCGCGGCTGGTGGACAATCCCGCTCCCCCGCCCGAGTGCCGGGCTGACCCGGTGTTCCCCGGCTGCAAGCAGGTCGAGAACCGCCCGCTGCGCCGCATCACCGCAGAGGTCAGCGTGGACTTGCGCTTCCCCTCCTTCCAGCGCATCTTCGAGCGCGGCCCCCACCGCTACAAGCACGTCATCGAACCCGAGGTGACCTACCGCTACGTGAACGGGGTGCGGCACTTCGAACAGTTCTTGCGCTTTGACGAGAACGACATCCTCACCGACACGCACGAGGTCGAGTACGCCCTCACCCAGCGGCTATTCAGGAAGGAAGCCGGCGACAGCGGCCAGGTGGGGGAGATTTTGAGCTGGCGGCTGAGCCAGAAGTATTACTTCGACCCCGACTTCCGTGGAGCGCTGCGGCCCGGCGTGCGCAACGTCTTCGCGGCCTTGAATTCTCTGACCCCGTTTGCCTTTGCCGACCAGCCGCGGCGCTTTTCGCCCATCGTCTCGACCTTCAAGCTCAATCCGGGCAGCGGCTACAGCGCCGACTTCCGTCTCGACTACGATCCGAAGACCCACCGGCTGGCCAACACCCGCCTGAGCGGTGGAGTGCGGCTGAGCGAGCTGGTGCGGCTCAACCTCTCCCACTTCACCACCCGCAACCGCGACGTGCTCCAGCCGCGCTCGAACCAGATCCGGCTGCTGGCGAGTTACGGGGAGCTCTTTCACCGCGGATTCAACTCCGCCTTCGCCATCACCTGGGACTTGCGGCGCGACTTCCTGCCCAACACCGTCGTGCAGGCGAGCTACAACTGGGAGTGCTGCGGGGTGGCCTTTTCCTACCGGCGGCTGGGATTGGGGCCGGTGCGCAGCCAGAATGAGTACCGCTTCACCTTCACCATCGCCAACGTGGGAGGCTTCGGAACCATCCGCAGCCGCGAACGGCTCTTCTAGCAGAACCGGGGCTAGTTGGCCCCGGCGATGACGAGGTTGTAGGTCAGGTCGGGGCGGGCGTCGCCGCGCCAGTCCAGCACCCGCACCAAGAAGGTGACCGGCCCCGAGCCCGGCACCAGGAAGTCCAGCCTGGAATCCAGAAGGACGCCGAGCTCCATGTCATCGTTCAGGCAGAGGTCGTCGAAGTCGTTCGGAGTCGGGTCGGTACTGCCGAAATTGACACCATCATCGGTGCCGACATTGCGGCAGGTGGTGAAGCGCACGCCGTCCGCCCCCACGATCTCGATAACCGAATCGATCGGGCTCGGAGTCGGCAGCCGGCGGGCGATGACCTCCACCGTTACGGTGACCCCACCCGTCGCGGTGAACCAGTAGTAGTCGGTGTCCGGGTTGGCGGGAGTGGCATCCACCGGGTCGGCGAAGGGGCTGATGGAAGCGGAGAAGGTGCCGTTCGAGAGGGCGGTGGCGGTGGCAATGGAGTCGTTCCGGCCCAAGGAAGCGCTGATGGTAATGCTGAAGCTGGCGGTGACCGATTGGCCCGCTGAGTCGGCGACGCGGAGCGTAAAGGGCCCGCAAGTGCCCACCGCCGCGGGCGTGCCGGAGAAAGTCCCGGCCACGAAGTCAAGTTGCAGGGCCGCGCAGGCACCACTTCCGGCCCCGGTCGAGTCATCGAAAAAGGCAGTGGTCTCGCTCCAGGTGTGGGGCGGTGTCCCGCCGCTGGCCAAAACGAAAACGTTGTAGGGAACATTGACCGTCGCCGCCGGCAGGATGCTCGTGGTGATGGCGAGCGGCGCCGGGCGAATCACCAGGCTCAGGCCGCGGGTGGCGACCTGCGGTGGGCTGGAGGCATCCACCACCTGCGGCGTGAAGTTGAATGTCCCCGGGCTGGCGGGCAGGCCGCTGAGAACGCCGCTACTTGCCAAACTCAGGCCCGGCGGCCGCGCTCCGGCAGCTAGGCCCCAGGTGAAGGGCGAAGTTCCTCCCGTGGCGGCCAACGTCTGGCTGTAGGCCACGCCGACATCGCCATCCAGCAGGGAGCTGGTGCTAATGGCCAACGGGTCGACGACGCGCAGGCTCAGCGCCTGGGTGTCGCTGGTCGGAGGCGAGCCGGAATCGGTGACCTGGATGGTGAACGAGAACGTGCCAGCCGCCACGGGGGTGCCGCTGATGAGGCCGCCACTGCTCACGGAGAGCCCGGTGGGCAACGGCCCCGAGCCGGCGGCGAGAGTCCAGTTGAGGGGCGCCGTGCCGTTTACAGCGCCGAGCGCCTGGCTGTAGCCCACGCCCACGACGCCGTCGGGCAACGCCGTGGTGGTGATGCTGACACCCTGGGTGAGGGTGATGGGCGCCGTGGCCTTGAACTTAGTCAGCCCGATTTTCTTGATGGCTTTGATGGTGAGCTGGCAGCCGCCCGCGACCGTGGCGCAGGCCGGTGGCGAGGGCAGCACGGCCGGAGCCGTGTAGCGCCCAATGCGGTTGCCGCTCGAGTCAGCCCCGATGTCCACCAGGGTCCCGATACTGGTGCTTCCATTGAGCACGCAGTTCTTTCCGTTGGCGTCGCACACCTTCCACTTCACCGTCCGGTCGGCCGTGCCGGTGACAACAGCGGTGAAGTCCTGGGGCTGCGTCAGGCTGACCGTCGCCGAGCTCGGCGAAAGCGTAACGGTAACCTGTGCCGCCGACCCCAGGACCCCTAGCAAGAGGCCCAGGGCTGCGACTGCGAGTTGTCGGCTGAGAGTCATCCCACGAGGCGGTACGCCGCCGCCATCCCCTTGCCGAGCCAGGACAGTACCTGCCCCGGTAGCGACAGGCCGGCGCTTTCGAACTGGTCGAAGCGCGGGGGCGTGCCATTAAGAATGATGTTGATGCTGGTGACCGTGGCCCCGGCACTCACACTGACCGGGCTGGAGGTAGCGGCCAGGTCAACCGGGGATTCCCCCAGGTCCCAGAACTCGTTGGCGCCGGGACTGGCCATGGGGGGGTCGAGCGGGCCCACGCTGGAGCCAAGAGTGAACTCGGAAAACACGGACTCGACCTCCACGGTGTAGGTGCCCGGCGGCACCGGGATGTCAAAGGTGCCGATGAGCAGCGGGTCGCGGGAGCCGAAGGAGCTTCCATTGTTCGTCCCGGTAACGCTCTGCCCGGGGTTGCCGGTGAAGAGATACCCGGACACCACGGAGACGGTGGTGCGGCGGGGGCTGCCGACCTCGCGGGCAACGATGTTGACACCCTGCGCATGCGTCACACCGTCGGAGAAGAGCACCGTGCCGCTGATCACTCCGAAGCTGCTGCTGAAATTTTGCGGGTAGAGTCGGGATACCCAAGCGATGTCGTCCTGGGAAAGCGTCCGGGCCGGGTGGACCTCAGGCGACTCTGTCAGGTTCTGAATCAGGAACGGAAACATGGTGGGCAGGCCGAAGGCATCGTCCGAGCCGGAAACACAGCCGCCCTGGCTCGATAGACAATTCAGGTTGATTTGGGAGTGGTCCATCCCGAACAGGTGGCCGAACTCGTGGATGAAGACGGCGTCGAACTCGTTGTCGGTCAGTTCGTCGTTCGCGGGCAGGTCGTCGCGAAAAGCGCCGTTCAGGGCGGCGACGCTGGTGAGAATGCGCCCGGCGGGACTCAGCTCGCAGACAGAAGCAAACCCGATGACCCCAGAGCCGGGCCCGAACAGCTCCTCAAACAAGCTCCCGTCTTTGTCGTAGATGATGGGGCTCTGCGTCCCGGCGCTGCAGCTGCCCTCCACCGCGTTCAGCTCGGCCATGGTGCTGACGTTGCCGTCGGTGAAGGCACCCGTGTTCATGATCGGCCCCGCCCGGTTGAAGCCGATACTGGCGGTGGGGACGTCCTCCCAGACCTGGAACATGGAGGCCACGCGCGAGTTGGCGGTGGTGTTGCTCAACAAGCCCAGGCCGCCGCCGTCGGTCCGGTACTGAACCTCGCCCAGGCTGGTGTCGAAGGTGAACGGCACGCCCGACGGGCCGAACCTGCCGCCGACGACGAGCGGCCCGCCCGCCGCCGCCGGGCGCTCCCCGACGAGAATGCCGATAAGCATCGCCGCCAGCACAAGCAGCGAGCTGCCGGCGATCCACAACCGCCTTCCGCTCGGATGGTGTCGGGCGCGCATGCGACCTCTACTCCGTCCCGGCCAGGAGCCGGACAAAGTCTCTCAATTCGGCAAGCGGGACGGGCCCACCAGGATGGGTCTCCAGGAGCCGGGCCTCGTCCGCGCTCAGCGCGATGCCCCGGGCCGCGAGCGCCGGGCGGAGGTCGCGGAACAGACCCAGGTTGTTGGCGGCATTCACGGCAAATTCGTTCCGCGCCGCGTCGCGCCGGATGCGGAACCGGCCCTGGGCCAGCCCCACGGGGCTCGCCAGTCCCACCCGGCTCGGCCGGGTGAGGAACAGCAGCAGTTCTTGACCCTTCTGGTAGCCGGCAGCCTGATCGGGGTGGCGCGGGTCCCAGATGAATTGGCGGAACGTGAAGACGGGTTCGGATTCCCCCTTGAGGGTTTCTGCGACCCGCAGGGTGACCACCACCGTTTGCAAGTGCGTGAACTCGGGGTGCGGCTCCACCCGGGCGCGAACCACGTGCCCGCGGACGATGGACCCGGCCCGTTCCACCAGGTCGGCTAGATTCACTTGGGCAGCCAGGCCACCTCGCTGCGCCTGCATCCCAGACGCTCCCAGCAGCTCGACAGCCAGCAAAAGCAGCCCCGCCGCGAGCCGCCGTGGCCAACTGCTCTCCCGATTCATCCTCTCCACCCTCTCCCCCGCAACAGAAGCGATATCGACCTCTACCCCTGGCTGCCTCTCAGTGTATGCAAGCCCAAGGCGGCCGACAACAGTACTTTGGTGCCAGAGCCCGGGCACCCGGCCCCACGCCACCGGCATCTAAGCACAACGGCTAAGGTTTCTGGTAGACCGAAATCGGCGGCTGCGCTAGACTGGGTAGCTCCCGTTGGCTTCAGGAGAAGTGAGCAGAACTGCTACGGTCAAACTTGTTCGCTAAACCAATCAGTCATCATTTGAGACCTCTCCGTCTTACCCCCTGCGTGTGTGCGGTCTTGGTGCTTGCCCTGGGTGTAGCGGTCAGCAGCCCGGGCGTGCGTGCCCAGGAGCCGCGACCCAGAATCGAGACCCGCAACCTGCCTGACGGGGTGCTCGGCTTTCACTACAAGGCCATCCTTACCGCCAGCCGGGGGACGCCGCCCTATGTGTGGAGCGCGACCGGAGCCCTCCCGCCCGGCCTGCTGCTCAAACCAAACAAGGGAAAAGTTGTCGGAACCCCCACCGCAGTTGGAACGTTCCCTTTCACCCTGCGGGTTCGGGATGCGGCCGGCCAGACGCGCGAACGGGACTTGACCATCGCCATCGGCACGCCCACCCCGGTTCTCGAGCTAGCCAGCGTGTCGAGTGACGGCGTCATCGGCAACGCCGAATCCGGCACCCCCGCCATCAGTGGCGACGGCCGCTTCGTGGTCTTTACCTCTTTCGCCACCAACCTCGACCCGACGGATACGAATAACTCCCCCGATGTCTTCCTGCGCGACCGCGTCTGCGGGGTGACCCTCCTGGTTAGCGTCGGCGTGGACTCGAGCGGCAACCTCATCCAGGGCGGCAGCCAGAGCTTCGCCCCGGCCGTGAGCTCACTGGTGGGCGACACCTTGTTCGTCGCCTACGTCTCCGATTCGAACAACCTGGTGCCCGACGACACCAACAACGTCCGCGATGTTTTCTCCACCGTGGTGCGGGTGGCGGACTGCGTGCTCACCCCGGTGAGCACCGCCCGAGTTAGCGTGGCCAGTGACGGTACCGAAGGCAACGCCTTCAGCACCCTGCCCACCCTCAGCGCCAACGGCGCCCACGTGGCCTACCACTCCTTGGCCAGTACCCTGGTCGAGGCCGACACCAACAACACCAACGACGCTTTTGTCACCGACCTCGAGTTTACCGACGGCGTGCTCCGTCCGGTGCGCACCCGGCGGGTCAGCATCATGAGAGTCTCGCTGGGAGTACTGCCGCTGGCCGTGCCTGACACCATGGCGGATATCTTCAGCGACAACACCATCGGGAGCGCCACGCTCTCGATGACCGAAGGCGAGCACGTCGGCCAGCGGGTCGAGATCGTGGCAGGCACCGGCCAGGGTCAAGCCCGCACCGTTACCGCCAACGACGCCACCACCCTCACCGTCAGCCCGAACTGGAACCCGGTTCCCACAGCCACCAGCGTCTTCCACGTCGTCCGCCTGGAGGCGAGCAACCAGGCCGCCGACATTTTCAGCGAGAACACTATCGGCAGCAGTGGCTTGGCGATGCGGAACGACGAGCACATCAACCGCGTGGTCGAAATCGTCGCCGGCACCGGGACGGGCCAGGCCCGCGCCATCAAGGACAACGATGCCACCACCCTGACTGTGGACCCCGACTGGGACACCGTTCCGGATGACACCAGCCGCTTCCGCGTCCTGCAGGAAGGCGCGACCAATAGCTTCCGGGGGCGGCTGACACCCGACGGCGCCTTCGTGGGCTTCAACACCGTCAGCAACTTCGGCGTGAGCGAGGACAACAACGCCGGCGACGACGTCTTCTTGCACGACCCCGCGAACGGCGTCACCACCCGGGTCAGTCTGAGCACGGACGGCGCCACTTCGAACGGAAGCAGCATCATCTCGGCCTTGAGCGCCGCTGGCAACCTGGTGCTGTTCCACTCCACAGCCAGCAACCTGGTCGCAGACGACACCAACAAGGTCAATGACCTTTTTGTCCGCGACCGTCTGCTCCCGGAGACCACCCGGATCAGCGTGGCCACCGACGGCACCGAAGCCGATGCCAACGCCGATGTGGTCGCCGGGCTGAGCGGCAGCGGCCGCCTGGTGGCCTTCGACAGTTTCGCCTCGAACCTCGTCGCCGACGACCGCAACGGGGCCCGGGACGTCTTTCTCCACGACCGCCAGACCGCCGAGACCCGGCGGCTGAGCGTGGGATTGGGTGGGATTAACCCGAACGGGGAAAGTTTTGACGCCGCCATCAGCTTGGATGGCACTACGGTGGCTTTCACTTCCACAGCTCTCAATCTGCTCTGCGACGCCGGCTGCATAGCCTTCGGCGACACCAACGAGGTCGGGGACGTCTTCGTGGCCGCTACCGGGGTGACCGAGTCCCCTGTAGTCGCGGTGGGACGGCTGGCCGCGCCGCGCCCGGGCGCCTTCTACTCGGCCCCGCTGCTCGCCGTGGGCGGCAGGCAGCCCTACTTTTGGACTCTGGAGGAGGGCCGTCTCCCGCCCGGACTCTTCCTGGATCCAACCACCGGCGTGATTTCCGGAACCCCGCAGCGGGAAGGTGAGTACCGCTTTACCGTGCTGGTGCTCGACGCTGACCGGCC
>JACQTJ010000072.1 GCA_016210855.1 Acidobacteriota bacterium | reverse complement strand
GTCCAGGTCCATGCGCTCTGCCGTCACCGGGGCGTCGAGCAGGATCTGCTCGTTCGCCAGGCGCTCAATCTCCTTCAGTTCTTCGGGATCAAGCGGGGCGTAGTGGCTGAAGTCGAAGCGCAGCCGGCCAGGGGCCACCAGCGAACCCGACTGCTTCACGTGCGGCCCCAGGACCTGCCGCAGCGCCGCGTGCAGCAGGTGCGTGCCGGTATGGTTCCGCATCGTCGCCTCGCGGGCCTCGCGATCCACAAGCGCCAGTACCCGGTCGCCCACCGCCAGTTTTTCTTTGGCGCGGACCTTGTGGGTGATGAGCCCGGCCATGGGGTAGTAGGTCGTCCGCACCGCAGCCACTTCCAGGTTGCCGTCCGGGTCAAGGAACCTGCCGGTATCGCCCACCTGGCCGCCGGCTTCGGCGTAGAAGGGCGTCTGGTCGAGCACGACTTCGGCTTCCGTACCGGGGCGGATTTCTTTGACTGGGCCTTCTTTGGTCAGGAGGGCCGCGATGTGGCAGTCGCGGCTGGTGGTCTCCTGGTAGCCGAGGAAGACGGTTGGCTGCGTCCGCGCCAGCTCCTGATAGACGGGGCTCGCCACTTCCTTACCCACGCCTTTCCAGGACGCCTTGGCCCGCTCCCGCTGCTTCTTCAACTGTTCATCGTACTCTTGTTGCCAGTTGGCACGTGGTCTCCAGCCGCGCTGTTGCGCAATATCGAGGACAAAGTCTGGGCGGAGTCCGTACGTGTCGTATATGAAGAACATCTGGGTTCCCGTAAAATCTCCCTCTGCGAAGTCGCTGCGCCGGACGGTGAGTTTCCCTTCCGCCAAGGGGTCGATCCCTGCTTCTACGATTCGGTCGAACTCCTTCACAGCAGGCTCCACTAGCCGCCTGTACTTTTCTTCTTCTTCTTTGATGACGGTGGCGACGCGCTGGAGCGATTCGAGCAGCTCGGGGTAAGGCTCCCGCATCAATTCCGCGACGCGCCCGGCCATCTCGTACAGGAACGGCTTTTCGAGGCCCAACTGGCGGCCGTAGTCAATCGCCCGGCGGATGATCTTCCGCAGCACGTAGCCCCGGCCTTCGTTCGAAGGCAACACCCCATCGGCCCCGACGAACGCTGCCGCGCGGCTGTGGTCGGCAATCACTCGTAGGGCCGTGTCCGTGTGGGCCTCGGCGCCGTAATCCTTGCTGGCGAGCTCGCCGGCGTGGTCAATCAGCGGGCGGAAAAGGTCGGTGTCGTAGTTGCTGACCTTGCCCTGCAAGGCTGCCGCTAACCGCTCCAGCCCCGCGCCCGTATCAACCGACGGCTTGGGCAGCGGCGTCTGCTGGCCGCTCGCGTCTCGATTGAACTGCATGAAAACCAGGTTCCAGAGCTCCACGTAGCGGCCGCAGTCGCAGGGGAACTGGCAGTCCGTGTGCCCCAGGTCGCTTGCCGGCGGCCCGAAGTCGTACTGCAGCTCCGAGCAGGGCCCGCAGGGGCCGGTGTCGCCCATAGCCCAGAAGTTTTCCTCTTCGCCCAGGCGGAACAGCCGCCCGCTGGGGATGCCGATGTCTTCGTCCCAGATGCGGTAGGCTTCGTCGTCCTCGCGGAAGACGGTGGCGATGAACTTCTCCGCCGGCAGCTTGTAGACCTTGGTCATCAGCTCCCAGGCGAACTGGATGGCCTCGCGCTTGAAGTAGTCGCCGAAGGAAAAGTTCCCGAGCATCTCAAAGAAGGTGTGGTGGCGGCGGGTGCGGCCGACGTTTTCGAGGTCGTTGTGCTTGCCGCTGACGCGCAGGCACTTCTGGGAGCTGGCAGCCCGCTGATAGTCGCGACGCTCGAGGCCCAAGAAGACGTCCTTGAACTGGTTCATGCCGGCGTTCGTATAGAGCAGGGTGGGGTCGGCGGCCGGGACGAGCGAGCTTGAGCGCACCACCCGGTGGCCCCTACGGGCGAAAAACTCCAGAAAAGTCTGGCGGATGTCGTTCGCCTTCACGCCCTCTCGTCCTCGTCGAGCGCCAGTTCGTCCGGAAGCCTGCCGCGCGCGCGCCCGAGCAATTCGTCGCGTATTATCGCAGAGGGAAAACCGGCCCGCAACAAACTGGCGTAGAGCGAGCGCAGCAGTCTTTCAGGATAGGGCGGCCGCTGGCCTTTCAGGCGCTTCTCAATCCGCTTCCGAACCAGCACCCGCTCGTCTCGTTCGCCCGGGAAGACCTCGGCCAGGGCCTCCGCAATGTGCTCTGCGGCCACCCCCTTGCGGCGCAGTTCCTGGGCGATGCGGTACCGCCCGTAGCGGCGCCCGGCGCGCGTGCGGGCGTACTCTCGGGCAAAGCGGCGGTCGTCGAGCCAGGCGCGGTCGGTGAGGTCCTCAAGAAGAGGCTCTAGGTCAGCGGGTCGAGCGGCGCGCTCGGCAAGCTTCTGGCGAAGCTCGTGGGTGGAACGGGCCCGGCGAGCCAGAGCCCGGAGGGCGTAGGAACGAAGCTTGTCGGGGTCGAGCCGTCGGACCGGGCGGCGGGTCGTGCGGTCTCCCCTAGCGGCTGCCGCCGCGCTCGAAGTCGCTCATCGCCTGCTGCATCTCTTCGCGGGCGGCGTCGGCGGTGGAGCGGATGCCCTGGACGCGCAGCTTGAAGTCGTCCACGTTCGACGCTCGCAGCAGGGCTTCCTCGTAGGTGATGAGGTTCTGCGAGTAGAGGTCGTAGATCGACTGGTCGAAGGTCTGCATGCCGTACTGCGAGGTGCCGGCGGCGATGGCGTCGTGGATCAGCCGGGTCTTGTCGGGGTTGATGATGCAGTCGCGGATGTAGGCGGTGGCGATTAGCACCTCGACCGCCGGCACCCGCCCCAGGCCGTCCGCCTTGCGCACCAGCCGCTGCGAGACGATGGCCTTTAGGGTGCTCGCCAGCTGCAGGCGAATCTGTTTCTGCTCGGGCGGCGGGAAAACGGCAATGATGCGCTGAATGGTTTCAGTGGCGTCCAGGGTGTGCAAAGTGGAGAAGACCATGTGGCCGGTCTCGGCGGCGAGCAGGGCCGTGCCGATGGTTTCATGGTCGCGCATTTCGCCGACCAGGATGACGTCCGGGTCCTGGCGCAGTGCGGCGCGCAGGGCCACAGGGAAGTTGGCCGTGTCCACCTCCACTTCGCGCTGGTTGACGAAGCCTTTCTTGTCGCGGTGCAGGAATTCGATGGGGTCTTCGATGGTGATGATGTGGTCGGAGCGGGTGGAGTTGATGCGGTCAATCATGGCCGCCAGGGTGGTGGACTTGCCGCTGCCGGTGGTCCCGGTGACGAGCACCATGCCGCGCTGCTCCTCGCAGATCTTGTCGATCACCTTCGGGAGCAGCAGGTCTTCGATGGTCTTGATCTTGGTGGGAATGACGCGCAGCACCATGCCCACGTTGCCGCGCTGCTGGAAGACGTTGACGCGGAAGCGGCCCAGGCCGGCGACGCCATAAGCCATGTCGAGCTCCGCTGTTTCCTTGAATTTCTGCTTCTGCCGGTTGGTCATCATGCTGAAGGCCATCGACAGCATGTCTTCCGGCGAGATGCGCGGCTGCTCGGTGAGCGGGTTGAGGTGGCCGTCGATGCGGATGTAAGGGTGGTTCCCGACCTTCAGGTGCAGGTCGGACGCCTTGCGCTCTACAGCGATGCGCAGCAGTTCGTCAATGTTCATGACGCCTCCCCGCGAGCCCGGTGGTGGTCAGGCATGAATCTACGGGCACGCTAGCACAACTGCTACCGGGTGTCAACGCAGGAGCCGTCGCCGGGCGCTCTGGGCGGGGCCGAGCGCCGCCCCGCCATCCTCTCTCTCCTACGGCCCATGCGTCCGCGACGCATCAGAACGCATGCAAACGCATGCCAGGGCCATTCCTGAACCGGTCCCGACCGCCTTGGGGCTAGCGGCGACGGAGAAAAGCTTCGCTGTAAAGCAGCCCGGCCAGCAGACCGCCGAGCAGGGGCCCGACCCAGTAGACCCAGTGGTTGGCCCAGAAGCCGGCGAGCAGGGCCGGCCCGAAGGCGCGGGCCGGGTTCATGGCGGCGCCGGTGAGGGGCCCGCCCGCTAGGATGTCGAAGGTGATCACCATCCCGATGGCGAAGCCGGCCACCGCCTTGAAGGCGCCGCGGTCGTCAATCGCGGTGGCAAACACCACGAATACGAGGAAGAAGGTCAGGACGGCCTCGACGAGCATCCCACCCACGGGTGCCCACAGGTGGCCGGCCAGGGCCGGCGCGCCCCAGTGCACCGCTTCGCGCGTGGCATCGTCAAAAGCGACCCCCAACAGGCCAGCTCCAACTACGCCGCCGGCCAGCTGCGCCAGCCAGTAGACGGCAGCTTCGCGGGGGGAAATCTTCTTCGCCGCCAAGGCGCCGAAGGTCACGGCCGGATTGATGTGACCGCCCGAGATGTGTCCGATGGCCGACACCATCACCGCGATCGTCAGCCCGTGGGCCAGGGCGATGCCCACGAGGCCCACGCCCCCGCCGGTCAACTTGTCGGCGCAAATGGAGCCTGCCCCGATAAAGATGAGCGCCAGGGTGCCGATGAACTCTGCCAGGGCCTTCTGGGTGGTCGTCATGGTTCACCTGCCTTGTGGGCTCGAATGTCACCCGGGAAAGCGAACCGAGGGGAAGCGTCGGGATTCTAGGGAACCCGGGGACTCAAGTCAAACCTGGCCTAGCGGCTAGCGACAACCCGGGCGGGCTGGTTCACCAGGGTCAGCCAGCCGTGGCGGTCGCGCTTGGTGCCCTGGACGATTCCGAAAAACTCCTCCTGCAGCTTGCGGGTGATGGGGCCGCGCTGGCCGGAGCCGATCTGGATTCTGTCAATCGAGCGGATGGGGGCGATCTCGGTGGCGGTGCCGGAGAAGAACACTTCGTCGGCGATGTAGAGCATTTCGCGGGGAATGGCCTCTTCGCGGACGGGGATGTCGAGGTCGCGCCCCAGCGTGATGACGGTGTCCCGGGTAATCCCGGGGAGCACAGAATTGCTCAAGGGAGGGGTGAACAGCACGCCGTCGCGCACCAGGAAAATGTTCTCGCCGCTGCCTTCGCTCACCAGCCCGCGCTCGTCCAGGGCGATGCCCTCCACGTAGCCGTTCACCAGGGCCTCCATCTTGATGAGCTGGGAGTTCATGTAGTTGGCAGCGCTCTTCGCCATGGCCGGCAAGGTGTTCGGGGCCATCCGTGACCAGGAGGAGATGCAGACGTCCACGCCTTTTTCTATGGCGTCCTCGCCTAGGTAACCGCCCCAGGGCCAGCAGGCGATGTAGACCTCGATGGGTGACTTGAAGGGGTTGACGCCCACTTCGCCGTAGCCGCGCAGCACGATGGGCCGCAGATAGCAGTGCGGCATCCTGTTGACCCGCACCAGCTCCACCATAGCCTGCAGGAGCTCTTCGAGCGAATACTTGAGCTCGATCCGGTAGATCCGGCAGGAGTCCAGCAGGCGCTGCGTATGCTCCCGGGCGCGGAAGATGGCCGGACCGCCCGGAGTCGAGTAGCAGCGGATGCCTTCGAAGAGACAGGAGCCGTAGCTCACCACGTGCGAGGTCACGTGGATGGTGGCGTCGTCCCACGCAACGAACTTGCCGTTGTGCCAAATCTTTTCGGTCTTCTGTAGCGGCATCGGCTGCTCCTCAATTGCTAGGATGCCTTGAATCGCCCCTTTGATTCCCGAATCCCGGCCCGCCGAACCGCTTGAAGAAAGCTCTTCCCGGAGGGTGGGCTTGTGCGGACGGCCTGGACTGGCCTGTGCCCCAGCATCGGACTCGGGCTCACGCTAGCCCAGTCAGGCGCAGAATGCAAGGGCCAAATTGGCCCCACCCCGGGGCCAGGCTTTGTGGCAGAATCCGCACAACGGATAGAGGAGAATCTTCATCGTAAAGGCGAAGAGGAGGAGATCCATGCGGGGAAAGATCGGGCCCCTGGGAGGAGTGCTGCGAGTGGCCTTGGCCGTCCTGCTGGTTGCGGCCAACCTGCGCGCCGACCGCACCCAGCTCAAGCCGGGGATGAACTTCTTCAAGCCTGAGCACGACATCGAGCTGGGCAAGGAGGCGGCTCAGAAAGCCGAAGAGCAGTTCTCCCTGCTCAAGTCCCCTGCGGTGGATGCTTACCTGAACCGGCTGGGGCAGCGGCTTGTGAAGTACGCCCCTGGCTACAAGTACTCCTACCACATCAAGGCGGTCAACGCAGCCGAGATCAACGCCTTTGCCCTACCGGGCGGGATTCTCTACATCAACCGGGGCACCATTGAGGCGGCCAAGAACGAAGCCGAGCTGGCCGGGGTGATGGCGCACGAGATCGCCCATGTCGCCCTGCGCCACGGCACCAACCAGCTCTCCAAAGCCATGCTGGCCCAGGCCCCGCTCGCCCTGCTGGGCGGGTTCCTCGGCAGCGGCGGCAGCGTGGCTGGGCAGGTGGCGAGCCTTGGGATTGACCTCTTCGCGTCCGGGGTCTTCCTCAGGTTTTCCCGCACCGCCGAGACCCAGGCCGATGTGCTCGGCACGCAG
>JACQTJ010000071.1 GCA_016210855.1 Acidobacteriota bacterium | reverse complement strand
ACGAGCCTCCTTCTCTTTGTCCTGGTCCTGGTCAATCTGGCTGTCTTCTTCGGGGTCCTTCTCCGCCGGTTCGTCAAGAACCATTATTTCATCCTGAAAGACCAGCGCCGTGTGGTCTGGGGCCAGGGAATTGATGGCGTACTGCTCGGCGACCCTGTCCCCGCAGGCCCTACATCCCGATACGCCTGGGATTGGGCGGCGGCCGAAGAAGCCTTGCTCGAGCGCGCCCCCAAGGCCACCCCCGTCGAGCTCGCCCAGCTCCAGAGCCTCTTCCGCCGGTGGGGTTTCTTCCGCGATCGCGTCCGCCGCCTGCTGTGGGGCAACCCCTGGCAGCAGGCCCGCTCCGCCCTGGTTGTGGCCCAGATGCAGTTCTGGGAGGCGCTGCCCGCCGTGGTGGCTCTGCTGAAGCGCCCCTATCTCGACGTGCGCCTGGCCGGCGTAAATGCATTGGGTATCCTGGGTCTGCCGCAGGCCACCGCTCCCTTGTTCGCCCTGCTACCCGGCAGCAGCGGGCGGGAAGTGCGTACGATACTTTCAGCCGTGCTGCGCTGCCTGCGCGAGACTCCCGATAAACTTGTTCCCTACCTGAGCAGCCGATCCACCCTCGTCCGCTTGGTGGCCGCAGCGGCCTTGGCGGAACTGGCCCGTAAGCAAGAGCTGCCGGCTCTGCTCAAGGCGGCGGCCGACCCTGAGCCTGAGGTGCGGGCCAAGGTGGCGCGGGCCCTGGGTGGCACTCGCCAGCCCGAGGCTTGGAAAGGATTGGAGTGGCTGGCCACCGACCCGGTCTGGTACGTGCGCCTGCAAGCGGTGGCTGCCCTGGGCCGAATTGGTCACGGCCCCGCCGAGCACCTCTGGCGAGCGCTTCAAGATCCCGACTCCCGCGTGCAGCGCAAGGCCGCCGTGGCCCTCTACGAGCGCCTGCGGGACCCGGTGTCGCTGCTCCGCTGGCTGCGCACCCACTCGGCCGACCGCACCGCCTTGGCGGGGCTCGTGGATGAGCTCGCCCGTCGAGGGGTCACCTGGGAGGCCATCAATCGTGTCTGCTCGCCGATTGCTCTGGCGCGCGAGGAGAGCCAAGCCTTAGTGCGCGAGCTCGTTCGGAGCAGGTTTTTCGCGGCGACCTTTTACGCTATTCAAACGCACCCGGAGTCTTCGGTGCGACAGCAGCTGTTCGCCTTGGCGGAGGAAGAAGCCAGTCCGGCGATGCGGCTGCACCTAGCTGCCCTGCTGCGGTCCGCCACGCTGGATGCCGACAGCCGCCGGCGGGCCGTAGCATTACTGGGACGTTGGGAGGCGCGGCCGTGAACTGGGCCGATATCATCCTCCCCATCCTCAACCTCCTCATCTTTGGTTTCTTCATCCTTTTGTACCTCTTCTATCTCTTTCTTCTCTTGGTCTCGGTGGGCGGGGCTTACATCCAGCCGCGCCGGGCTCAATTGCTGGTGCCGGGGCGGCTGATGGATTCCGTCACCACGCCCCCGGTCACGGTGCTGGTGGCGGCCCACAACGAGGAGGCCACCATCGTCGAGAGTGTCACCGCCCTGCTCGCCCTGCGCTATCCGCGCTTGGAAGTCATCGTCATCAATGACGGCAGCACGGACAAGACCCTGGAAGATCTCATCCGGCGCTTCTCCCTGCGCCGGGATGACCTCGAAGTCCCCGGCCAGCTGCCGACGCAGCCCCTGCGCGGGTTCTACCTCTCCACCCTCGATCCCCGGCTGGTGGTGATTGACAAGGTGCAGGGCGGGAAGAGCGATGCCCTGAACGCCGGGCTCAATCTTTGCTGGACCCCCTGGGTCTGCACCGTGGATGCTGACTCCATCCTGGAAGAAGATTCGCTGCTGCGCGCCCTCCGCCCCGCCCTCGAAGATGACCAGGTCGTGGCCACCAGCGGCATCGTCCGCATCGCCAACGGCTGCCGCGTGGCCGGGGGCCGCGTCGTCCAAGTCGGCCTGCCCCGCGAACCCCTGGCCCTCTACCAGGTGGTCGAATACCTGCGGGGTTTCCTGGAGGGGCGCTTGGGCTGGAGCTGGCTGAACGGACTGCTGATCATCTCCGGGGCCTTTGGACTCTTCCGCAGCGATGTCTTACGGGCTGTGGGTGGCTACGCCCGCGACACGGTGGCCGAAGATATGGACGTGGTGGTGCGCATCCATCGCCACTTCCGGGAGCTCCGCAAACCCTATCAGGTGATGTTCGTCCCGGACCCGGTGTGCTGGACCGAAGTTCCCACTACGGCTGCCGCCCTGGGCCGCCAGCGTCGCCGCTGGCACCGAGGCTTGGCCGAGGTTCTCTCGCACCACAGCAATCTCTTCCTTCGGCCCCGGATGGGCGTGCTGGGCTGGCTGGTGCTCCCCTATTTCCTGCTGGAGTTGGTTGCTCCCATCGTGGAGATGCTGGGGATGGTGCTGGTACCGGCGTTGTGGGGGTTCGGGTGGCTGAGCAACCAGGCCTTTGTCCTCTACCTGATTCTGGCCTTCCTGGTGGGCACCCTGTTCTCTCTCTGGGCGGTTCTGATAGAGGAATTCACCTACCGGCGGTATACTTCGTGGGGTGAACTGGCGCGGTTGCTTCTCTATAGCCTCACCGAGCACGCGGGTTTTCATCAGATGATTCTGTGGTGGCGCCTGCGGGGCGTGCTGGATTTCTTCCGGGGCCGCCGCGAGTGGGGCGCCCAGCAGCGGGCCGGCTTTCGCCGCCGCCCCGCTGCGGTCGTGAAGGCATGAAGGTCAAAGGACTCCCATCCTCGGTTCCCACCTCCGACCAGCCCGCCGAGGTCTTTCGCTATTTGCAGCGGCGCGACTGGGAGCTGTGGTCAGTTGCCCTCCTCCTGCTCACCGTCTTTGCCGGTGGACTGCTGGCCTTCCTCTACCGACAGACGGCGGAGTCGCATTTGTTTTCACCGCTCGTGACCCGATTCCTCTGGGTGGTTCTCTTCGGGCTGATCGCCCTCGTGCTGTTGCTCAACATCTACCTGATCGCCCGCAAGCGCGCCTTGGCGGACCTCTGGCGAACCTACCTGGTCCAGCAGCAGGAGCTCGAGCAGGAGCGTGAGCAGGGCATGCTCGACCCGCTCACCCAGGTCTACAACCGCCGCTTTTT
>JACQTJ010000070.1 GCA_016210855.1 Acidobacteriota bacterium | reverse complement strand
GCCTGGAGGAGATCGAAGCCATTGCCCGGCAGGAGGTGCCGCCGCCCGAGCTCCCGGCCTTCGTCGACGGGCTCAGCGGTAGCCCGGAACTCAAAGAGTGGATGAAACGCCGCGAGACCATGACCCTGCGGGGCGATGAGTTTCTCACGGCGCTCACCATTGACGACATCTTGGCCGTGCCCGAGTTCCGCGACGCCTACCAGGCCAACAACCTCATCGTTTCCGGATTCGGTTTCCCCAAGCGCAGCGCCAAGCCCAGCGATAAGGAGAAAAACCCGGGGAAGTGGGAGAAGTCCGAGAAACGCTACTGGGAGGAAGTGCGCAATTACCTGAGCGCCCACCCCGAAAGCAAGCTGGGGATGGACGAACACCTGCGGGGGATCACCGCTTCGACCGAATGGAGCGCGCGCCAGCAGCGCTATCAGCAGGAGGTCCGGCAGCGGGTGTTGCAACTGGTGCACTCGCGCTTCCTGGCGGCGCGGACCGAGACCGACTACGAAGGAGTGGCCCATGTGCGCGGGCTGGCCCCGGGTCGCTACTGGCTAACGAATCTTTGGAACGAAGTGCGGGCCGGAGACATGCACCTGACCTGGGAGGTGCCCGTGGAGCTGCGCGCCGGGGAGACCCGTTCTCTGGAGCTCAACAACGCCAACGCCCGCTTCGTTCCCCGCCCCCGCTAGGCTGCGCGGCTCGCCTTGACAGTTTTTTCCCTGCCGCCTAAAGTAACTTTGGGTCTTCTTGCCGGTTGCTCCACTGCTGGGAGGTCGTCTAACTGGCAAGACATCGGACTCTGGATCCGAGAATCTAGGTTCGACTCCTAGCCTCCCAGCCAACCTTGCCTACTGGCCGTAGCGCCTCTTGTAGAACTGCAGATTCATCGGGGCAACTCGACACTAGTGTGCTCGGGCTCGACCCCGTCGCCGGAACCCACCGACCCGGTCATGAGCCCGCGCCCCCGGGCTCCGGTGGCGAAGTCCCAGAGGCTCCGACTTTGTAACATGGCCAGGATTTGGCTGCGAATTCGGGCCCAGGCATCGTGCAGGGGGCAAGGGCTGCGGTCGCTCCACTCCTTCAATCCCAGGCAGCAGCCCTCGAGCTCGCCCGCCGGCTCGACCGCCTCGAGCACATCCCAAAGGCGAATCTCCCGCGCTGGTCGCGCCAGCCGCACTCCCCCGCCGGGTCCCCGCACCGTGCGCAACAAACCCACCCGGATCAGGCCTTGCAGGACCTTGGCCAAATACGTGGCCGGAACATTGAGGGCGGCGGCAAGGTCGCGGACCCGTCGTGGCTTCCCGCTGTCCTCCGCGGCCAGCAGTAGGGCCGCCTGCAAGGCCAGTTGTGACGAATGTCGGTAGAGCATCACGGCGGTTCTCCCCAGCTAGCGGCGGCCAGCCGCCTCAGCTTCCAGCTGTTCTGCTGTCTTCAGCAGCCAGGCCACGTATTTTTCAGCCAGGTCGGCCTGCTGCGAGGCCAGGTCCCACCCTTCCTCGTTGATGTGCTGGCAAGGGAAGGCCTCCTCTTGGACGTCAGCCGGTACGAAGGGGCGCATGGGACAAATGCCGCAGCGGTCCTCAGCGCGCTCCTTGCTGGCCTGGCCATAGCGCAGGCAGGCGTAGGTGTGCTCGAAGAAGTTGGTCAAGCCGTGGCGGCGAATGTCCTCAGCCTCCGCCCGCAGGCGGCGCGCCATTTCGGCCTTGTCGGTGGTGCTCATGGCAGTCTCTCCTTCCTGCACGAACCCTCAATCAATCTTTCATTCCGGAATAGTTATTCCTTTAATGAATTTTTGCAGCGACGGTCGGCATCGCCACTCGTGACGGCGGTCACAGCGGGGATGTTATTGAAAACTTAGGTGAAGAGGGCTTCGAGCTTGCGGGGTTCGGGAAGAGTAACCAGGGTTCCCTTGATGTCGATCAAGCCCTTGCGGCGCAAATCGTTGAGCAGCCGGCTGACCGTTTCGCGAGAGCTGCCGATGAGCTCTCCGATTTCTTCCTGGGTCAGGCGGAGGTGGAAACGCACCCCTTTGGGGGCGGGCTGGGAGTCTTGGCTCGCCCAATCGAGCAACAGCCCGGCCAGCTTGGCCCGGGCCGTGGGCGCTAGGGCGATGCGGGCCACTTGGTGATAGGCGCGGCGCAACTCCATGCTCAAGTGCTCGGCCACCCGCACCGACACTTCCCCGTAACTCCCGAGGAAGCGCAAGAAGTCGGGACGGGGCAGGAAGCTGATCTGGGCGGGTTCCAGGGTCTGGGCGCTGACTTCGTAGTCGGCGTTCGAGATGACCGCGCTCAGCCCCAGCACCTCGCCGGGCTCGGCCACCCGCACGATCAGCGACCGCCCTTGCGGGGACGACGCAGTGAGCTTCACCTTCCCCGAGCAGATCAGGAACAGCCCCCGCGCTGGCTGCCCTTCCACGAACAGCACCGCCGCGGCCGGATAGACGCTGTCCTGGCGCATGCCCTGCAGCTCCCGGACCGCCTCCGGGCCCAGATTGCAAAACAACCGCTGCTCTCGCACCGGGCAGGTGACGCAGTTTTGGATGATCTCCAGGCCGTAGGGGCCGCGGGGGCGTGCCATGGCTTCTTTAGTATACTCCAGTATACTCCTGTGGGCCTTCCACCCAGAAGCTGGGCCCCGGCCGTGGGCTCCTGGTGCGGCGGGGCGATGAGGATGAGCTCATCCTGCCGAGGATGAAGCCGGTCGGTGCCCTCGGCCGTGACCACCACATCTTCTTCCAACCCGATGTTGATCTCGCCGCCCATTGGCGGGTAGTCGGCGTAGAGAATGGGTTCCACCGCGAAGGTCTGGTCCTTCTCGAGCTTCAGGAAGACAGTCGCGCCGTAGCGCTCCGGCCAGTCCGGGCCCAGCATCGGCCCCACGTCGTGAACATCGAAGCCGATGGCGTGGCCGGCGCCGTGGGGATAGCCTTGGTAGCCGGCCGCGATGAGCCGGGTCCGGCCCGCGGTGTCAACCGCATTCCCGGTCACGCCCGGACGCATGACGGCGATGGCGGCGTCGGTAGCGGCGCGGGCTGTCTCCCACATCTTCTGGATCTCGGCCGGTGGCCCGGTTTCCCCGGGGCGCAGCACGTAGGCGGTGCGCTGCACGTCGGTAGAATAGCCGCGGTGGGTGATGCCGAAGTCGATGCGCACCAAATCCCCCGGCTGGATCACCCGCTCGCTCGGACCCCCGTGCCCGCGACTGGGCCCCACCACCACGCTCACAAAGGCCATCCGAGCCCCAAACTCCTCCGTGCAGCGGCCCAGGTAGTCGGCCACGTCTTTCTCCGTTGTTTTTCCGGCGGTAATCACCTTCGCGGAGAGCGCCTCGCGCATGATCTTATCCGTGTAGGTGGCGGCCTCGCGCAGCACCACCACCTCTTCCGGCAGGCGTCGCCCGCGGAAGGACACCACCAGCGGCTGCGCCGAGAGGAAATGCGCCGCCACCGCAGGGCCAAGCGTCTCCTCCAGATAGTTGCGCATGCCCACCGTCAGCCCGTCGGCGGTTGGCACGTCGCGGGAGATGTTGATGCCGATCCGCTGCGGGCTGAGCTCCTCCACGATTCTTTTCAGGTGCGGCTTGATCCCTTCGTTGCGGTAGGCGACGACCTCGTCGTAGATGCCGCTTTCCTGGACCGGGGTCACGTCGTAGCTGGCCACGACCGCAATCTTGCGGAACCCGCCCGTGGTACGGGCAAACAGGAACGCGCCCCGCGCCACCACTTGGCCGCCAGCCACGTCGGCCGCAATCGGGTCGCGGGAGCTTTCCCGGGTGAACACCAACCAGAGGTCGAACCCGTGTTCGGCCATCGCCTCCGGCAGCAACACCTCCACTCGCTTCCGGCGAATAGCCTCTGCCTCCGGCGTGACCGCGTTCGCCGTTGCCAATCCCAGCAGCAAGCCCAGGCCCAAGAGAAGACCCGCCCTTCGCTTTCGCCGCCTTGCCTCAAAGCCACAACAGCTTGCTCCTGCCAAGGGTTGACCACCCCCCACCCCCCGCGGTTTTTCAGCCCCTCGTTGCCCACCACTAGCTGATTTCATTGCTTTTCTCCGCTCGACGTTTGTCAAACCTATGTCAACTCACCTATCCGGTTTCCCTTCTTGAAATTAGCGCATTCCCCCTTCCCTGTTGCCCTCCCTTTGATCGCCCTTTCATTCAACTATTCAACTCTTTAACTACTTCGCTTCTCCCCTAGCACATTCGCTCCCCGGAAGTCTACGGTTTCTGTGGTCTTTGCGGTTTTCGCGACTGCTTATTCACGGCGTGGAGGACAATTGACCCCGTTCCGGTGGGCCCGGCCACTGGGATATCTAACTGCGGTAGTGTGTGTTGAGGCGGACGTAGTCGGTCGTGAGGTCGCAGGTCAGAAAAGTAGCCACTGCGCGGCCTTGCCCCAGCCGCACTTTCACATCGAACCGTGGCCGGCGGAGACACCGATGCGCCTCCCATTCGTCGAACCTGCACGCCGCGCCCCGCCGGCACACCTGCTGCTTCCCCAGGAAAACCTCAATCCGCTCAGGGTCCACGGGCACTCCGGAGGCCCCGATGGCCGCCAGGATGCGCCCCCAGTTCGGGTCACCGCCCGCCCAGGCCGTCTTGACCAATGGTGAACGGGCGATGGCCCGCGCCACCCGCTCGGCTTCGGCTTCGCTCCCTGCTCCCTCCACCCGCAGCCTCACCACGTGCCGCACGCCTTCGCCGTCGGCCACAATCTGCTCCGCCAATGAACTGCATACGGCCTCGAGAGCCGCAGCAAAGTGCTGTTCTGCCCCGCTCGCGCCAAGTCGCAGCCCGCCCGTCCCGCTTGCCAGCAGGAGCACGGTGTCGTTGGTCGAGGTATCCCCGTCCACACTGATGCAGTTGAAGGTCCGAGCTGCAGCGGCATGCAGGTGCCGCTGCAACTGCGCCGGCGTTGCCACCACATCACTGAAGAGATAAACCAGCATCGTGGCCTGCCCACCGTAGCCCGAAGGGCGTAGGCGGGGGTGAATCATCCCCGCTCCCTTGGCGACTCCGAGCAGCGTGGCCGTGCCCTTGCCGCACCGGAAGCGCACCGCAGCCAGCTTCGGACGGGTGTCGGTGGTCATGATGGCCCGAGCAAAGTGCTGCACGCTGGCGAGCCCGTCCCCTCGCGCCTCGAGCAACCGCGGCAGCGCCTGCAGGATGCGCCCGGCCGGCAGTTCCACCCCGATCACGCCCGTCGAAGAGGGGAACACTTGTCGGGGAATGGCTCCCAGCCGCTTCGCCAGCCGCTCGCAGATGAGCTGGCAAACTCGTCGGCCCGTGCGCGTGCTGCAGTTGGCGTTGCCCGAGTTGACGATGACGGCTCGCACCCGCCCTCCGGAGGACTCGAGATGTTCCTCCCCTACCTGGAGCGGCGCGGCGCGGATGCGGTTTGAGGTGAACAGGGCAGCCGCCGTCGCTCCCTGCGGCGCTTCCACCAGCCCCAAATCGAGCCCCGCTCCCGCCTTGATTCCCGCCGCGATTCCGGCAAACCGGAACCCGGGCGGCACCAAGATGCGCCGAGAGAGGCTGGTGGGGCTCCTCATCCCGGCAGGACGGGCAGACGCGTGGTCGCAAGCCCCTCCGCCTCAGCCCGCTTGTCCCGCCTGTCCCGAGCGGAGCCGAGGGGAGCCGGGCCGAGGGAGGCGGAGACGCCGCCGAAGATCATCGCCGTCTCGTCGCAACGGTAGAAACGAGGACACTTCAGGCAGTCCTTCCAGATCTTTTCTGGCAGTCTTTCGTGCGCCACCGGAAGAAAACCCAGCTGCGCGAAGTAATCTGGGATGCGGGTGAACAGGCAGACGCGGGCCACGCCCTGCTGGCGGGCTTCGGCGAGCAGGGCCTCGACCAAGTGCCGGCCGGCTCCGCGCCCCTGGGCGCTGCGGGCCACCGCAATCGAGCGAATTTCCGCCAGGTCGAGCCCGTAGAGGTGCAGCGCCCCGCAGCCGATCACCTCCCCGCGCCGCTCCACCACCGTGAAGTCCCGGATGTTTTCACAGATCTCCCCGAGCGACCGCGGCAGCAAGATCTCTTCCCGGACGTAGTCCGCCATCAGGGCGTGGATCTGCGGGGCGTCGGGCAGCCGGGCCTTACGCGTGCGCATCGAGTTCCTTTCTGAGCGCGGCCAGGCGTTTCTCCGCCTCGGCCAGCGCCGCCTTCACTCGCCCCGGCGCTGTCCCCCCGGCCACGTCGTGGCTCGCCAAGACCGCTTCCAGGGTCAGGCCGGCGTAGACCTCCGGCTCGAACTCCGGGCTGAAGCGCCGCAGCTCTTCGAGTGAAAGCGACTCCAAAGTCTTCCCCGTCTCCAGGCAGTGCAGCACAGCCTGGCCGATGGCGGCATGGGCGCGACGGAATGGAACGCCGCGCCTCACCAGGTAGCCGGCCGCCGCCGTGGCATTGAGAAAGCCGGAGCAGGCTGCCGCCTGCATCCGCTCCGTGTCAAAGCTGACTGCTCGCAGGAAGCCCGTGGCGATGGCCAGCGACTCGCCTACCGTGTCCGTGGCCTCAAAGAGCGGCTCCTGCCCCTCCTGCAGGTCCTTGTTGTAGGCGAGCGGCAGCCCCTTGAGCAGCAGCGAAACCGCTAGGCTCGCGCCCACCACCCGGCCGGTCTTCGCCCGCAGCAGCTCCAGGGCGTCGGGGTTTTTCTTCTGCGGCATGGCGCTGCTACCGGTTGAAAACTTCTCGGGCAGGCGGACAAAGCCGAACTCGCGGGTGGAAAAAATCGCCATCTCCTCGGCCCAGCGGCTGAGGTGGAGCGCGATGAAACCGAGCCCGTGCAGGAACTCGAGTTCGAAGTCGCGGTCGCTGGTCGCGTCCAGACTGTTCCCCGAAATCTGGGCAAACCCGAGCCGCCGCGCCAGGGCAGCCCGGTCGAGTGGAAGCGGTGCCCCAGCCACGGCGCCCGAACCAAGCGGCAGCACGTTCACGCGTCGGCGGCAATCCGCCAGGCGTTCGGCGTCGCGCAGGAACATTTCGGCGTAGGCGAGCAGCCAGTGAGCCACCAAAACCGGCTCGGCCGGCTGCCCATGCGTGTAGGCTGGCATGGCCGCTGGGCCTAGCTCCCTGGCTCGGGCCAGAAAAACTGAAACGAACTCAGCCAAGCGAGCGCGGATGCCGTCCAGGTTCTGGCGGACGAACAGGCGCAGGTCGGTGGCGATCTGCTCGTTGCGACTCCGTCCGGTGTGGAGCTTGTAGCCGACTTCGCCCACCAGCGCCACCAACTGCTCTTCAACAAAGTGGTGTACGTCTTCGGCCGCCGCACTCTCCAGCCAGGCCGGCTCCGCCCCGGCTTTCTTTTCCAGTTGGTCCAGGCCGCCCGCAATCGCCTTGAGCTCTTCCGGAGAGAGCACCCCCACACCTGCCAGGGCCTGAGCGTAGGCGCGGCTGGCCTCGAGCTCCTCGGGCAGCAGCCGATGGTCAAACGGAAAAGAGCGCTGCCAGCGCTCGAAGGCCGGGTCCAGCGGCTCGCGGAAGCGGCCGGCCCACATCTTCATCGTGGCTTCCCCTCCTGCCGCAACCAGGCCTGCACGCGGGCCGGCAGGGCCAGCAGACGGATGAAACCCTCGGCGTCCTTGGGGTTGTAGCCTTCGCCCATGGTGAAGGCCGCGAGGTCGGTGCGGTAGAGCGAGTAAGGCGACTGCCGGCAGGCGACGCTGACGTTGCCTTTGTAGAGCTTGAGCGCCACGCGGCCGGTCACGCTCGCCTGCGTCGAGTTGACGAAGGCGTCCAGCGCCTCCCGCAGCGGCGTGAACCACAGGCCGTAGTAGACCAGCTCCGCATACCGCAGCCCGACCTGTTGTTTGAAGTGCAGCAGGTCGCGCTCCAGGCAGAGCGCCTCGAGCTCCCGATGGGCTTCGACCAGCAGCGTGCCCCCGGGGGTCTCGTAGCAGCCGCGCGACTTGATGCCCACGAAGCGGTTCTCCACCAGGTCCACCCGCCCGATGGCGTTTCGCGCCCCGATTTCATTCAGTGCCTCGAGCAGCGCCACCGGCGCCAGCCGCTTCCCGTTCACACCTACCGGCCGGCCCGCCGCGAACTCGATTTCCACTTCCTCCTCGCGGTCAGGGGCCTTCTGGGGGGAGGAAGTCAACTGCCAGGTGTGGTCGTGCGGGGGGTTCGCCGGGTCTTCCAGCTCGCCGCCCTCGT
>JACQTJ010000011.1 GCA_016210855.1 Acidobacteriota bacterium | reverse complement strand
CGGGAGAAGTCGCGGTTTCCGCTAAGTACCGGGAAATCTTTCGGCCGCAGCCGTTCCCGGTCCCAGTTGTAGAGCCCCCCAATTTCTGTCTGCCCCACGAACTCGAAGGTGATGGAGCTGTCCTGGGTGAGGTCGAGCCGGGTGCCCTGGTGGTCGAAGACGGCCTCGGTACCGAAGAACGGCCCCCAGGAAATCAGCCAGCGGCCTTCCGGACGGAAACCATAGCCCACCTTCTGTCCGATGCGGCGGATGTCGCGACGACGGAGAAAGCCGGGCGCGGTGCGGAAGCCGTCGCTGCGGTCGTTGTACTCCAAGCTGTAGTTCAACTGTCGGCCGCTGCGGCGGATTTCGGCGTCGTAGGCCGGGCCAGCCAGAGGGGCCCGGTCAGGGTCAAAGGAGAAGCAGCCGTCCACGCCCACGAGCCCGAGAGCGCTGAGAACTCGGTCACCCGAGGGCAGGCAGCGAGTGGAACTCGCGACCCCCTGGAAGCTTGCCACCCAGTTTTCCGAGAGCTTGAAGCGGCCGTCCACGCCGCCGATCCGGTTGAAGCTGTCTTGGAATTCCCAGTCGGTGATGATGAAGCCTAAGGTGGACTGCCGCCAAAGGTCGCGGTTCACCCGGACAATGGTGAAGAGAGACCGGTCACCGTCCAGATTGTGGTTCTCGGGGACGCTCTTGCCGGGGGCCTCGTCGTCAATGAGGAAGGCCCCCAAAGCATAAGGCCCGAGCTTACCCGTCAGGCGCACGCCGAACTGAGGGTCGGCCACCCGACGGCTGAACACCAGGTTGATGGGGGTCTGGAAGAAGCTGGCGTTCTCGATGAAGAACGGCCGCTTCTCCGGAAAAAACACTTCGAACCGCTGGTTGACCGTCACCTGGGGCTCGTCCGACTCCACCTGGCTGAAGTCGGGGTTGACCGCCACGTCCACCACCAGGGCGTCCTCCAGCACCACCTTGGCGTCGAGCCCGACGTCGGCATCGGCGCGGTCCCGTTCGAAGCGCGGCCGGAGCGGGTCGCGGGTGTCCAGAGCCCGAAAAGAGCGGAAGACGCCGTAGGGAATGAACTGGAGATTGCGGCTGGGGGAGATGTTTTCGAGGCCCGTCATAGGGGCCGCCTGGTTCAAGCGGCCCTCAATGCGGCTCGAGTAGTGCGGCCAGTAGGTCTCCTCGTTGTTGCGAGGGATGTCGCGGTTCAAGATGATCCCCCAGGTCTGCTGGGGTGTGGCCGGGAAGCGCAGGCTTTTGAAGGGAATCGCCATCCACACCACATAGCCCTGGGCGGTCAGTTTGCCCTTCGAGTACCAGAGAGTGTCGAAGGAGCTGTCATGCCCTTGGCCTTCGGTCCAGATGGAGTCGGCCTGGATGCCCAGCGGATTGACGGTAAAAATATAGGCCCGCCGCTGGTCATGGAAGGTATCGAGGTCGATCGATACGATGTCGTCGGCCGCGCTCTGGACGCCAAATAGCTGTTCCCGATTCACCATCCGAGCGCGGATCTTTTCTGGCTCGCGGTCAAAGCAGACAAAGACGGCGTAGAGGTTCTTGGCGTCGTAGCCGAGATAGGCCTCGGTGCGCTGGCTCGAAGGTTGCCCGTCGCTCGGCACCCGCTGCCGGAAGTCCTCCACCTTGGCGAGCTGTCCCTCCATCTCGCCGTTCGGCTTCATCTCCAGGAAGTCTTCCAGGGTGGGCGGGCGCCCGACGCGGGGGATCTCCAGGGACGGCGGGTCGGAGGCGGTGGCCGGAACCGAAACCAGTAAAAAAAGCAGTCCCCCTCCGAGCGACCTCCGGGCCGCCCGGGGCCACCGGGCCGGCCAGCACTTCCCTCCGGCAGGTGGCGCGGACTGCGGAAGACGCGATCGGCGGCCCGCCGCATGCCGCTCACATCTCCCTTGGGTGACCGCCGTGCTCACCTTCCTTCCCGGCGACCGCAGAAGAAGTAGCCAAAGCCCGCTTCCCGAGAGGCAGATACCCGGCGACGGAGGGAGCCCTCAAGCGGGCGGGGAGAGAAAATCGTATTGCTCAATCACAGCGGCCACTCCCACCCGACTGCTTTCCTCCGGGCCCTTCTCCACCTCCCCGGAACTGACCGCTTCCACCCGAACCACCCGCCCGGCGCACCGCACCCGCACATCGCCGGAGAGGGTGATCTCGTTGGGCAGAGTCAAGACGAACTCGATGGCCGAGCCGACTTGCACTTGCCGGTCCAGGGTGAAGTACAGGCCCTGGTAGCTGACGTCGCGGGTTTTGGCCGGGGGGGCCACGGGGCCTCCGGCGGCAGGGCCGGTGACCTCCACAGGCAGGTTCATGAGAAACCGGCGAGCGGTGCGGCGTTCTTCCACGCCCCTACCCCCAGACCTATGCTTCAGCTGCGCGTACCCTAGCATCGCCACCCCGGGGGCGCAATAGGAATTGCGTCCAGTGGGGGTGGACGGGCGTCCTGCCCCCGGGAGCGGTGGCCCTAGACCCGAGACTTCCGCGGGGCTCAGAGCCGCTTGAGGCTTTTGTTGATCCGCCGGGCGAGCTCTTCCACTTCCTTGCCTTGCTGGCGCAAGTCCACGGAAAGCTCGGCTTCCGTGTCCAGCTCAGCCAGTTTCTTATCCAGAACTTCGAGGCTGGCCCGCAGCTTGGGCAGGTCTTCCCGCAGCTGCCGGAGCGCTGCCCGGCTCTCGGCCCGGGCGGCGCTCTCCAGGCGCCGTTTCTCCCCGGCCGCCTCCGCGTCGCGCCGCCGGCGCTCCTTTTCGAACTGCTCGACCGGGTCGGAGCGTCGCTGTGGCTGGGCGACCTGCGGGGGCGGAAACACGAGCAGCAGGCTGGCCACCAGCATCCCGGCGGCCAGCAGACGATCGCTCTTCGATGCTCTCATCGCTCCCTCCCCTTCTCGCCGGCGGCGACCCCCCAGCCGATTGAGTCGCCGGCAGTCGCTTGCTAGCATAGCAGCTTCTTCTTAGACGCCGGCAACGCGCCCGACGGTGCTCTGCGATGAAGCGAAAAGTACAGTCCTTGTTCCTCCCCGGCCCGGCCGGGCAGCTTGAAGCCCTGTGGGAACAGCCTACCTCGGCCGACCCGAGCCCGTCCCTGGCGGGCCTGGTCTGCCACCCCCACCCGCTCTACGGCGGCACGCTCCACAACAAGGTGGTTCACCACACTGCCCGCGCCTTGCAGGAGCTAGGCCTGCCCGTGCTGCGCTTCAACTTCCGCGGCGCCGGAAAGAGCCAGGGAACCCACGACCAGGGCCGCGGCGAAGCCGAAGACACACGCGCCGCCCTGGCTTATCTGGGAGACAAGGCCCCCGGCGCGGGCATCGTGCTGGCCGGCTTTTCCTTCGGCGCCTGGGTGGGGCTGCGGGCGGGCTGTGGTGATCCGCGGGTGAGAGCCCTCATCGGCATTGGCCTGCCGGCAGCCAACAGTGACCTTTCCTATCTCGAGAGCTGCCCGAAGCCGAAACTTTTCGTGCAAGGCACGCGCGACCAGTTCGGCGCCCGCCAAGCGGTCGAAGCCCTCGTGGCTCGGGCCGCCGCTCCGAAACAGTTGGTGTGGATCGAAGGTGCTGACCACTTCTTCGCCGGCCACCTCGAAGAGCTCCGCCACGCCATCCTGGAGCACTTCCCTATCCACCGCCCCTAGGAGGTGAGGCGATGCCCACCGTCTGCTGCGAACAGCTGGACGCCGCTCTGGACCGGGCCGCGGTCGTGAAGACGGCCGCGAACCGCATCGACGACGGCCGCATCATCAACGAGATTTACACCGAATTTTTTGTCCGCGGCGGCCCCGAGGGTCGGTACGACTACCTGGGCATCAATTACTGCCCCTTCTGCGGCCGGGCCATCTCTCTGGGTCTCTGGGCGGCGGAGAAAAAGAAATAGCTGCTACTGCGAGTGGCGCTGGATGCGGGCCAGCGCTTCCCCTCCCTTGTCATCCTGAGCGGAGCCCACGCCGGGCTGTGCACACGACCCTGAGTTCACAGGGCGGAGTCGAAGGATCTGCTTTATTCCTGAATCCCAGGGCTGCGCCTCACTGCGAGCGGCGCTGGATGCGGGCCAGCGCTTCCCCTCCCTTGTCATCCTGAGCAGAGCCCACGCCGGGCTGTGCACACGACCCTGAGTTCACCGGGCGGAGTCGAAGGATCTGCTTTATTCCTGAATCCCCGGGCTGCGCCTCACTGCGAGTGGCGCTGGATGCGGGCCAGGGTCGTGAAGTCGAACTCGGGGTCGAGGTCGAGGCAGCGCTGCCAGGAGCGGGCGGCGTTGTCCAAATCGCCGCCCAGCGCCTGGGCGAGCGCCAGCCCGTGCCAGGCGTAGGGGTCGTCATCCTTGTAGCCCAGGGCGTGCTCATAGGCGGCCAGAGCCTGCTGGTGATTCACGAAGCGCAACCCGGCGTTGCCCTGCTCGTGGTGCCGCGCCCATTCCTCCAGGCCCTCGCCCGGCGGGAGCATCACTGCCACGTCCCGGGCCGCTTTCAGAATCTCGCGGGCGCAGTGCCCGAGTTCGCCGCGGGCAGGTGACTGCGGAAACCGGGCCATGGAATGCAGCAGCTCGCGCAAGGCCAAGGTCAGGTAGCGTTGCGGGGGCTGCTTGTCGCGTAGCAACTGGAGCGCCGTCCGGTAGTGCTCGCGGCTGTCGAGAAGGCTGCGGGTGCGCACCAGGAATTCGCCCGCCTTGACGTGCTGCGGGTCGAGCTCGAGCGCCCGCTGGTAGCAGGCGTAGGCGCGGTCAAGCTGGCCCAGGCTTCCAGCCGCGTTGCCGAGCCAGTAGTGGTGGTCAGGGTTGTCGGGCTCGGCCTCTATCGCGCGCTCGAGCGCTTCCAGGCCGAGCTGTGTCCGGCCGGTCTCCAGGTGGCAGATGCCCAGCGTGCTCCAGGCCCGGGCGTGGTCGGGCTGGGTCGAGAGCAACCGCTCAAGCAGATGGCGGGCTTCGTCGAACTCGGCTTGCCCGAAGGCTTCGAGCGCCCGCTCGAGCAGCCTCTCGACATCGGTGGTGTCACTCATCGTTTTCGGCGGGCCCGCCCGCCAGAGCTTCAGCGCAGGCGGGTGGCGTCCAGGCTGACCACAGCTTCCGTGCCCACTACTTCGGCGGTGTGCCGGATGCCGGCCGGAATCTCCATCATATCACCCGGCCCGAGGACAACCTCCTGGCCCTCGGCGGTGATCTTCAAACGCCCGTGCAGGACGGCGTCCCTCTTGTCCATGGCGTGGGTGTGCTCGGGAAAGTACGTGCCGGGGGGATAGAGGTAGCGGCTGACCGCGTAGCCTTCGGCCTCAAGCCGCTGCCGCATCGCCGCTTCGCCCAGCGGCCCCCGGGCCGGGTCCCACTTCTCGATGCGGACCGGCACGGCGCTCACTCCCGGAAGAAGACGCGCCGGAAGGTCTCGGCGGAGACCAGCGGCTGGGCGACCAGGCGGAGGTTCTCCTCGACGTGGGCGACCCGGCTCATCCCCACCAGGGCCGTCCCCACCCCGGGGGTGGAGCGGACGAACTGCAGGGCGCGCTGGGCGTCGGTTTCAAGGTCGGGCCCGAGGGCGGCGCGCAGGTCGTCGGGCAGGTTGCGCGCCACCTGCCCTTGCAGGAGGGAAGCGCTAGCAAAGACAGTGATGCCCAGGCGCCGGGCGGCTTCCAGCAGCGGCACTGCCTCGCTGTCGAGCGGCTGGTTCGCCTGCAGCAAGGCTTCGGGCATGGCCAAATTGTAAGGCAGCTGCACGCACCGGAAGTGGTGGTTCGCCCCCGCTACCTCGGTCGCTACCCGCAGCAGTTCTTCGAGCGAAAGGAAGTCGCGGGCCCGCGGCGACTGTCGGTAGCCGTCCCAGGTGGCCGTGCCGTAGCAGCGGATTTTTCCCGCCGCCATGCACTCTTCGAGTTTCTCGTACGCAGCTCGGATGCGGCTCAAGAACTCTGCCCGGGGAACCGCCTGGAGCTGGGTCTCGGGGTTGTGCAGGAAGTAGACGTCGAGGGTGTCGAGGCCGAGGTTGCGCCGGCTGCGCTCCAGCTGGTCTTCCAGGTAGCGCGGCGTCATGCAATGCATGCCGGCCACCACATCCTCTGTTCGGAGCACACCAGGGCGGAAGTAGTGCTCCTGGAAGTAGGCAGCCGGGTCGGGCGGGTAGTCGCCGTCAAAAGTGAGGAAGCCGGCCTTGCTGGCCACGATGACTTCGTCGCGGGCGAGCTTGCCCTGCTCGATCAGGGCCCCGAGCGCCGCCCCGACAGAGCGCTCGCTGCGCTGGAACCGGTAGTTGATGGCGGTGTCAACGACGTTGACCCCGAGCTCGAGCGCCCGCGCCACCGCTCGGGCGTAGCGCTCGTCGGTCTCATCGTCGTGCGCGCCCAGGTAGGTGCCGATGCCCACTGAGGAGAGCCACAAGCCGTTCTGCTGCCGGAAGTGGCCCTCGGCGGCGTGCCCGGCAAAGCGCTCCCGGTAGCGCGCCGTCCCTTCCGGCGTGGCGAACCCGGCCAGCTCCATCCCACCTCCTCCGCGGGTTGCGCGGCCAGCACAAAAGATTCAGCTTATCACGTCCATCAATCTACCACGCCGTCTCTGCCATAGACGCAAGCAGCGACCTTTCGGTTCCGTACACGTTGACCCGGGGGCGGCGATTGTCTAGGATAGGGGCAGTGATTGTTCAATCGGCTGCACCCAAACACGTGCAGGCAAGCTGCGGAGCATTCGTTCGTCCCGCTGCCGCGGGAAAGGGAGGAGCCTAATGAACTGGCAAGACTTATTCACCGAACCGGTGCGGGAGATGTGGACACAGATTCTGTCCTTTGTCCCCAAGCTTCTGGTCGCCCTGGTCATCCTGCTGGTGGGCTGGGGGGTGGCCCGCGTCATCCGCGCCCTGGTGGAGCGGGTGCTGCGCATGGCGCGCTTCGATACCCTCACCGACCGCGCCGGGCTCAACCAGGCCTTGCAGCAGGGCCAGATTTCCACGCCCCCGTCCGGCATCGTGGGCAAGCTTTTCTACTGGGTGGTAATGCTGCTGGCCCTGGTGATGGCCATTGACGCCATGGGGCTGACCGTGGCCACCGAGCTGCTCAACCGCCTGCTGCTCTACATCCCCAACGTCATCGCCGCCGTCTTCATCCTGGCCCTGGGGTTCTTCTTCGGGGGGCTGGTGCGGGGGTTCGTGCAGACGCTGGCCGGCGGGGTGCGAGCGGTGAACCCGGAGACCATCGGCAAAGTCGCCCAGGCGGCGGTGGTCATCTTCGCCGTGGCCGCCAGCCTGGAGCAGCTGCGCATCGCCACCACCATCGTCACCAACGCCTTCACCCTGCTCTTCGGAGCGCTGGCCCTGGGCCTGGCGCTGGCCTTCGGCCTGGGCTGTAAGGACCTGGTCAAGCAGTGGGTGGATGAGATAACGCGTAAGTAGGGCTGCGGGGGCGACAACAGAGAAAGTCCGGCGGCGAGCCGACGAAATTCGCGCTTGCCTCTCCGCCTGGTTGTGCTAAGCTACGCCCAGTTCCGGGGAGACCTCAGCTCAGGAGCCGGTTCCGTGCCGAACCTGCGCGACCTCTTCAAAGACCGCGAACTCTACCACGTGACTCCCTCGCTCGCGGTGGCCGACGCGGCCCGCTACATGAGCGAGCGCAACGTGGGCGCCGTCTGCGTGCTGGAGCAGAACCGCCTGGTGGGCATCTTCTCGGAGCGCGACATGATGAAGCGGGTCATCGCCGTCCACCGCGACCCCGGCTCGACCCGGGTGGCCGAGGTGATGACCGCCAAGCCGGTGGTTGTCAGCATCCAGGAGAGCTGCGAAACCTGCCTCAAAGTGATGAAGCAGGCCGGCATCCGCCACCTGCCCGTGGTGGACGGCGACAAGCTGGTGGGCCTGGTGTCGCTGCGCGACCTGCTGCAGGTCGACCTGAGCGAAAAGGTGGACCAGCTCAAGCTGATGGAAGACTACATCCACTACGTCCCGCCCTCGAAGCCCCGCCTCTGAGCACCTCGGCCCTTCGCTTGCCTTCCGTCCGCGCGAGGGAGAGAATGCTTTCCGGGCCTCTCTGATGGGAACAACTCCCCGACAGGGCGATAAGACCCGCTACCGGGCCCGCCTGGCCCGGGTCGAAGTCCTCACCCCGACTACGAAGCACTTCGAGTGGGAGGTTTCGGGGCCGAAGCCGTTCGTTTTCACGCCCGGGCAGTTCATCTCGCTCCACCTCGAGCGCACCGGCGCGGACGACGTCCGCCCCTACTCCATTGCCTCGCCCTACCGGGGCGACAGCCGCTTCGACCTCTGCCTGAACCGCGTCGAGGGCGGCTTCTTCTCCAACTACCTCTGCGATCTTGAACTCGGCGCTGAGATCGAGTTCGAAGGTCCTTTCGGCTTCTTTGTGGTGCGCGAGCCGCCGATCGACTCCCTCTTCGTTGCCACTGGCACTGGCATTGCCCCCGTGCGGGGGATCCTGCAGGACCTCTTCGCCCACGGTACCGACCTGCAGGTCTGGCTCGTCTTCGGAGTGCGCTACCCGGAGACCATCCTCTACCGGAACGAATTCGCGGAGCTGGCCGCACAGCACCCGAACTTTCATTTCTGGCCGACGCTGTCGCGGCCCCCGGCAGGCTGGAACGGGCGCCGCGGGCACGTGCAGGAGTACGTCGGGCGGCTGCTCCTGGAGAGGCCGGACCTCGACGTCTACTTGTGCGGCCTGAAGGCCATGGTGGACGACCTGCGCCAGCGGCTCAAGGCCCGCGGGCTCGACCGCAAGCAAGTCCGCTACGAGAAATACGATTGACATGACCAACGACCGGGAAAAGCTGGAACAGTTGAAGGAATTGGCCGGGCTCGAGCCGGACGACCCCGTCGTGCACTACGGCCTGGGCAGCGAGCACCTGCGGCTGGGCGAGTTTGCCGAGGCCGCCGCGGCCTTGCGGCGCACCCTTGAGCTCAAGCCCGACTATTCGGCCGCCTACCGCGAGCTGGGCAAGGCCCTGGAGAAGCTCGGCGAGCGCGAGCAGGCCATCGCCGCCTACCAGAAAGGCCGGGAGGTAGCCTGCGCCAAAGGCGACCTGCAAACCAGCCGGGAGATTGAGGTCTTCCTGAAGCGTCTGGGAGCCACCTAGCCGGGGAAGCGCACTTCGTAGAGGGTGCGGATGACCTGCATCTGATGGGCGATCACCCAACCCTGGTAGAGGTTGATTAGGGTCAGCACCACCACCATCCCGAACAGCGCCCACACCAGCAGGCTGTGGCACTGCCCGACCATCAGCTTGCTGGTGGCCTTCATCGTCTCCTCTCATCCTCTCACTCGATTGGATGCCTCCGGCCCCGGCCCGGATGCCGGGCGGCGCCTGTGCTAGACTGATTTCTCAAACCGGAAATTCCGGAGGGCGGCCCGATGGATCTAGAAGAGGCCTACAAGAAACTGATGGAGCGCCACCAAGAAGTCCAGGAGAAGCTCGCTGCGCTCGCGGCCCTGGCCGAAGAAGTCGCCACGGCCCAGCACCAGTTCCGTCGGGTGGAAATGGAGAAATTCGAGGAGCTCAACCAGGCCCTTGAGGCTACCCTCGAAGACTACTCTACGGCCCGGCGGCGCTTCGGCCGCGCCCTGCAGGGCGACTAGCGGCGGCGCTTCTTCTTCGAGCCCTTCTTCTTCGCGGCCTTCTTGCGGCGGGCCGCCTTCCGCTTCGGCCTCTTGCGCGGGCGAGCCTTCGCTCTCCTCCGCCGGGCTTTCTTCTTGGGCTTGGCTTTGCGTTTGCGCCGGGCTTCCGCCTTCTTCTTGGCGGCGATTTCAGCCGGGGGCGGCTCCCCGAACCGCACCAGGCGCGGCCGGGCCAGGCGGGTGAAGTCGGAGTAGCGCAGGCGGATGGCTTCGGCGTGGGTGCCGGCGTTGAAGACAATGGTCTCCTCGGCCGAAAGGTCCTGATCCACGTAGGTGGGGAGGTTATAGAGGTTGCCGAAGGGCGGCATGGCGCCGAGCTCGCAGTCGGGAAAGAGCTGCTGGAACTCAGTTTCGCTCGCGAGCGAACACTTCTTGGCGCCCGCGCCTTGCGCCAGGGCCTTAAAATTGATGCGCAGGGGAGCCGGCAGCACCGCCAGGGCGTAGGTGCCGTTGAGCTTCACCACCACTACCTTGACGAACTCGCGCCCGGGCACGTGCAGCCGGGCGGCCAACTGCTGAGCGGTAAAGGCCGGGTCGTGCTGCACCACGTCGTAGCCGACCTGGTTCTGGTCGAGGAATTGTTTCAGGCGAGTGGAAATCATCGCTCCCTCCTTCGGCAGCAGAACTGACCGGGCCTACTCACCTCAGCATAGCAAAGCCCGACGGGGTCGCGCCAGAGTTTGTGGCGAGAAAAAAGAAGGGCGGCGGGTGGGGGGAGTCCACCCGCCGCCGCGTGGGGTAGGCACTGCCTCCCCCGGTGGCCCGGGGGAGGGTCTAGCTATGGGGACCCGAAGCCTCCTGGGCTACGCCCGCTGGCGCTTCCTCCCCTGCGTCTCGGAACCCATCGGCTCAATGTCCACCCGAAAACGGATGGAGGGGTTCTGTGTCCGCAGGGCCTGGGCGGTGTCGGCGGCGGTGCTGAAGTTCGAGCACCCCCGCTCCCTCTCCCAGTGCTTGCCGCCGTCGTAGCTCTTGAAAATAACGAACTCCGTGGTCATTCTCGGCTGCTCACCTCCACTGTGCATCTCAGGCTTTGGCCTCCTGCTCCTGCGCCGTGCGCTCCAGGGCCACGAGCACGGCGCGTATTTCCTCAGCACTCAGGCCCAGGGCCGCCACCGCGCTCAGGCCGCAGATGGCCGCCCCCAGGACGTCTTCCCGGTGTACGCACTCGACCAGCTTCGCCGCCAGCGCCGCCGTGCAGCCGATCCGCACGGCTTTCTCGAGCTTGCCCATCTCTGCCCAGTCGGTCATCAGGCCAGCGCCTCCGCCCAGGCCTGAGCCCGGGCGAACCGCGCCGGGTCGCAGGCGGAACAAATCACTTCGGTGACTTCCCGGCCAGCTTCCTGGTCGGCTTCGAGAAAAATCAGCCAGAGCAAGGCCTGGTCCGCCTGGTGGCCGCAGGTCAGGGTCTCTCCGGCGGCGCGCAGCTCCATCCGGTAGCGTCCGCCCAGACGGGCGGGGGTCTCCCTGCCGCGGTTCGGTGGGGGAACGATGACTACAGTGGAGTTTTCGACAAACTGCAGCTCGGCTGCCATCCGCGCACCTCCGTTCTTTTCCTACTTCCCCAGAGGCCCGACTTCTACGACCCCCTTGGCATCCAGCGTTCCAGCAGGAATTTCTGTTGGTCGTACTGCGTGGTCAACTTCAGTCCCCAGAAGCGGTCGGGGTTGCAGATGGCGCAGGCGCTCGAGAGCTCTTCTTCGCGCTCAAGCTTCCCCCGCCGCCCGAAGAACATCTGGTAGAGGATGGCGTGCTGCGTCCCGATACGGCAGATGGGGCAATAACGCTCCACCAGCTCCACTTTCAGGTCCGCCTTGCTCACGAACCCACCTTCTCCTCTTCAGTCAATGCCGGTTCGCCCTGAGGCCGCAGGCCGAAGGGTTCGCAGCCCTTCACCGCAGCAACTCCTTCCGCCCCGCCTCAAAAGCTGCTCGTTCAAAGGCCGCCGGGTCGCAGCCCGAGCAGATTCGGTAGTCGCTTGCCCCGCTTGCCCTGAGCGAAGTGCCTCGACTCTCGCTCGGCACGGTGAGCGACAGTCGAACCGTCGAAGGGAGCGGAGTCGAGGGGTCGCGCATCGCGTGGATGGTCTCCCGCCCGCAGCGCTCGCAGAGCTGCAACCGGAACCGGATCTCCGTCGCCGTCGTCTCCATCCGCTCCTCCCCTTCTAGCTGCAGCCCGAGGTGCCGCCGCAGTTGTGGCACTTGTAGCAAGAGCCATTGCGGGTCATGAGCGAGCCGCACTCCGGGCAGGTGGGAGCATCGGGCGGCACCTGCACGGGGGCGGGCCCGCGACCCGTCAGGGCTTCGGCGGCCCCGGAAATCTCTGCGGCCGCTTTGACGGCGGGCGAGGGCTGGGCCTCGACCGTGCCCTCCCCGTTGGTGATGCCGATATCCAGCGTCTTGTATTCGGCCGAGATGTAGCGCGCCCCCAGCCAGCGGAAGATGTAGTCGATGATGGACTTGGCCACGGGAATCTCGGGGTTGGTGGTCCACCCGGAAGGCTCGAAGCGCACGTGCTGGAACTTGTCGACGAAAATCTTGAGCGGCACCCCGTGCTGCAAGGCGATGGAGATGGCCAGGGCGAAGCTGTCCATCACCCCCGAAAGCGTCGAGCCTTCCTTGGCAATGGTGATGAAGATTTCGCCCGGCTGGCCATCGGGGTAGAGGCCCACGGTGAGGTAGCCCTCGTGGCCGGCGATAGAGAACTTGTGAGTGACGGCCTGGCGGGTTTCGGGCAGCTTGCGCCGCGGCAGGGTGGCCGGGGTGGGGGGTGCCGCCGCCGCCGCAAGCTCCTTCGCGGAGTTCGGAGCGCGGGCCGTGGTCGAGAGCGGCTGGACTTTCTTCGAGCCGTCGCGGTAGATGGCCACCGCTTTCAGGCCCAGCCGCCAGGCCTCCAAGTAGGCGTCCATGATCTCTTCGACCGTGGTCTCTTCAGGCATGTTGACGGTCTTCGAGATGGCCCCGCTGATGAAAGGCTGCACGTCAGCCATCATCTTCAGGTGGCCGCGGTGGTGGAT
>JACQTJ010000068.1 GCA_016210855.1 Acidobacteriota bacterium | reverse complement strand
TGGCTGGCATACGGCTGGCCGACGCGCTCTAGGAGGAGTCATGGAAAAGGAACATGAGCGATTCGAAGGGGAGCGTACCCTGATGCGCATCCACATCGGCGAATCGGACAAGTGGGAGGGCAAGCCGCTGTACCAGGCTCTCATCGAGCTGTTCCGCCGAGAAGGCTTCTACGGAGTGACGGTGCTACGCGGGGTAGGGGGCTACGGAGCCTCTGCCCGTTACCACACCGAGAAGATTCTCCGCCTGTCACAGGACCTCCCTGTCGTTCTCGAAGTGGTCGAGTACCCGGAGCGGGTCGAGCGGATTCTGCCCCGGCTGGACGAAATGGTGGGTGGAGGACTAATCACGCTGGAGAAAGTCCGCGTCATCCTCTACCGCTCCAGCAAATAGTCCGCGGCCGTGTCACTCCGCGGGGAATTGACCGCGCCATCCAGCGTGCTAGAATGCACGCTGATGCCAGCCGCCACAGCGATTGAATTCTACTTGGTGCCCCGCGAGACGGGAGTCACGAAGAGCGGGGACGGGCAGGCCATCGAAGTCCCGCCGAGTGGCCCGCGGCTGTTCGTGATCCGGATGGACATCACCCAGGTGGTCGAGCAGGAGTCGCTCGAGCTCTCGATCTGGGCCTCGGCGGACGGCCAGAACTGGGGTCTGATGCCGCTCCTCAAGTTCCCGCAGCGCTTCTACGCCGGCGCGACCCAGATGGTGCTCGATCTCAACACCCGCCCTGAGGTCCGCTACCTCCGCGCCCATTGGGAGCTGAACCGCTGGGGCCGCGTCCGCCCCGAGCCCCTGTTCGGCTTCCAGGTCACCTGCAAACCCGCCGAAGCCCCCAGGGCGTAGGTGGGGCCCGCCCTGCGGCTTAGCACTGATTCGAAGAGGAGCGTGAGGCCATGGCCAAGCTGGCACTCATCTACGGAATGCGTTTGTTCCCGGCCGACGAGCTCCAGGAAGTCCGCGAAGCCACCGTGGTCCTGAAGGACGGCCGCACCGCCCGCATCACCATGCACCTCGTCGAAGGCAGCCTGGACGACATCCGCAAGCAGTTCGACCAAAGCATCGCCGCCTTCTTCGAGTTCTACCCCGAGATCTAGTCCGCTCCCGCCGGCCACTGGGCCTCCAGGTTGTGGGGTCGGTCGCGGTTCTTTCCAGAACGGGACCCCTCCCGTTTTGGGAAGCGCCCCGGCCGCCGCGTGCTGGCAGAACAGCAAATCCCATTTGCTTGCAACGCAGCAAAAGCCGGACAAGTGGTCGAGGAATTGCTTCGGCCGACAGGGGAGGAGTACGCATATGCCTAGTCGCACTACAGGGAACCCGGCACCTGCTACGCGCTCGAGAGAGCGGCGGCGGGAGGAAGAGGAGTTGGCGCTGTTGGCGGCCATCGTCGAGTCCTCCGACGACGCCATCATCGGCAAGACGCTCGACGGGCGCATCACCAGTTGGAATCCGGCGGCCGAAAAGATGTACGGCTACACGAAGGAGGAAGCCATCGGCCGGTCCGTTGGCCTGCTTATCCCTCCGCAGCGTCGGGACGAGCTGCCCGAGATCATCGAGCGCATCGGGAAGGGCGAAAGGATCCAGCACTACGAGACCGAGCGGTTGCGCAAGGACGGCAGCCTGATCGACGTTTCCATCACCGTGTCGGCCATCCGCGACACCGCCGGCAACATCATCGGCATCTCCAAGATCGGCCGCGAGATCACCGGGCAGCGCCAGGCCTCGCAGTATGCTCGCAGTTTGATCGAGGCCAGCGTGGACCCGCTGGTGACCATCAGCCCGGGCGGGAAGATCACCGACGTGAACGAGGCCACCGTCAAGGTGACCGGGGTGCCCCGGGAGAAGCTGATTGGGACGGACTTTTCCAATTACTTCACCGAGCCGGAGAAGGCCCGGGAAGGCTACCGGCAGGTCTTCTCCAAGGGGTTTGTCACCGACTATCCGCTGACCATCCGGCACCGGGAGGGGCAGCTGACCGATGTGCTCTACAACGCCTCGGTCTACAAGGACGTGGGGGGGAACGTGTTGGGGGTGTTTGCCGCCGCCCGCGACGTCACCGCCCAGAAGAAAGCCGAGGCGGAGGTGGCCGAACAACGCGCCCGAGAACTGGAACGGCTGGCCGAGCTGGAGCGCTTCCAGAAGCTGACCGTGGGACGGGAGCTAAAGATGATTGAGCTCAAAAAGGAGATCGAAGAACTGAAGCGACAGAACGAGAGCTTCCGGAGCCAGGCGGCCCAGGCCTAGGAGAAAAGCAGCCCCGCGATGCCCGCCACCGCCCCAGCGCCGCGCGAAAGCCTTGAGCAACGGCTCCGGGCCCTGGAGGAGACCCAGCGCGCCACCCTGAACATCCTGGAGGACTTTGACTCCGAAAAAGCCCGCTTGGAGGAGACCCACCGGGCCGCCCTAAACGTATTGGCGGACTTCGACGAGCAGAGCGCCCGGCAAGTGGTCACCCAGCGCGCCACCCTGAACATCCTGGAGGACTTTGACTCCGAAAAAGCCCGCCTGGAGGCGGCCCAGCAGGCAGCATTGAACATCCTGGAGGATTTCGAAGCCGAGAAAGCGAAGGTGGCCGCGACGAACGTGGAGCTCAGCGAGGAGGTGGCCGAGCGCAAACGAACCGAACAGGCGCTGGCGCGGCACACGAAAGAGCTCGCCCGCTCCAACGCCGAGCTGGAGCAAGCCAACCAGACCCTGCGGCAACGCACCAGCGAGCTGCAAGCCGTGAACGCGGAGCTGGAGACCTTTACCTATTCGGTCTCGCACGACCTGCGCGCCCCCCTGCGGCACGTGGATGGCTTTTCCCGCATTCTGGTAGAGGAATGGGGTGGCCAGCTTGACCCGGCCGCCCATCAATACTTGCAGCGCATCCGAGCGGCGATCCGCCAGATGGCGGTGATGGTGGACGAACTCCTCCACCTGGCCCGGGTGGGCCGCCAGGAACTGCGGCAGCAGGTGACCGGCTTGAATTCCCTGGTGGAGGAAGTTCTGCGCGACCTCAAACCGGAAATGGAAGGCCGGCAAATCGAATGGCGGATCGGATCCTTACCTTTTGTGGACTGCGACCCGGGCTTGATGAAGCAGGTGTTCGCCAACCTGCTGTCCAATGCGGTCAAGTATACCCGGCCCCGGCCCGCCGCCCTCATCGAAGTGGACGCCATCAACCATAACGGCCAGCCGGCGGTATTTGTCCGCGACAATGGCGTGGGCTTTTCCATGAAGTACGCCGACAAGCTCTTCGGGGTGTTCCAGCGCCTGCACCGCGCGGAGGACTTCGAAGGCACAGGGGTGGGTTTGGCGACCGTGCAGCGCATCCTCCAGAAACACGGCGGGCGCATCTGGGCAGACGCCGAGCTCGACAAGGGCGCGACTTTTTACTTCACCCTGGGAACGAGCGAATCCATCCCGGCGGAAGAGCCCGCCCCGGAGTCAGTTCGAGGTGAGCCATGAGGCAAGATGAAGTGGAGATTCTCCTGGTGGAAGACGACCCCGCCGACGTTGAGCTGACTCTCCACGCCCTGCGCAATAACCTGCGCAACCAAATCTACGTGGCCCGCGACGGCGAGGAGGCCCTGGACTTTCTTCTCTGCCGAGGCCCCTATAGCAGCCGCTCCTTCGACCACCCGCCCCGGCTGATCCTGTTGGACTTGAAACTGCCCAAAGTGGACGGACTGGAAGTGCTTCGAGAAATCAAAAAGGATGCGCGCACCCGGGCCATCCCGGTGGTCGTTCTCACCTCCTCCAAAGAGGAAAAGGACCTGGTGAACAGCTACCGGCTGGGCACCAACAGCTACATTCAGAAGCCGGTGGACTTCGACCAGTTCCGGGAAACGGTGAAGCAGGTGGGGCTCTACTGGCTGCTGGTGAACGAGCCGCCCCCCAAGGCTCTTTTTACCCCCTAACCAGGGAGGGATGGGCCCGATGCCCAAGACCGGGCCGGCCAAGAAAGTAACGTCGAGTGTTGAGGAACGGCTCCTGCGGGTTTTGGTTGTGGAAGACAACCCTGCGGATGCCGAGCTTGTCCTGCGGGAATTGAAGAAGGCAGGGTTCGCGTGTAGCGCCGACAAGGTTGAAACCCGCGAGGAGTTCCTGAACCGCCTGGACACCGCCTCCTACGACCTCATCCTGGCCGACTACAACCTCCGCGGCTGGACGGCGACGGACGCCTTGGATTACCTCCAGCAGCAGGGCAAGGACATTCCCTTCGTCCTGGTCACGGGCACGCTCGGGGACGAGGCTGCGGTCGAGTGCATCAAGCAGGGCGCCGCCGACTACGTCCTCAAAGACCGCCTGGCCCGTCTGCCCGCGGCGGTGGACCGCGCCCTGCGCGAGAAGGCCCAGCGGGACGAAGCCGCCCAGCTTCAAGACCGGATCCTTCGAGCCAAGAAAGAATGGGAGTTGACCTTTGACAGCGTTGCCGACCCGGTGGTTTTGCTCGATGATGAGGGCCACATTCAGCGCGCCAACCGCGCCGCGGCGGCGTTGCTCGGAGTCGAACCGCGCCAGCTCATCGGCCGGCTCTGCTACGAAACCCTGCACGGCCGGGAGGATCCCCTCCCCACCTGCCCCCATCAACTCATCCGGAAAACCGGGGAGGTGGCGCGAGGCGACGTGTACGAGTCCCATCTGGGCAAGGTCTTCGACACCTCCGTCACCCCCCTGCGCGACCCGAGCGGCGGGTTATCCGGCTGCATCTACGTCATGCACGACGTCACCGAGCGCAAGCGGGCCGAGCAGGCCTTGCGGCAGTCGGAGGAAAAGTTCGCCAAGGCCTTTCGCTCCAGCCCCGATGCCATCACCCTGGCGACCGTAGGGGAAGGGCGGTACGTAGAGGTCAACCCGGGCTTTCTTCGCCTGAGCGGCTATCGGCGCGAGGAGGTCATCGGGCACACCGTCTTCGAGCTGAATCTCTGGGCCGACCCAGCCGGGCGAGCCGGCTTGATCGAGCAGGTGCGCCAGCAGGGGGCGGTGAGCAACCGGGAGATCGCCTTCCAAACCAAGACGGGGGAGGTCCGGACAGGACTGTTGTCAGCCGAACTCATCGAATTCGACGGTGAGCCTTGCCTGTTAGCCATCACCCGGGACATCACTGAGCGCCGGCAGGCCGAGGAACAAGTCCGCCAGCTCAACCAGGAGCTGGAGCAGCGGGTGGCGGAGCGCACCGCCCAGTTGCAAACCGCCAACGAAGCCCTGGCCCGCGCCAACCAGATGAAGTCGGACTTCCTGGCCGACATGAGCCACGAGCTGCGCACTCCGCTGAACTCCATCTTGGGCTTTTCCGAGCTGCTGCTGGAGAGGGCCACCGGCCTGACCCCCAAACAGCGCGACGACCTCGGGATCGTGCACCGCAAAGGCCAGCACCTGCTCGCCCTGGTCAACGACCTGCTGGACCTCTCCCAAATCGAATCCGGCCAAGTCCTGCTCGATTGGAACCTCATCCCCGTCCAGGACACCTTGGCCTGCATCCTGGATGCCTTTGCCGTGCGGCTGCGGGAGAAAAACCTCAAACACAGCCTGGAGGTCACTCCCCCAGACCTGCGCATCCACGCCGATCCCCGTCGCTTGGAGGAGATACTCACGAACCTGATCGCCAACGCCATCCGCTTCACCCAGCGGGGCGGCATCGCCGTGCGCGCCCGAGCGGTCAACCAGCACGTGGAGTTCTCGGTCGAAGACACCGGCATCGGCATCCGCGCCGAAGACCAGGCCCGCGTCTTCGACAAGTTCTTCCAAGCCCATCACTCGGCCGAGACTTCCGGTATCGGCACCGGGCTGGGCCTGGCCATCGCTAAGCGGCTCGTGGAGCTCCACGGTGGCCGCCTCTGGCTGGAAAGCACCCCCGGGACCGGCTCCCGGTTTTTCTTTGCGCTCCCCCGGTCCCAGCCTTTACCCGCCCCAGGCTCGCCTCCGGGAGAACGGCCATGACGGCGCTCCGCACCGTCTTGGTGGTGGACGACGATGCGGAATCCCGCCGCCTGGCCGTGCGCCTACTCGAAGAGATAGGTTGGCGGGCAGTGGAGGCGAGCGACGGGAGGGCGGCGGTGGAGCTCGCCGGGCGCGTCCCCCTCGACCTGGTGCTGCTCGACCTGCGCCTGCCCGGAGAGGTGGACGGTCTGCGGGCTGCTTCGCTGATGCGGCAGAACCCCGCCCTCTATGGCGTCCCCATCATCGCTGTCTCCGCCAGCCCCTACAAGGACTTTCGCCATCGCGCGTTTGCCGCCGGCTGCACGGCCTTCCTGAGCAAGCCCATCAACCTGAAAGAACTGCAGCATCAGGTCGAGCTCCTGACTTTCCCCCGGGGGGGACCATGAGTCCTGCGCCCCAACCGCTGTCCTTCGCCCTGGCCTCGTCCCCGGGCGCTCCCTCCGGGCCGGCTCCGCGCATCTTGATTGTGGACGACCTGCCCGAAAACGTCCGCCTGCTCCAAAGCCTGCTGACGCCGCTTGGCTGTGAATTCCTGACTGCCTCGGATGGCCACCAAGCTTTGGAGCAAGTGACCGCCCATCTGCCCGACCTCATCCTGCTGGACGTGGTCATGCCGGGCCTGAACGGCCTGGCGGTGCTGGGTCAGTTGAAAACGGAAGCCCGCACCCGACTGATCCCGGTGGTCATGATCACCGCTCTGCACGGGGAACCGGAAAAGCTGCGCGCCATCGAGGCCGGGGCCGACGACTTCCTCAACAAGCCGTTCAGCAAGGCGGAGCTGCTGGCTCGCACCAAGGCCCTGCTGCGCCTGAAGCGCTACACCGACGAACTCGAACACGTGGAGATGGTCCTGTTCAGCCTGGGGCTGGCCGTGGAGGCCCGCGACGCCTACACCGAAGGCCACTGCCAGCGCCTGGCTCGCTTCTCGGTGGGGCTTGGCGAATGCCTGGGCCTGGCGGAGGAGTCGCTGCTCGCCCTGCGCCGGGGCGGCTACCTGCACGACATTGGAAAGGTGGCCATCCGCGATTCCATTCTCCTCAAGCCCGGCCGCCTGGACCAAGACGAATGGCGCATCATGCAACGGCACCCCGTGATCGGGGAAGACATCTGCAAGCCGCTGCGCTCCTTGGCTGCGGTCCTGCCCATCATCCGCTCCCACCACGAGCGCTGGAACGGCAGCGGCTACCCCGACGGCCTGGCGGGCGAAGCCATTCCCCTGCTGGCCCGGGTGATGCAACTGGCCGACATCCACGACGCCCTGCGCACGGAGCGGCCCTACAAGCCTGCCCTTAGCTCCCCGGCCGCTCTGGAACAAATGCAGCGCGAAGCGGAGGCCGGGCTGCTCGACCCGCGGCTCCTGGATGTATTCGTGCGCAACTACGCCCGCATCGTCGGGCAGGAGGCGCCGCCCCACGTTGACAAATCGGCAGCCCTGCCCGAGAATGGCAGGACGTGACCAGTGGGCGTGTGGCGCAGTTGGGAGCGCGCCTCGATGGCATCGAGGAGGTCGCGGGTTCGAATCCCGCCACGTCCACCAAAGGTCCGTGGCTACTAAGCATTACCTCTACATTCTGCAGAGCTTGACCTCGCAACGACTCTACGTAGGCCAGACGCAGGATTTGGCGGCGCGCGTGGAGTATCACAATCGCTACGGGAATCGGGCCACGCGGCATCGCGGGCCCTGGAAGTTGGTTTACTGGGAAGGATTCGCCCGCCGCGGAGAGGCGTTGCAGAGGGAACGGGACTTGAAGCGGAAGAAGAGTCACCAGTACTTGCAGTGGTTGGTGAGGGCGTCCCGATAATCATTGGGGGTGTTGCGGGCTCCCTTCGCCGCCGCAAAACTGACCCACGACCCTGCTCCGGGCTTCCTTGACTTGAGCCCACCCCTCCGCTAGACTTTCTTTTTGGCTTCTGCCCGTGGAGCCGCCCGAGAGTAGACAGGGTCCTTTGTCTTCGCCCACACGAGATCGAACCTCCATCCTCTTGGCCTTTCTGGTGGTCGCCATCGCACCCGGGCTGGCCTGGGGTCAGGCAGCCTCTGAGGTCACGCTCGACGCCAGCCCTCAGCTGTTTACCGTGCTCGCCGCCCTGCGGGCTGCCGGCGAAGCCCGTGCCCCCCGTCCGACGGAGCCTGGTTCTGTCTGGCAGAAAGTGGATGCTGCCTTGGCAGTGCTTGGGCCGGATGACGTGGCTCGGCTGCAAGCCTTCTTCGAGCGCAGCCACCCCGGGGCCTCGGGGCCCGATGTGAATCACTACATTTCTGCGGCGCTCGTCCTGGGGCCTCCCCCGGAGTTCGGGTTTGTGGTGCCGCCCGACCAGCTTCCTCAGGATGTGTACGGACTCGAAGGGTTTCCCTCCCTACTGCGCGACTTCTATGCTCGTGCCGGCTTGGACCGGGTCTGGGGCGAGGCCCGACCTCTCTACGAGCAGGCCATCGCCGAGAGACAAGCGGAGGTGGCCCGGATGCTGCTCGAGAGCCGCACCTACCTGCGGCTGATGGGGGAGAGCACGCCCGGCCGGTCTTATGTTATCTATCTCGAGTGGTTGGCCCCGCCGGGACTCACGAGCGCCCGCAGCTACGGCGACAGCTACTTCCTCGTCATTCATCCCCGCGGAGCCGACTTTCTTGGCGCCGTGCGCCACCAGTACCTGCACTTCCTGCTCGACCCCATCGCCGCCAAGTACGCCGAGGAAATGAGCCCCTGGATGGAGCTCAAACCTGTGGCCGAGCAGGCAGCCCGGCTGCCGACGCCCTTCCGGCGCGACCTGCTGCTGCTGGCCACTGAGTGCTTGGTGCAGGCCGCGGAGCTTCGCCTGCGCGGGTTGAACCCGGCGGACGCCGCCACCGAGCTCGACGCTCGGGAGCGCGAGGGCTACCTTTTCCTGCGACACTTCTACCACGCCCTCACCCTTTTCGAGCAGGCCCGGCCCTCGATGCGCCTCTTCTTCCCCGAGCTGGTGCGCGACCTGGATGTGGGCCGAGAAAAGGCCCGGCTGCAGAGAGCGGTGCTCGAAGCTGTCCCTCCCGGGGAGTCCCTTGCCTCGGCGGAGGAAACCGCCCGGCGGACGCTGGCCGTTGCCGAGAGCTATTTGACCGCCGGCAACTACGCCGCCGCCCGGGAGCGCTTGGAACGCATCCTGAGGGATGTGGACCCGAACCACCCCGGTGCTTTCTAT
>JACQTJ010000067.1 GCA_016210855.1 Acidobacteriota bacterium | reverse complement strand
CCGAAGCGGTAGCTCGCCAGGGGGCAGAGCGCCAGGGCCGCCGCCAAGTAGAGCCAGCTCCCTTGCTGCCACGCCTGGATGGCGGCGATCAATCCGCCGGCCAGCAGCAGCTGCGAGAGCAGACCGACGAGTCCACACTCCTCTGAGCCGGCCAGGAAATAGACGTGGGTCAGCCGGGGCCGCTTCGGAGTCCGCAGGTCGGCCAACAGGTACTGCTTGAGGATTTCTTCGCCGGTAGTGTTGTCGTCGGCCCCGGGACCGCGCCAGGTGTCGTAGTGAGCGACAAGGAGAAACACCTCGGGGCTGTCGCCGGGCACGGTGAAGATGAAGTTCCAGCGGGTGGTGCGGAGCGCCCAAGGCGAGAGCCGCTGCCGCTCAATGACCACGCAGGGGGCGTCGCGGCGATGCCGGGCCTGCTCCCAGCGAGCGACAAACAGGCTGGCGGCGCCCTCTTCCCCGCCCCGCTCGACTTCGTAGGTGCCCCCGGCGAACTCCTCCCGCAGGAGACCGATAAACTCCTCTACCTGCCGCTCGTTGGCGCGGTTGTAGCTTTCTCCCGGGTGGCGGTTCGCGCAGGCGCCGCGGATACTTTCCTGGATTTCGACGGCCCGGGCGTCCGCCGCCCCCCAGCGGGCGTGCACGACGGCCAGGTCCTTTGCCAGGGTGTCCATCCCTACCCCATCCCCGGACAAGGTTCAGCGGCCACGGGGGCCGGCCGGGGCTCGCCAGTAGGTGTCAACTGAACCGGGGAAGGATGTGGCGCTGATAGACGTCCAGGGTTTGCTCTTCCTCGCCGCACATGAGGTAAATGTTGAATTGGGTGACGCCGGCCCGCGCCAGGCGGTCGAGTTTTTCCCGATGGGCTTCCACAGGTCCGACCACGCAGAAGCGATCCACCACCTCATCCGACACAAAGGCAGCGTTGTCGCTACCCACCTCACAGTGATGTTGGTAGTCATACCCGCCCCGGCTTCGCACATAGACGGTGAGCGCCGGCGGCAGCTCCTCCGGCTTGTACCGCCCGACCAAGTCCATCACATGATTCGACACCAGAGCCGGGAACCAGCGGACGCGCTCCCGGGCAACACGCAGGTCGTCGGAGACCCACACCGGAGCGGCCGCCATCACCTCGATCTTTTCGGGGTCCCGCCCCGCCTCCTGTGCCCCTTCCCGGACAAAGCCGAGAAACCAGGAGATCAAATCCGGATCGGCGAGTTGGAGGATCACCCCGTCGGCAATCCGGCCCGTCAGGCGCAACACCTTCGGCCCGTAGCCAGCAATCCAAACCCGGGGAGACTCATGGGCCCAACTGAGCTGGACCATGTGGCCATCGTAGCTGGCTTCGCGCCCCGCGGTCAGAGTCCGAAACACACGCACGGATTCTTCCAGTGTGTCCATCGCTGTCGGTTTCTTGCCAAGCACCCGCCGCGAGCTGTCCCCGCGACCGATGCCCAGCTCCATCCGCCCGCCCGAAATCAAGTTGAGGGTCGCATACAGGCTGGCGGTCACGGTCACATCTCGCACGGCCGGGTTGGTGACGCAGGTCCCCAGCCGCATCTGCCGGGTGTTGGTGGCCATCAGCGTCAGCAGCGGATAGGGTTCCTTCCAGAGGATGTGGGAGTCGAACAACCAGCCGTACCTGAATCCGGCCGCTTCCGCGCGGCGCGCAAGCTGGACGAGGCGGTCAACAGGAATGTCGGGTTTCAGCGTAATCCCGAACTGCATCGTCTTTTCGGCTCCCTTGCCAGCAGCATTCGTGCCTGGCTTCCGGCGGCCCACCCCGCGGGGAAAAACTCCTCTCCCTGGGCGCTAAGCAGCGAGGAAATCACTTGGACCCGCGGCGGTCGGTTCCGGTGTCTCTACTCCCGACAAGACCTTCGAACTTAGGATCCGTATGGTAGCACGCCCGCAGAGGTCAAGCCAAATCATACCTCGGCGGCTTGAATCCACTCCCAGGTCTTGCGCAGACCGGCTTCCAGCGTGGTCGTCGGCTGCCATCCCAGGTGTTCCCGGGCCCGCGAGGCATCGAGGACGTTGGCCCGGACGCCGGGGGGTCCGCCCGGCTCCTGCCGCACGGTGACGCGGCGTCCTGTGACCCTCTCCATCAGCGCGATCAACTCCCTGAGCGACGTGCCCACCCCCGTGCCGATGTTGACGACGCGATGCGGAGACTGCTGCCGCAGCGCGGCCCGGAAGGCGCGCGCCACGTCCTCGACATAGACGTAGTCCCGCACCATGGCGTCTTCGCCCCAGAGGGTAATCGCTTGGCCGTGCTTCACCGCTTTGAGAAACGCGCCGATGACTCCTTGCCGTCCATCCACCCGACCCCGGGGCCCGTAGGCGTTCGAGATGCGCAGCACGGTGTAGTTCAGCCCGTGCATCCGCTCGAACAACGCCAGGTATTTCTCCACCGCCAGCTTGGTGATGCCGTAGGCCGACTGCGGTTCAGTCGCATGGGTCTCGGGAATCGGAACCTGCTGCGCGTCGCCGTAAACGGTTCCGCCGGACGAGGAGAAGACCACCCGCTTCACGCCCGCCTGAATGCAAGCTTCCAGCAGCCGCACTGTTGCCGCCACGTTTGTTTCCAGGTCGAACAGCGGATCGCGGTTCGCGGTCGCCGGCACCGTGGTGCCAATCAAGTGGAAAACTGCCTCGCAGCCGCTCACCGCCGCCGCCACGGCGGCCGCACCCTGGAAATCGCCTTCGACCACTTCTATCTTGCCCGCCAGCCCCGCCAGCCGCCGGTCGGCACAGCCCGGCAGGTCGAAAACCCGTACCGGCACGCCTTCAGCGACGAGCAGCTCCACGAGGTGCGAGCCCATAAAGCCCGCCCCGCCCAAGACAAGACACCGCTTAGTTTCCACTTTCTCTTCCACCCTCACCTGGACATCGGGTTATCTACGACGCCGGCGGGACCCGCCCCGCCGAGCCCCAGGCACCGCCCTTTGGCCTCGCTTGCTCATCCACGGTCTCCTCAAAACCGCTCCTGGTCGGCTCCTAGAATAGCCCTCTCATGCGTTCTAATGCGTTCTGAACGCATAACCCTCCTTGCCCCCTCTTGTGGGGGGGCGAAGTCTATCAGAAGTCGTGCCTAGAGGCCCTTGCTGTGCCGGCGAAGGCCGGGCTAGACTCTGGTCTCCTGTGATCTCAGTCTGCATTCCCACGAAGAACGCCGGGCCCCAGTTTGCCCGCCACTTGCGCGCCTGGCGCGGGCAGCTCGCCCGCGAAGAGGTGGAGCTCGTCATTGCCGACTCGGGCTCCGAGGACTCCACCGTGGCCACGGCCCGAGAGCTGGGCGCGCGTCTGCTCAGCATCCCGCCCGGGGAGTTCAACCACGGCGAAACCCGTAACCTGCTCGGCCGCCAGGCTCGGGGCGACCTGCTGGTGTTCACCGTCCAGGACGCCTGCCCGGCTGATGACTTCGTCCTCCTCGAACTCGCTCGCCCTCTGCGCCACACCCCAGACCTCGGGGCCGTAACCGGCCGACAGGTTCCCCACGCCGATGCCGACCCGTTCGCCCGTTGGGAGGTCGAGCACCACCACACGGTCATCTCTCGGGGCCCGGCCTGGAAGCCGAAGCAGTACCTGCTACCAGCCAGAACTTACACGGTCGGCTCTGAGGGCCCGGCCTTGAGGCGTCTGCCGCTGCGCCACCGTCGTCTTTCCGGCAGCTTTGTCCGCCGCTTCCAGCGCGTGGCCTTCGACAACGTCTGCTCGGCGCTGCGGCGGACGCTTTGGGAGCAGTTTCCGTTTGCCCGCATCGAATTCGGCGAAGACCTGGAGTGGGCGGTGCGGGTGCTGCGGGCCGGGCATACCCTGCTGCGCAACCCGGCCGCGCGCGTCCACCACTCCCATAACCTCGAGCCGTACCAGCGCCTGCGGCGGGCTTTCGTCAGCCGGCGGGCCTCGAACCGCATCCTGGAACTGCCACCGGCGTTGCCGGCTCTCAGGGAGGACGAAGTGCTGTCGGGCATCGGCGCCTATGCCGCCGCCCTGGCTGAGCTCGAGGCTCAGCTTGAGACTGCCCCCCAGCCAGTGAGGCGGCTCGCGCTTCCCAGCAGTGCACGGCACCTCGCACGCCGGGCGCTGCGTCGCCTGTCGCTCGCCGGCCCCGGGCTCGCCCGCCGGCTCCGAACGAACCTGGTGAGCGACCAGCTGGGCGGGAGTTTCAATACGGTGTCTCGGCTGCTGGTGCGCTTCCACGGCGGGCTCTCACCCGCGGACGCCCGGCTCGTCCTCTGGCAGCTGGGCATGCATGTGCTGGGGGACTTCCTCGGCGACTATGCCTATGCCGCCGAAGCGGCCGGGGCGCTTCCCGCTTGGCTGGAAGAGATGGCTACCGGCCTCTCTCGCGGCGTCTGACGGGCTGAGCCTGCTTCAATCCAGATACCCCAGATGTCGCAGGCGGTCAGAGATCTGGCGCTCCTCTTCCCGCGAGTACCCGGAGGCGGCCCGCGCCGGGACGGCGGTACGGCCACCTCGCTCTACCGGGTGGGCCGACACGTAGTCCGGAGTAAACGCCTCGAGGAGAACCGCGCCGTCGAGACCATCGGCGATGGGCAGGCCCAGGGCGTAGAGGACGGTGGGGACAATATCGAGCAGGTGAGCCGAGGGCAGCTGTCGGCTGCGAGCCAGACCGGGACCGGCAGCCACCAAGATGCCTTCGGATCGGTGGGTGCCGCTGTCGTAAAGGGCGGGCTTTCTCTCCCGCGGCCGCCCGAAAAAGCGGCCCTTCTTTCCCTTCAAATCAACAGCAACCCGGTAGGAATAGTCGCGCAGATGCACGTGCAGGTCGGGTAGCTGGTCCAGAGCGGGACCGGCGTAGAGCTCTTCGCGACGATAGACCCCGTCCACGACCGGCCGGCCATCTTCGGGGTCGCGCAACTCGCGCAGGGCTGTGATGATTTCGTCGCGCACAGCCTCGTACGCGCGGCCGGGCTTGACAATCCCCTGCGGCTCCCGCCCTTCCCGGTTGATAAAGATGGCCCCGGTGTCGCCGATTGGGTAGGCGCGGGTGCGGCTCCAGTCTACCGCCCGTTCCGGGTCGCCCAGCACCCAGGGGGGCAGCACCGCATCCCCCCGCCGCCAGCGAGCCCGCCCCTGCTCGACCAGGGCCTTCAGCAATCCCGGAATCTGCCCCGCCTTTCGCGCCGCCAAAGTCCCCAGCCGCCAGGTCCGCTCCCACGGCGAGCGCAAACACAACAGCCCGCGGTCGGCCAGGAACTGGTCGAGGTAGAACTCCTTCTCCAGTGCCCCGAAGCCGTGGTCGGAGAGGATGACCCAGGAACGGTCGGGGTACTGCGCCCTCCACTTCCCGATGGCGGCATCGGCGCGTTCATAAGCGGCCACGAGAGGGCTCGCCTCTGCCGAAAGCTCTTTGCCGCGCTGCATCTCCTCGAAGTCGCTCCAAAAGAGGTGCTGGGCGCGATCCGGGGCCACAATGACCCCGAAGAAAAGGTCCCAGGGCTCGCGGGCGAGCAGGAAGTTCGCGACGGCGAGTTGCTGCTCGAGATGGGCGAGGATGGTCTGACGACGTCGCGCCCGCGGGTCGCCGCCCGATCGCTCTTTTCGCCAGACGGCGCCTTCGAGTTCGTCAATCTCGATGGAGTAGCCCGGAAAGTGGGCCAGGAGCTCCTGCTTGAAGGAAGGCGGAAAGGTAAACTCGCTCGCCCGGCCGGGCGTATCCATGCCGGAAACCATCACCCCGTTCACCGGCTCAGGCGGATAGCTGATGGGGACGTTGAAGACGCAGACGCGCTTGCCGGCGGCGCCAACGAAATCCCACAGCTTCGGGCCGGCAACCGAGCCGCCGTTGATGAGCTCCAACCGGTAGCTCTCGGGCTGGCGGCGATAGAAGTCGTAGAGGCCGTGCCGGCCGGGATTCTTGCCGGTCACAAGCGATGGCCAGGCGGCAGCGCTGTGCGGCGGCACGGTGGACTCCAGCCGGGCACGCACCCCTTCCTGGAGCAACGCCGCCAGGTGAGGCAAGCGGCCCCGGGCAACCAAGAAGTCAATGACGGTGAAGGTGGCCCCGTCCAGGCCGAGAAGGATTAGACGCGGGCTAGCCACGCAGTGTCATCCCAGAGCTCGAAGACAACCTGTCGCTCGTATATCATAGCCGCCCCGGGGCCGCAATCAACGGCTCCCGCGGCAGGAAACAACGTGGGCGATGGAATCCCAGAGCGGGCCCGCTACTGGCTGGGCCAGCTGAACGGGCTGGCCTACGAGATGGCGTTCCATCTCTGGGAGCGGACCGCAGGGCGGAACGCCCGCCTGGAGCGGCCTATCTTCATCATCGGCTGCCCGCGCTCCGGAACCACGGTGGCAACTGAGCTGTTCGCCCGCCACCCGGACGTCGTCAGCCTCTCCGAGGCCCAAGAAGTCTGGGATCCCGAACACCACCTCGACCCGGAGGCCGACCACCACTGGACCGCCGAGCGGGTCACGTCCGAGGATGCGCGCCGCCTGCACGCCCGCTTCGAGTTCCATCGCCGCCTGCACCGCGCCCGGCGCCTCCTCAACAAGAACCCCCGCAGCTCGGTCCGCCTCGACTACATCCGCGCCGTCTTCCCGGACGCCTGCTTTCTCCACGTCATCCGGGACGGGCGCGCCGTGGTTCACTCCCTGCTCGAAGAAACCCGCAAGCATCCCCCGCGCGGACAATTTCCCTTCGGAAACTTCTGCAAGCCCCCGAATTGGCGCGAGCTCCTGCGCTACCCGGCCCTCGAGCAGGCTGCATGGCAATGGAAGGAAATCGTCAGCCATGTCTTAACCCGCCGCCAGGACCTGGGGGCGAGCTATCACGAGTTCCACTACGAAGACCTCTGCGTGGATCCCCGCGGCGTCCTCCGGGAGGCCTATGCGTTTGCGGGCTTGCGCGTGGACCGGGATGCGCTGGAGCGGCTTCCGGAAGGCCTGGACTCGCGAAACCTCAAGTGGAAGATGGCTCTCGGTCCCGGCGACATCGAAGCCGTCAACCGTATCCAAGCGCCTCTGCTTCAACAATTGGGCTATCGGTTGTAGGGCAACTCCGGGCCGGGGCCACTTCAGGCAGGGGCCAGCGCGGCCTGGTAGCGGGCGAGTAGTTCGTCCGCATAGCTCTGGATGGTTTTCACCGGAGCGATCTGGCGCGCCAACCGGGGCAGTAGCTCCGGGTCGCGCCGGCAGTGGTCGAGCGCCGCGGCCAGGGCTTCCGGATCGCCGCACGGAACCACCAGCCCGTTTTCGCCGTCGCGGATAATCTCCACCAGCCCGCCCATGTCGGAGACAATCACCGGCACCCGAGCGGCCAAAGCCATCCAGAGAACCAGCGGGGTGTTCTCGTACCACACCGAGGGGATCACCAGCACGTCCAGGCCGCTCAAGACACGGCCAATCTCCTGATGAGGAAATGTGCCGCGAAACTCGATTTCGCTTGTCTCTGCTGCCAGGCTGCGCACCTGGTCGCCATAGGGCGGAGCGAAATCGAGCCGCCCGTACACCTCGAGCCGGGCGTGCTTCCCTGCCCCCAACTGCCGAAAAGCCTCGACGAGCACGTGCAAGCCTTTGTGCGGAGCTATCGCGCCGATGAAGCCGATGCGAAGGGGCGATTGTAAGCGCCGCGGTACAAGACTGGCCGCCCAAGCGGTGTCGATGCCGAAGCTGACCTGCTCCATGCGCTCGGCGGAAACGCCGTTCTCCACAAGACGTTCCCGCATGAACCGCGAGGTCACGAGCAGGCGTGAGAATCTTCGGGCCACCCCCCGGTTCCACTCGGCCCGCTCCACCAGAGAGGCAACGCCGCGCGCGGCGCGCAGCATTCCCTTCAGTGTTGGCGCCACCCGGTGGGCCGCCAGGTTGAAAAGTGGCTCCGGGATGGCGCCAATCAGGCTCCGATACGGCTGGGCGCGGCGGTAAGTGGAGGCCACGCACTTGGCGCACTTGGCAATGTTGGTGGGGCCGTTGCAGAGCGAGTGGTCGTAACGGGACAGCTGCGACGTCGGACAGATGAGCCAGAAGTCGGTAGCGGTGAACACCACCGGAATCTCCAGCGCATAGGCCGCTGTGGCTACCGCGGTGGTGACGTGGCCGAAGTGGTGGACGTGCACCAGGTCGGGCCGTCGGGCGCGCAGGCGCGGGAGCAGGTATTTCTCCACGGCGTCGAAATAGTACTGGGCGCGAACCGAGTCGGGGCTGGCTGCGGTATTGAGTCGCAACCGGTGCACCGGGATACCCTCGTAAGGCTCGTCGTGGCCGCTGACCGGCTCGCCGTCTCCCCACCAGTCCTCGCAGGCCAGCACCTCCACCCCGTGCCCCCGGCGCTGCATCTCCCGGGCCACCTGGAAGGTGAGCACTTCGGTGCCTCCGCTGTAGCGGGGAAGGAAGAGGTGCGAGACGTAGAGGATATTCATCGCCCGAGCGCCCGGGAAGATTATACTCACCGCGGCCGAGCGCGCCAGCCGCGTTGACACGCGAGCGGGCCGCCACTACCATAGCGGCTCTCGCCGGGGGGAGAATGCAGTTCGACACGCTCGTCCAGGGCGGCACCATCGTCACAGCAGCGGATACCTACGTCTCCGACATCGGCATTGCCGAGGGTCGCATTGCCGCCATTGCCCGGGAGCTGCCCCGGGAGACAGCCCGCCAGGTGTTCTCCGCGCAGGGGCGTATGGTCATCCCCGGCGGCATCGACGTGCACACCCACCTCGACATGCCGTTCGGGGGCACCACCAGCTCCGATGATTTTGAGACCGGCACCATCGCCGCCGCCTTCGGGGGCACTACCACCCTCATCGACTTTGCCATCCAGTACAAGGGCCAGACGCTGCGCACGGCCTTCGATGCCTGGGGGAAAAAAGCCGAAGGCAAGGCCGCCACTGACTACGCTTTCCACTGCATTGTTACCGACCTGCCCGACGCCCGGCTGGAGGAAATGGACGCTCTGGTGCGCGAAGGGGTGTCGAGCTTCAAGCTGTTCATGGCCTATCCGGGCGTGTTCATGCTGGACGACGCCACCATTTTCCGGGCCATGTCGCAGGCCGCCCGCAATGGGGCCATGATCTGCATGCACGCCGAAAACGGCGGCGCCATTGACGTCATCGTCCGCCGGGCACTCGCCGAGGGCAAAACTGCTCCCAAGTACCACGCCCTTACCCGCCCCACCACCGCCGAAGCCGAGGCCACCGGGCGCGCCATCGCCCTGGCGGAGATGGCGGGCGCACCGGTCTACATCGTGCATCTCTCCTGCAACGACGCCCTGGAGAAAGTCCGCGAAGCCCGCGACCGAGGCCTGCCCGTCTACGCCGAGACCTGCCCGCAGTACCTCTTCCTCTCCATCGAGAACTTCGACGTGCCCGGCTTCGAGGGAGCCAAATACGTCTTCACGCCGCCGCTGCGCGAGAAGTGGCACCAGGAGAAGCTCTGGGCGGGACTGGCCAAGGACAATCTGCAGGTGGTCTCTACCGACCATTGCCCCTTCTGCTACAAGGACCAGAAGGAGCTCGGCAAGGACGACTTCACCAAGATTCCCAACGGCGGCCCTGGCATCGAGCACCGGCTCAGCCTGGTCTACACCGGCGGGGTCCACGGGGGGCGTTTTTCGCCCAACCGCTTCGTCGAGCTGGTCTCGACCACCCCGGCCAAGCTCTTCGGCCTCTACCCGCGCAAAGGCACCATCGCCGTGGGCTCGGACGCCGACCTGGTCATCTGGGATCCAACCCAGGAAGAAACCATCAGCGCCAAGACCCACCACATGCGGGTGGACTACTCGATGTTCGAAGGGATTCAGGTCAAAGGCGTGCCCCGCCAGGTTTTCGTCGGCGGGCGGCTGGTGATTGACAACGGCAAGTTTGTCGGCAAGTCCGGCGCGGGGCAGTTCCTCAAACGCCAGCCCCACTCCGGCCTCTAACCGACCGGGGGCAGATCGCAAATCACGGCAGAGCGAAAACGACGCGTGCGTTCAGTGCGGCAAGGACTCAATCAGCTTGCGCAGGCGGTTGTGGTCGGCCGGCTTCAAATCGGTAAACTCGACCCCCATGCCCACCCCCGGGATCACTTGCTTCACCACGCAGACAGCCTCGACCGGGGGGCTCTCACCTACTGCCACCCGCGCCTCGAACTCGGCCCCGACCCAAAGGGGGTTCTCCAGCTCCACCAGCATCCCGCCCAGGCTGATGTCGTTCGTGCGGGCCTTGAGCACCGAGGAACCCCAGGCGATTTCCACATCGCTGAAGTAGCGGGCCCGGAAGTACTCGCGCCGATCAACTCCCGGCAGGCCCTGCTCCCCTGGACTCATGGCGGGCTCCCTCTGGGCGGGATGCTAGGGCGGGAGTGGTCGAGTGTCAAGCTCACTCTCAGCGCACCACTAACCGCTCGAACAAGGCCTCGTACCGGGCGGTAATCTTGTCCCAGTTGTAGTGCTCCCGCGCCCGCAGGCGGGCCCGTGCCCCCAGCTCGGCCCGCAAGCCAGCGTCCTTCAGGACGCACTCCATTTTCGTGGCCAAGTCTTCGGGGGATACCTCAAAGGCCAGGCCGGCCTCACCGACCACTTCGGCGTTCTCCGGCGTATTCAGATAGAGGACGCAGTGGCCGCCGGCCATAGCTTCAATCAGGGCCGGGTGAGTGCCGCCGACTTCCGTCGCGTGCACGTAGAGCGCCGCATGACGCTGCAGTTGCCAGTAGCCGTCCCCGTAGACGGGACCGATGAAGACAATGCGCTTGTCCGCGGTCCCCTGCAGACCCTCGACGTAGTCGGGCCGGTACGGGTTTCCCCCGACCACGGCGAGCCGCATGTCGGTGCTCACCTGCTCGAAGGCCCGCAGCACGAGCTCGGGATTGTTCTCGGGCTCGAGCCGGCTGACGTAGAGGACGTAGCGGTCCGGGGTAAGGCCGCCGCCAGTCAGCACATCCGTTGCTCCGCCCTCGGGCGGCTCGGCGCCGTAGGCGATGAATGTCGAAAACTTCCTGTAGCGCCGCCGGTAGTAGTCCTGCATGACCCGGGCGTCCGTAACCATCACGGTCGGGGTCACCAGCGCCAGCCACTCGCACAGCCACAGGTACGCCCGGCCGACCCAGCTCCACTTCCGCCGACGCCGATCGAGCCCGTCCACGTTCAGCACCGTGGGTTGGCCGGCCAGCCGCGGCACCCACATGAAAGGGCTGTTCGCCACGTTGCAGGCGAATACCAGGTCGGCGTCGCTGGCTGCCACATGGAAGACTGCGAGGAAGGTGTGCACCACCGTGTCGAGATACTTGTAGGGGAGCGTGGGGAGCAGCACGATGCGCATGCCGCGATACGTGGGCTGGTCATAGCGGATCTGGGGCCGGCGGCCGTAAACGACGACTTGGTGGCCGCGCGCCGCCAGCCGGGCCCCGAGCTCCTCATTCAGGGTCTCGAAACCGCCATAGTTCGCCGGGACACCGCGCGTCCCGAGGAATGCGAGCTTCAGGGGACGCGGCTCAGCCGGGAAGCTCGCCGGGCGGAAGCGGAACCAGCGGGCGAGCTCGCGGTCGGACACCCGCCGCTTGGCCTGCACCTGCTGACGTTTTGCCCAGATGTGACCGCGGTTCCGCCACAGGTAGCCAAAGGCCGGCAGTGAGGTGCGTTCGCGCCCGAGCGCATACAGCACAATACCGAGGTCGCGCACCTTCATCGAGACGAAGGTGCGCCAGTAGAGTCCCCAACCGATGTTCTTGGCGCGCAGCAAGAAGCGGTTCTTGGTGGAGTGGTAGTTAAGCACCGGCGGAAGCTGGCGGCGGTTTTCGGGCAGCACCCGGCGCACGTGGTAGCCGACCGCCTCCGGAACATAGAGGCAGCGCCAGCCGGCCAGCTGCGCCCGCCAGGCCAAGTCAGCGTCCTCGCGGTAGGCGAAAAAATCTTCATCGAAGAACTCACCCTCAACGGAAACGTCTTCGATGAGGGCACGTCGATAGAGAGCGGCCGCGGCCGTAGCCCCGAAGACATATTCGCGGCGCTGGTATTGGCCGCGGTCAGGCTGATTCGAACCCCGGTCGAAGTGCCGCAGCGTGGGAGTGAAGTAGATGCCGGTCGAATCGAGTAGCGGCACTGCCGGAAGCGACCTGTCGGGTGCAAGGCGGAGCAACTTCCCACAGACCATCCCCACCTGGGGGTGCGGCTCGGCGGCCGCCACCAGCGTGCCGACGAAACCGGGGGTCAACACCACGTCCGGGTTCAGGCACAACACCCAGTCGGCCTGGGCCTGGCGGATGGCTTGGTTCTGGGCGGCCGCAAAACCGCGGTTCTCGTGGTTGCGGACTAGTCTGAGGCGGTGCGGGTGGCGCTCCAAGACCCGCAGGGTTTGGTCCTGGGAGGCGTTGTCCACAACGATGACGTCAAGGGTCACGCCTTCCTGGGCGAACAGCGACTCCAGGCAGGGCTCGAGGTGGGCTTCGCTGTTGTAGGTGACCAGGGCGACAGAAACGCGCACGGCGTTCGGCCTCACTCTGCCGCCCCACCAAACACACAACAGCGGATGACTCGTGCGTAGGCCCGAACGCTGGCCCGCCGGCCCTCGGCGTGCGGGCGGGCTCCAAGGGCGGTCGCCAGCATGCGCAGAAGCATCCCGGCCAGTATCCCCACCCGCAGCGCCACAACCGCCAGGCGGCTGTGATGTTTGCGGAAGTAGCGCAGTAGGTTCCGGTACCAGTGGAGCTGCTGCTCAGCGGGGGCGAGCCTTGCTAGGCTGTGCCCGCCGGCGTGCCGGAAGCCTGCCCGAGGCTCGTAGACAATTGTCCAGCCGCCGGCACGGAGGCGGCGGCACAGGTCAACGTCTTCAAACCAGAGCGGGAAAAAACTTTCATCGAAGCCCCCCACAGCTTCCCAGGCGCTGCGCTTCACGAGTAAGCAAGCCCCTGCCGGCTGCTCGACCTCTGCCGCCCGGTCATAGTCGAAGTCCAGGCAGCGGTAGCGCCGGTTCCAGGGATTGGCGGGAACAAGCCGGTTGAGCAGCAGGACCTCAGCCAGTGCGCTCCCCAGTGTAGGAAAGCGGCGCACCGCAAAGCCTACCTGCGGGGTTCCGTCCGAGTTGAGCAGCCGCCCCCCGGCTGCGGCCACGCTTTGGGGCTCGACGGCGGCGCGCAGGGCGTCGAGGGCACCCGGCTCTGCGACCACATCCGGGTTCAAGAACAGCAGCAAGGGGCCGCGGGCCGCGCGGGCACCTTGCTGGGCGGCGGCGGCAAAGCCGCGGTTTTCAGCATTCGGCAAGACGACCGTGCCCGTAACTGCGCGGGCGCGCTCGAAGGTAGCATCCCGGGAGGAGTTGTCGACAACGATGCGCTCCCAGCCCGGCTCGCTCAGGCCGCGCAGGCAGGATTCGATATGCTCCGCGGAGTTGTAGGTGACGATGACAATCGAACCCGTGAGGGGCATCGGCGCGCGCCGGCATTATAGCAGCAGCCGAGTCCGCCGCCGTTGACACTCCTCCACCGCTCCAGTATAACCGGGCCATCGAGACCAAACCGATGCTGGAGCTCTTCCGCGACACCTACCGCTACCGCGAGCTGATCTGGATCCTAGCCGTGAAAGAGCTGAAGGTCCGCTACAAGCGCTCCGTGCTGGGCTTTTTCTGGGCGCTGCTCCACCCCCTGCTGATGATGGTGGTGCTGACCGTGGTGTTCTCCTCCATCCTGCGCTTCGGGATTGAAAAGTACCCGGTGTTTCTGGTAAGCGGGCTCTTCCCCTGGATTTTCTTTTCCCAGTCGCTGCTCTACGCCTCGGAGTCGATTGTCACAAACGGGCCCCTCATCAAGAAAGTCTACGTACCCAAGCTGGTGTTCCCCCTGGCGGCGATCCTCGCGAACCTCATTAACTTCCTGCTTTCGCTGCTGCCCATGGCTTTGATCCTGCTCCTGCTCGGTTTTCCCTTCCACACCACCTGGGTCTTCCTGCCCATTCCCTTGCTGGGGCTGGTGCTGTTCGCGGTGGGCTGCGGGTTCATCGTCTCCACCATCAACGTCTTCTTCCACGACATGCACCACATTCTGCAAATCCTGTTGACCGCCTACTTCTACTTTTGCCCGGTCATCTACGACCTAAGCGTGGTCGAGGCCCGCTTCCACGGGCTGTTCCGCTGGAATCCGCTACTCTACGTGCTGGGCGGCTTCCGCAGCGCCATTTACTACGGGGACCCGCTCCCGGCGCCGGCGGTGGCCGTGGCCCTCGGGGGCGGGCTGCTCATGGTGGCCGTGGGGTATGCGCTCTTCCGACGCTACCAAGACACGTTTCCGCTCTACGTCTGATGACCGCCGGCTCCCCCGACTCCGTCAAGATCCGCTTCGAGAACGTCTGGCAGCGGTTCCACGTGGTGCGCAAACGGGCTCGCACGCTCCATTCGGCGCTGGTCCACCTCTCCGCGCGTCGGTTGATGCAATTCGAACTCGAAGCCCTCAAAGGCGTGTCCTTCGCCGTGCCGGCCGGCGAGACGCTCGGGATCATCGGCCGCAACGGCTCCGGCAAGAGCACCATACTCAAGATCATCGCCCGCATCTTTCCCCCCAGCGCCGGCAGGGTGGAGGTGAACGGGCACGTCTCCCCGCTCATCGAGCTTGGCGCCGGGTTCCACCCGGAGCTGACCGGTCGGGAGAATGTTGTGCTGGCCGGCGTGCTGCTGGGCTTCACCCGGCGCCAGATGGAAGGGAAGCTCGACGCCATCCTGGCCTTCGCCGGCATGCAGGAGTTTGCCGACACGCCTCTGCGGCAGTATTCCACGGGGATGCTCGCGCGGCTGGGCTTTGCCGTGGCCACCGAGATTGACCCGGACATCCTCCTCGTAGACGAAGTGCTGGCCGTGGGCGATGAAGGCTTCCAGCGGAAGTGCCTGGAGCGGATGAACAGCTTCCGGCGGCAGGGCAAGACCATGGTCTTCGTCTCCCACGAAATGGGCCAGGTGCGCGCGGTTTGCGACCGCGTGCTGCTGCTCCACGACGGCGAGGTGCTCGCCGAAGGAAAGCCGGACGAGGTAATCGCCCGCTACCACGCCCTGCTCCGGGAAATGGGCCCGGGGGCCCCGGTGCGGAAATAGCCGATGCGGGTCCTGCTCACCGGCGCCGGGGGCCAGCTGGCGGCGGACCTTCAGTCGTGCCTCCGCAGCGACGACCTCATTCCGCTCCCGCACGCCGAACTCGACATCACCAACCCGGCTGCGGTGCGCGCCCAGATGGCGAGGCATCGGCCCGACTGCATCATCAATGGGGCGGCCTACAACCGGGTGGACGACGCCGAAGACCACCCCGATGAGGCCTTCGCCGTGAATGCCGTCGGGGTGGAACTCCTGGCGCGGGCAGCCGCAGCCGCCGGAGCGGTACTGGTGCACTTCAGCACCGACTACGTCTTCGACGGAACCAAGCGCACCCCTTACGTCGAGACCGACGCGCCGAACCCGCAGTCGGTCTATGCGCTCTCGAAGCGCGCCGGGGAGATATTCGTGGAACAGCACTGCCGGGAATACTTCCTCATCCGCACCTGCGGGCTTTACGGGCAGGCTGGCAACCGCAGCAAGGGGGGCAACTTCGTGGAACGAATGCTGCGGCTGGCGCAGGAAGGAAAACCTCTCCGGGTGGTGAACGACCAGGTCCTGGCTCCCACCAGCACGCGCGACCTGGCTGAGAAGCTCGCCCCGCTCATCCGCACCGACCGCTACGGCCTCTACCACATGACCAACACCGGGGAGTGCTCCTGGTACGAGTTCGCGCGTGAGGCTTTTGGCCTCGCCGGCCTCTCGGCTGACCTGCGTCCGGTGAGCAGCGCCGAGTTCGGCGCCCGGGCTCGCCGGCCGCCCTATTCGGTGCTCGACAACGCAGCCTACCGCGCCGCCGGCTTCCCCGACTTCCGCCCCTGGCAAGACGCCCTGGCCGACTACCTCAAGCAGCGGCAACAGGCGCGGGTATAATGGCGGCGATGGAGCTGACGCGAGAGCAAATCGCGGCGGTAGCCGAAGCCAAGCGCGAGGCCTACGAAGCCATCATCGGCCTCGAGGTGCACGTGCAGCTCAAGACCGCCTCGAAGATTTTCTGCGCCTGCTCGACCCGGTTCGGCGACCCGCCCAATACGAACGTTTGCCCGGTGTGTCTCGGCTTGCCGGGGTCGCTGCCGGTGCTGAACCGGGAGGCGGTAGAGCTGGCGGTGCGCGCGGCCCTGGCCCTGAACTGCCGCGTGAATCCTTCCTCGCGCTTTGCCCGCAAGAACTACTTCTACCCGGACCTGCCCAAGGGTTACCAGATTTCGCAGTTCGACCAGCCGCTCTCCGAGCACGGCTGCCTGGAAATCGAGACGAACGGGACGCGCCAGCGGGTGGGCATCACGCGGCTGCACCTGGAAGAAGACGCCGGCAAGTCCCTGCACGAAGGATTCTCCGATTCGGACTCGAAGAGCTACCTCGACTTCAACCGCTGCGGCGTGCCCCTGATGGAGATCGTGAGCGAGCCCGACCTGCGCTCGCCGCCCGAAGCCTACGCCTACCTGATCGCGCTCAAACAGGTGCTCGAGTACATCGAGGTCAGCGACTGCGACATGGAAAAAGGCTCGCTGCGCTGCGACGCCAACGTCAGCGTGCGCCGCAAGGGCGACCCGAAGCTCGGCGTGAAGACGGAGGTCAAGAACCTGAACTCTTTCCGGTATCTGGCCCGGGCGCTCGAGTACGAGATCAACCGCCAGGTGGCCGTGCTCGAACAAGGCGGCCACATCGAGCAGGAGACCCGGCTCTGGAACCTACAGGCCGGGCGCACCGAACCCATGCGCTCCAAAGAGTACGCCCACGACTACCGCTACTTCCCCGAACCCGACCTGCTTCCGCTGGTGGTGGAGGCCGGCTGGGGGGAGAGAATCCGGCAGAAGATGCCCGAGCTCCCGGAAGCCAAGAGGGCGCGCTTCGGGCGCGACTACGGGCTCACAGACTATGACGCCGAAGTGCTGACCGCCAACCGGGCTCTGGCCGACTACTTCGAGGCCGTGGCCCGCGCCGCCCCCGACCCCAAGGCCGCCGCCAACTGGATCCAGTCGGAGCTGCTCGGGGCCTTGAAAGAAGCCGGCAGGGAGATCAGCGACTCCCCCATTAGCCCCGAAGCCCTGGCCGAACTCCTGAACCTGATCAGCAACGGAACGCTCTCCGGCAAGATGGCGAAGAGCGTCTTCGAGAAGATGCTCGCCACCGGCCAGTCCGCCGGGCAGGTTATCGCCGCCGAGAAGATGGAGCAGATCACCGACGCGGGCACAATCGAGAAGATTTGCCGAGAGATTCTGGCCGCCAACCCCCCGCAGGTCGAGGCCTACAAGAAGGGCAAAGAGGCCCTGTTCGGCTTCTTTGTGGGTCAGGTGATGAAGGCCAGCCGCGGCCAGGCCAACCCCACGCTCGTCAACGACACGCTGAAGAAGCTCCTCGGAACGCAGTAGCGAGCCGCCCGGCCAGCGGCGGTCCTAGGCTCAGGGTGCTATACTGAAGGACGCCGCTGGGGCGGGGTGCGTCTGGTAGCACGTCGGACTGTTAATCCGAAAGGTCCAGGTTCGAATCCTGGCGCCCCAGCCAACTAAGCCAGGGCATTGGCAACTTCCCCGCGCCCCGGAAGGTAGTCCAGGTTCCCCTCGTCCCGAATCTTCGGGACTCGGGGTAAACTCCTCCTGACGCCCCAGCCAGCTCACCCGACTAACCTCTCGCTGTTATTCTGAGCGAGGCCCGAAGGGCGAAGCGAAGAATCTCAACCGTGCCTATGCGCCGCTGAGATTCTTCGTCGCCCGTGCGGGCTCCTCAGAATGACAGGCTGCTTGCTGAACACAGGGCCGACTAGAACTGGAAAGTGAAGCGACCGTCGCGCTCTTCGATGAGCAGGTTGTCAAGCAGGCGGGCCCGGCCGATCCACACCGCCAGGGCAATCAGCACGGTGCCGTCCACGCACTCGAGTGGTTCTAGCGTGGCGGCGTCCACCAGGGCGACGTAGTCGATGCGGGCCCGCGGCTCCTGCTCGATGAGCTGGCGCATCTCCCGGACAATCTCCGCGGGGCGGCGCTCGCCGGCCTGAATCAACTCCCGCGCTCGGCCGAGACTCTTGTAAAGCACCAGCGCCGTCTGGCGCTCCTCGGTACTCAAGTAGGTGTTGCGCGAACTCATGGCCAGGCCGTCCGGCTCGCGGACAATGGGACAGATGACAATCTCCACCGGGAGTTTCAAATCGCGCACCAGCTGTTGGATGACCCGACATTGCTGGGCGTCCTTCTGCCCGAAGTAGGCGAGGTGCGGCTGGACAATGTTGAAGAGCTTCAGCACCACCGTGGCCACGCCACGGAAGTATCCCGGGCGGAACTGGCCCTCGAGCGGTGTGCTGAGCCGCTCGACGGCTACGCAGGTCTGGAAGTCTGACGGATAGATTTCTTCGACTGGGGGGGCGAAGAGGAAATCCACGCCTTCGCCGCGCAAAAGGCCGCTGTCGCGCTCAAGGTCGCGGGGATAGTTCAAGTAGTCTTCGCTCGGGCCAAACTGAGCGGGGTTGACGAAGATGGAGACCACCGTGAGGTCAGTGTCCTGTTTCGCCCGCCGGACCAGGGAGAGATGCCCTTCGTGCAGGGCGCCCATGGTGGGCACGAAGCCGAGCCGCTTGCCCAGGGCACGGGCTCCGCTGGCGGCCACCTGCATTTCTGCCACCCGGGTCAGGGTCTTCATCGGCGGGCGTCGAGAAAGACGTAGAAGTCCACCGCTGCCGGAGCGGCGCCGAGCTGCCGCAGGAGCGTGGTGACCTGGCCGCGGTGGTAGCTCTGGTGGTTGAGCAGGTGATACAGGGTCTCCCAGCGGGTGGTGGTGCGTGGCTCGCCGCGCATGGTGGTGAAGGTTAGTGTCTCTGCCAGCTCGGCGTCGGTGGTGCGCGCCAAGCAGTGGCGCAGCTGCTGCTCAACCTCCGCCCAGCGTTGGCGTAGGGTCGCCACCGTGGGATATCCTTGGGGTGTCGGTAGCGCGCGCGGGGAGCGGCCGTGCCAGCGCTCGAGATACAGCCACTCGACCCCGACCAAGTGTGCCAGCGTATCGCGCACCGAAGAGAAACTGCTGCCGAGCGGCCGCAGGAACTGCTCTGTGGTCAGCGCAGCGCACGCTTCGAGCTGCCGGTCGCGCGCCCACCAGTTGTAATCGAACAGCCTTTGAAAGACGGCCAGAGGAATCATGGGCACCTCCGAGGCTCGATTGCGCGTGTGGCAGCGGCGCTATCAGCGGCGAAAGCCAACGTCGTGGGCCGCGAGGAAATCCACCGCCGGAGGCTGGGCGCCCAGTTGGCGCAGCAACGTAGTCACCTGGCCCCGATGGTAAGTCTGGTGATTCACGAGGTGGAAGAGAGTTCGCCAGAGAGGGTAAGTACAGGCCTGCCCTCGCCGGCTGACGGTAAAGGGACGGGAAAGGGTCTCTTCTGACAAGCCCGCCAGATACTCCCGCATCTCTCGTTCCAGCGTTTGCCAACGCTCCCGCACCGCAGTCAGCGTCGGGAATGTTTCCGGAGCATACGCGCGGCGTTCCTGCGGCGTCGGCGAATGTCCTCGCCAAGCCTCCAGCCAGATCCACTCCGCTCCGACCAGGTGCGCCAGCGTGTCGCGGAGCGAGGAAAAGCTGTTTCCCAAAGGGCGCAAGAACTGCTCCTCGGTAAGAGCGGCGCAGGCTTCGAGCTGCCGGTCGCGCGCCCACCAGTTGTAGTCGAAGAATTCCCGAAAGACGGCAACCGGTATCATCGTCGCTCGCTCCCTCGACTCCCAGCGGACTCACTTCTGAAAGCCGCGATCATGGCAGACGAGAAAATCCACCCCTGAGGCTTGAGCGCCGAGCTGGCGCAACATGGTGGTGACTTGCCCGCGGTGATAGGTCTGGTGGTTCACGAGGTGGCACAGCGCCCGCCACAGCGCGTACGTCCACGTCTCGCCCTTGAGGTTCTGGTAGGTCAGTGGCCGCGTCAGAGACTCCTCGGCTAAGCCGGCCAAGTACTGGCGGACTCCCTGCTCCACGCTTCGCCAGCTCTGTTCGATGGAGGACAGAGTAGGAAAGTTTTCGGCTCGGAAGTCCTCGGCCTCCCGTGGGGTGGGCGAATGCCCGCGCCACCGCTCCAGCCATACCCATTCCGCGGCTACGAGGTGCACGAGGGTGTCGCGCAGCGAGGAAAAGCTGCTGCCGAGCGGACGGGTGAACTGCTCCGGTGTGAGCGCCGCGCAGGCTTCCAGTTGGCGGTCCCGCGCCCAGTAGTTGTAGTCAAAAAGCTCCCGGAGAGTGGCCAGCGGAACCATGGTGACTCCTTCGCGCTATTTCGACGCCCGGGCGAGCCACTGCTCGCGCACGTCCGGCGCCAAGTGAGTGGTCTCGGCCTCGCCAGGAAAGGCGCCGGCGTGCACGTCGCTGACAAAGCCCCGCACGGCCTGCTCGAGCGCGGCGCGCAGGTCGGCATAACGGCGGGCGAACTTCGGCTGCACCCCGAAGCTCAGCCCCACCAGGTCGTGCCAGACCAGCACTTGGCCGTCGCAGCCGGCTCCGGCGCCGATGCCGATGGTGGGAACCTTGAGCTCCCGCGTGATGCGCTCGGCGACTTCCGTCGGGATGCTTTCGAGCACGAGCGAGAAGGCCCCGGCGGCTTCGACGGCGCGGGCATCGCGCACGAGCTGCTCGGCCGCGGCCAAGGTCTTCCCCTGCACCTTGAAGCCGCCCAGGGCGTGGATCGATTGCGGGGTGAGGCCGATATGGCCCATGACCGGGATATCGTTTTCCACCAAGCGGGCGACGAGCTCGAGGCGCTTTTCGCCGCCTTCGAACTTCACCGCCTCGGCCCCGGCCTCCTTGACGAAGCGCACAGCATTGGCGACGGCCTCGGCCAACTCCAACTGGAAGCTGCCGAACGGCATATCCGCCACGAGCAACGCCCGCTGGGTGCCGCGACGCACAGCCCGGGTGTGGTGGAGCATTTCGTCCATCGTCACTGGCAGGGTGTTCTCGTAGCCGAGAACCACCATGCCGAGCGAGTCGCCTACTAGGATGATGTCCACGCCGGCCGCGTCCACGATGCGGGCGGTCGGGTAGTCGTAGGCGGTCAGGCAGGTGATCCTTTCGCCGCGGGATTTCTTGCTGAGGATGTCCGGTACGGTGACCTTGTCTACCCCGTTCTTGGCGGGGCGGGTCTCCCGTCCGGCTGGCCCGTTGGGGGCCGACGGAAGGGTGCTCATGTTGTCCTCCGGGTATCGCGCCGTACGGCTGCAATCCCTACGCAGTCATTAGATACCGCTCGCCAGGCTTTGGCAACAACGAATTTTGGCGGCGGTCAACCGGGGCCCAGGGGGAGAAAGTATTGGGTTCCCTTGACCGGCTCGCTCAGCCGGCGCAGCAAGGTCTGCAAATCCTGGTGTCGCTCGACGAAGTCAATCTCGCTGGTGTTGACGATGAGCAGGTTTGATCCGCTGTAGCGGAAGAAGAAGTGCTCATAGGCCTCGACTACCGCCTCGAGGTAGGCGTCGGAGATGTCGCGCTCGCTGGCCGCGGCCGGGCTTTTCTTCAGGCGCTTGCGCAACACGGCGGGAGTGGCCTGGAGGTAGATGACCAGGTCGGGGGTTCGCAGCTGGGGACGAAAGAGCTCGTAGTACTGCTCATAGACCTTGAGTTCCTCGTCGCCCAGATTCAGCGCGGCGAAGATGCGGTCCTTTTCGAACAGGTAGTCGCAGATGAGCGGCCGCGGGTCGTGCTCGAGGGCCAGGTCGTGCAACTGTCGGTAGCGCCCCAGCAGGAAGTGCATCTGGACGCGGAAGGCAGCCCCAGGCTTTTCGGCGTAGAAGTCGGCGAGATGGGGGTTATCGGTGCGATCGGACAACAGCCGGGCGTGCAAGCGGTCGGCGAGGATGCGTGCCAGGGTGGACTTCCCCACTCGGATGGGCCCCTCGATGGCCACGTAGCGGGGCGGAGCGAATTGGGGTGGCGCGGCCAAGGGAACTTTGGGGGCTGCCGGGCGATTATAGTCGGGGGCGGAAAAGCGGCCAAGAACATTCAAACCCCTCGGGCCGCTCGCCCGTCTAACCAAGGGAAGGCGGGGTGGGAGGATTCGATGGGTCAGCGCTTGATTTTCCTTTCGCTGGTCTTGGCTGCGCTGCTAACAATGCCGTTGGCGGGGCGGCCGAGCCCGGCCAGAGCCGTGGCTTTGCCGGGGCCCGAGCCCGGCTGGCAGGTCCATGAACCGATTCGGTATTCCAACCTGGCGCTGTTTCCGGTTACGGCCGGCAGCCGCCACGACAGCACGAGCTACATCACCCTCGATGAAGGTCTGGGCTCGGGCGAGGTCGAAGTGACCGAGCTCGGGGCCCGAATCATCCGGCACCGGCCGGGCGTGCCACCGCCGGACCGGGCCCAGGTGAACACGCTGGTGCTGGTCAACCACTCGAAGAAAGCCCTGCTGCTGCTGGCGGGCGAAATCGTCACCGGAGGCAAGCAGGACCGGGTCATCTCCAAGGACCGCCTCATCCCCCCGGGAGCTGACCCGCTGCCCTTGGAGGTTTTCTGCGTTGAGCCCGGCCGCTGGCACGGGGCTTCGTTGGCCTTCGAGGGCAAGGGCTTAATGGCCGCGCCCAAGGTGCGCGAGAAGGCGGCCGTGGCCAAGAACCAGCAGGAAGTGTGGCAGGCGAACGACGCCGTGCGGGGCGGCGTGGCGGAGAATCTCACGGCCGGCGGCCGGGCAGCAGCCGCCCCGGTTCGCACCGCGTTGGCCGATTCCTCAAGCTACACCCAGCTGGAGAACTCCGAGGTGTTCAAGCGACGCATTGACGAAGCCAGCTCCAGCCTGGCCCGCGACTACGAGCGGGCCCTGCGCGAAGCCTTGCGGGGCAAGAATGTTGTCGGCGTGGTGGTGGCCATCAACGGCGAAGTGGTCTGGGCCGACCTGTTTGCCGACCCGGGCCTGTTCGAGCGCTACCGGGAGAAGTTGCTGCGCAGCTACGTGGTGGAGGCGCTGAGCGTTCCCGGGGTCGAGCACGCCCGGGCCGGGGTCGAGGACGCGGAGCGCTTCCTGGCCGAGCAGGACGGCAAGCAGATCATCGAGGTCGAGCCGGGCGAGTACCGCCTGGTCGAGATCGAGCACCCGCGCTACAGCGTCTTCCAGCTGGCCTCGCTGTGGGAGAGGGGTGAGCCGCTTCTGCACTTCAACAAGCTGCGCAAGGAAGCCGTGGCGCACCCATTGCCGCGGCCCGTTCCGTTGCCAAACCAGCAGCGGCCCCGCTAGCCGCCGCTCCAGCGCCGGACGGCGAAGTGGTCGGAGAGCCCGGCGAGCATCTCGGCTGGGGTCAGCCCCGTGAGCGGATGGCGCCAGTCCGGCGCGAGCTCCCGCAGCGGCTCCAGCACAAAGCGGCGCTCGGCCAGCCGGGGATGAGGAAGGGTGAGCTCCGGGGCGCGCATCACGTGGCCCGCATAGATGAGGATGTCAATGTCCAGGCGGCGAGCAGGCGGTTGGAGCTCGCCCGCCGGCCGGGACCCCAGTTGGCACTCGATGCGCTTGAGCGCCCGTAGCAGCGCGAGCGGCATCAGCTCGGTCTCGACCTCCAGGACGCAATTCAGAAACCACCGCTGCGCGCGCATTCCCACCGGCTCGGTCTCATAGAGAGCCGAGCGTCGCCGCACGATGATGCCGGCCGAGGCGAGGGCTTTCACGGCCTGCTCGATCTGGACGGCGCGGTCGCCCAGGTTCGACCCGAGGGAAAGATAGGCGGTCTTCGGGTTGCGGGTCATCGGGGACTCTGGGGGTTTGATTCTAGCCCGGCTGGAAGGCGAATGATAAGATTCAGTCAGCATGCCCGAGTTTCCGCCCATTCCCGAAGCGATCCTGGAGGTCTGCCGGGCCGACGGGGCCCGGCAGCAGGTGAAGGTCACGAAGTCGCCGTTCTTCATCGGTCGCGGCCAGGCAGCGGGCAACGACCTGCTCTTGGAGGACAAGCGCATCTCACGAACCTGCGCCATGCTGAGCTACGCGGATGGCGGCTTTCGCCTGGAAGATCGCGGGCAGCGCCATGGAGGAATCTTCGTCAACGGCGAAAAAATCGCCTCCCGCCTGCTCCAGGACGGCGACACCATCAGCTTCGGCCTGCCCGACTCTCCCACGCTCGTCTTTCGCCGCGGCCCGGCGTCAGCTTCCGTTGAGCAACTCCTCGACCGCCTGGAGCAGACCCGCGAACTCGAGCCCGGCACGAGCGGCCTGCGCCAGTTGAGCCTGCTGCTCGAGGCCACCGCCCTGCTTCAGTCCCAGCTCCCGCTTGAAGACATCCTGGCCAAGGTTGTGGACCACGCCATCGAGCTCACCGGGGCCGACCGCGGGGTGCTGCTGCAGGCGGAGGCCAAGGGCGAGCCGCGCCCGGTGCTGGCCCGGCAGCGCGGAGCCAAAGCCCTCCCGCCCGAAAGCGTCCGCATGACGCGCACAGCCGTCGCCCAGGCCCTCGAGAAGCAGAAGAGCGTGGTCGTCGAGGACGTGGCCCGGGTGGCGCTGCGGGAGGCGAAGAGCGTGGTCGAGCAAGAGCTGCGCTCGGTCGTGGCCATCCCTCTCTTGAGTCTCCAGCAACGCCGCGCCGGGGACATGACCTTCGTGCCCGGCCCGGAGGACCTGCTGGGGCTGCTTTACCTCGACAGCCGCCGGCCCCTGGCTTTCTCGCAGCTCGACCGCAAGGTGCTGGACGCCCTGGCCACCGAGGCCGCCGACGTACTGGACAACGCCCGCCTGGTGCTGAAGGAAATGGAGCGCAAGCGCCTCGAGCAGGAGCTCACCATCGCCCGCGAAATCCAGCAGGCCCTCCTGCCCAAAGGCTTCAAGCCCTATCCCCACTTCCAGGTCACCGGCGTCAACCGCTCCTGCCTGGCCGTGGGCGGAGACTATTTCGACCTGATGGAACTCGACGCCCAGCGCACCGCCTTCGTCATCGCCGACGTCTGCGGCAAGGGGCTGGGGGCGGCGCTGGTGACGGCGATGCTCCAGGGAACGTTTTCGGCGATGACGCTGGGGCAGGAGCCGGCGCAAGTGTTTGCCCACGTCAACCGCTTCATCTGCGAGCACTCAGAAGTGCGGCGCTACGCCACCCTGTTTTTCGGCATCCTGGGGCGGGACGGCGGGCTGACCTACCTGAACGCCGGGCACCTGCCGCCACTCCTGGTGCGCGGCGGCAAGGTCGAGCACGCGATGGCTTCGGAGTCCCTGCCCATTGGGCTGATTCCCGAAGCCGAGTTCTGCTCGCGGCGCTCGAAGCTCGAGCCGGGCGATACCCTGGTGCTCTACACGGACGGGGTGAACGAAGCCGTGGACGTCAAGGACGAGCAGTTCACCCTGGAGCGCTTGCAGGAGACGGTGGGGCGGCACGCCGGGGACTCGGTGGAAGAGTTGCAGGCGGCCATCCTGGCCGAGCTCGACGCCTACACCCGCGACGCCTACCAGGCCGACGATATTACTCTCCTCATCCTCCGCTACCTCGGAGGCACAACCAGGTAGAGGCGTCACCGCACGGCTCGTCAGGGCGCGGCTCGTCAGGGCGCGGCTCGTCAGGGCACGGCTCGTCAGGGCACGGCTTCAGCCGTGCCGCAAGCAAGACCCAACAATCAGCGGCTTTAGCCGCTGAGGCCCTCAGGGGCTGAAGCCCCCGGTTGAAGGCGCTCCTTTACGGCAGGGTTCAAACCCTGCCCTGACGGTTTATTGATCTTGATCTTTCCTGCCGATCTGTGGATCGATCCAATCAGGACGCGCTGTGGCGGCCACCCGACACCCAAGAGCCAAAGGCCCTTCCCCCGGAAGCGGTGCCGCTTCCCTGCCCGAGCCGGTTTTTCACGACCCCAAGCACCACATCACCATCTACCAGGGTGACTGCCTGGAACTCCTGCCCCGCCTGCCGGAGGAGTCGGTTGACCTCATTTTTGCCGACCCGCCCTACTTTCTCTCCAATGACGGCATCACCTGCCACGCCGGCAAGATGGTTTCGGTGAACAAAGGGGAGTGGGACAAGAGCCAGGGCCCGGAGGTTAACCACGAATTCAACCGAGCCTGGCTGGCCGCCTGCCAACGGGTGCTGAAGCCGAACGGCACCCTCTGGGTGAGTGGCACCAGCCACGTCATCCACTCGGTCGGCTTTGCCTTGCAGCAGCTAGGCTACAAGCTGCTGAACGACATCACCTGGGTGAAGCCCAACCCTCCGCCGAATCTTTCCTGCCGCTACTTCACCCACGCCACCGAAACGATTATCTGGGCGGCCAAGAGCCGCAAGAGCCGCCACACCTTCCACTACAAACTGATGCGGGAGCTGGCCGGCGGCCGGCAGATGAAAAGCGTCTGGGAGATTGCCCCGCCCGAGCCGGCCGAGAAGCGCTTCGGCAAGCACCCCACGCAAAAGCCCCTGGCCTTGCTCGAGCGCATCCTGCTCGCCTCCTCCAACGAAGGCGACCTCGTCCTCGACCCCTTCCTCGGCAGTGGAACCACGGCCCTAGCCGCCATGCGACTCGTGCGCGCGGTGCTCGGTATTGAAGCCGATGCGGCCTTGGCTGGCTTGGCGCTCGCCCGGCTTGCCGGTGAGACCTGCGCCGTCTTGGTGGCCGTGTGCGCCTTTGGCGCAGGGCTTGATCTCCGGGCCTGCTTTGTGGATCGATCAGGGCGGGCACGGACGCTGAAGATGCCTCTCGAACCAAAACTCGTCCATCGCGAGTGCAAGTACTTCTTTGTCGGCCGAGACGAACGCGAGGTCATTTACTCGGTTGCGGCACAAACCCTCGAAGACGCCTGGGAGTCGTTTCGGAATAGCCGACACCGCAACGTGCCCGTTTTTTCGGTTATCAAGACGGAAACGGAGATTTATTTGGCCCAATGAACTGTGATCTAATCTCGGCGTGGAACTTGAGCTCCCCGTTGAACTGGCCGCGAGCTACAAAAGCCCCACTCAGCGCGTCCGCGTAATCACGGAAGCCTGGGGCGAATCGAATCTTTACTGCACGCACTGCACTTCCCCGCGCCTCAGCCGCGCTCCCCACAGCACCAAGGCATTCGACTTTGCCTGCCCGCAATGCGATTCACACTTTCAGCTCAAGAGCCAATCTCGCCCGATTACCAATCGGCTGGCCGATGCCGACTACGCAACTATGCGCCAAACAGTCCTGTCTGGACGAACCCCGAATTTGTTGGCACTTCACTATGACCCAGACCGCTGGAGGATACAAACCCTGCTCCTGATTCCCCGTTTTGTCTTTTCTCTTGGCCATCGCCGTGCGAAACCCAACTCGCCCCAAAGGTAGGCACAGCGCATGGATTGGTTGCGACTTTATCCTCGCGAACATAGCCTCTGATGCAAAGATTCCGATGGTTCTGGATGGAAGATCGACTGACCCGCGCAGGGTTCGCGAACAGTATAAGCGCTTGCTTCCTCTTCAAAACCAGCGAGTCGAAAACCGCGGTTGGACAGTGGATGTCCTGAATGCCGTCCGTTCAATCGGAAAGGGCGAGTTTAGTCTCACTGAGGTTTATGCCTACACCGAAAGGCTGCAGAGCTTGCATCCGAAGAACCGGCACGTGCAGGACAAGATTCGTCAGCAACTGCAGCGGCTTCGAGACTTGGGATTCTTGGAGTTTGTGCACCGCGGGCACTACCGCTTGCGGAGCTAGCTCCCAAAGAGCGGGGGGCCGGTGGCGCCGGGGGCGGGCGAGGAGCCGGGGGGTGCCCCCCTACTCCACCCGCGATGCGTTATGCGTCCCGGATGCATCCGGACGCATGGG